>NC_018011.1:2496847-2806195 GCF_000265365.1 Alistipes finegoldii DSM 17242
CCGAACGTCGTGCCGACGACCTCGATGACCTTACCCGCCGTGATGGCCCCGATCGTGCCGCACTGGCGCAGCGAAAGTCCGTCGCAGAGTCCCGAAAGGAATCCCGCGGCGTAGAAGTCGCCCGCGCCCGTCGTGTCCACGCGCTTGGCTGCGGCCATGATGCCTACATGCACCACTTCGTCGCCCTGCTTGATCATGGCGCCCTTGATGCCGATTTTCACCACGGCCAGCTCGCACATTTCAGAAATTACCTGCAGGGCGTTCAGCGGTTCGGCTTCGCAGGTGAAGGTCTTGGCTTCGTCCTCGTTGGCGAAAACGATGTCCACGTAGTCGCGGACCAGACCGCGCAGGAATTCGAGATTCTCGGCCACGATGTTGAAGCTGGCCAGATCGACGGCGACTTTCAGCCCGCACTCCTTGGCCGTCTTGGCGGCTTTGAGAATCAGGTCGTGGTTCTGCACCAGATAGCCCTCGACGTAAAGACAGTCGTAATGGTCGAAAATCGACGTTTCGATCTCTTCGGCCGTCAGTTCGAGCGCGGCGCCCAGATGGGTGACCATCGTGCGTTCGCCGTCGGGCGAGATGAGCGACACGCATTTGCCCGAACGCTCCGTGCCCCGGAAGATGACCGGTTCCACACCCAAGTTTTCGAGCGCCTGCACGAAGAAGTCGCCCGTCGTATCCTGTCCGACCTTGCCGATGAACCCGACATCGCAGCCCAGTTTGGCCATGGCGCGGATGGTGTTGCCCGCCGAGCCGCCCAGCGACAGCGAGTAGGGCAGTCCTGCCACGGATTTCGAAATTTCGGTCTGCAGGGTGGTGTCCACGAGGCTCATCGAGCCTTTGGCGAGTTTGAAGCGACTCAGCACCGAGTCGGATTTCAGATTGACCAGCATGTCCGTCAGGGCATTGCCGATGCCTATAACACGTTTCATTCGGTAAGTTCGGGATTGCGTTTTGGATTATATGGAGAGTATCTTGACCAGTTCGAGGTCTTTGCGGTCGATGCCCTTGTCGTGCTTCACGGCTTTGGCGAACGGGACGTAGACAATCTTGCCGTTCATCGTGCCGATCATCACGTTGCGCTGTCCGTCGAGAAGCGCTTCGATGGCGGCTTCGCCCATGCGCGAGGCGAGGATGCGGTCCACGGCCGTCGGCGATCCGCCGCGCTGGATATGGCCCAGAATCGTGACGCGCGCGTCGTACTGCGGGAACTCCTTCTTGACACGTTCGGCCAGCGCCGTGGCGCCGCCCGTCTTCGGGTTCTCGGCCACGATGACGATCGCCGAGTTCTTGCTCTTGCGGAAGCCGTGGTTGATGAGTTCGGCCAGCTGGTCCACTTCGGTTTCCATTTCGGGTATGATCGCCGCTTCGGAACCCGTGGCGATGGCGCTGTTCATCGCCAGATAACCCGCCGTGTGGCCCATCACCTCGACGAAGAAGAGCCGCTCGTGGCTCGACGCCGTGTCGCGGAGTTTATCGACCGCTTCGACGATCGTATTGAGCGCCGTGTCGTAGCCGATCGTCGAGTCGGTGCCGCCCAGATCGTTGTCGATGGTGCCGGGAAGTCCCACGATCGGCACGTTGTATTCCTCGGCGAAGATGCCGGCGCCCGTGAGCGAACCGTCGCCGCCGATGACCACCAGCGCGTCGATGCCGGCCGCCACCATGTTGTCGTATGCCGCCTTGCGGCCTTCGGTCGTGGTGAATTCCTGACTGCGGGCCGTCTTGAGGATCGTACCGCCCAATTGGATGATGTTGCTTACGCTTTGGGATTTGAACGACACGATCTCGTTGAATACGAGACCTTTGTATCCGCGCATGATGCCCTTGACGGCGAAGCCGTTATAGATTGCGCTGCGGGTTACCGCGCGTATGGCGGCGTTCATTCCCGGAGCGTCGCCGCCCGAAGTCAGAATACCGATACATTTGATTCCAGCCATAGTTTTTCGTTTAGAAAACAAAATCGCTCAAAGGTAGTAATTATTTCAATTTTTTCAAAAAACGAGGGCGGTTCCCGGAGGATCCGCCCCGCGTTTCGAAAAAACTTTTTATTTTACCTAACGCCTGTGGCCTTTATTCGGTCTGCTCTGCGGGGACTCGGCCGGCGTCCGGCTGTCGGACCGAATCCGGTTCTGCGGATTCGGTTTTGTCGTCTCCCGTCTGCACTTTCACCCGTTTGCCGTTGGCTTTCACCTCCAGTCCGGCCTTCTCCCTGTCGATCGTAATGTCGATCGACTGGTTCGGGACGCTGATATGCAGCGTTTTGCGGCCGTCCTCGATGACGTTCTGGCTGTCGTACTCCTCCAGCAGCCGCTCGACCGTCGTGGTGTCGTTGTCGATGATTATCTCGCTGTTGAGCATCCGTTCGATAACGCTGTGTCTGGTCCGGATACGGTCGCCGACGTTCTCGCGGATGGCGATACAGGTGCAGGCGATGATGCCGGCGAGCCACAACAGGAAGATTACCAGTATGGTCTTGCCTCCGGGCTTGCGCGAAGCGATGAGGCACATCAGTACGTAAATGAGCAGTATTACCAGTATCAGTACAATAAGTATGCCGAGCGCGGGAACCCACAGCGTCATGCCCAGCGGGAAGAACGGAATGGAGATGCTGGCGCCGCCGATGATGAGCGCGAAGAGTCCGATAATCAGCGCGCAGGCCGCCATGATGAGTCCGAATACGAGCACTCCGGCGAAGAGCTTGAGGAGGATGAGCACCACCTTGCCGAATACCGACACGGCTTCGGCGACGATGGGTTTGGCCTTGGCGTCGGGATCGCAGCTCGCGCTGGCTTCGGTGGTTTCGCGGATCGACTGCGCCGTGATCTTCTCGCCGTTCATTTCGAGTTTCTGGCGCGCCGTGCGGGGAGCCGGAACGGCAAACCACATGATGATGTAGCAGATGACGAAGATGCCGAACAGGTTGCCCATCATCGGACCGGTCCAGCGCATGAAGGGAATCCACTGGAAGACGGTGAGCAGTATCGGCAGGAACATGGCCAGCCGTATCCAGACCGGATCGACGTCGAAATACTTGCCGATGCCGGCGCAGACGCCGCCCAGCTTGGCGTTTTCGGTGTCGCGGTAGAGACGGCGCGGGATGCGCGGCTCTTCGGGGCTTCGTCCCGGCTCCTCTTCGGAGATGTCCTCGGCGGTCCCCATCTGTCGGATGATATTCAGAATCAGGGGCTTTTCGACCACGCGGGTGCTGTCCTGCGCCGAGAGGATCAGCTCGGCGATGCGGGCTTCGATGTCGGCGACGATCTCGGCTCCGTCGGGAGTCTCCTTGTAGGTCTTTTTCAGGCTTTCGAGATAGGCTTCCAGCTCCTGATAAGCGTCGGTATCCATCGTGAACGCCACGCCCGAAATGCTGCATTTCTTAACCTCTTTCATGGTTGCTCGGTTTGGGGGTTAGTTGCGGCCGACACTGCCGCCGCTCGACTTGTTGATGCTGGTCTGACAGTCGCCGCTGTAGCGGATCGAACTGCCGCTCGATGCGTCGGCGTGCAGACGCTCCGTGCAGTTTACGACGGCTTTCGCCGCGCTCGAAGTGTTTACCGAGCACTCGGCGGCGACGAAGTCTCCGGCCGAAAGTTTCGCGGCCGAGCTGAGGTCGGCGGTGCACTTCGCGGCCGAGCCTTTCAGCGTGATTTTCGATGCGCTCGAAGCCTCCACGCTGCAGGAGACCGCTTCTACCGAGGCGTTGATTTTCGATGCGCTCGATGCGGCTACGGCGCAGGATTGGGCCTTGACCGAAACGTCGATCTTGGCGGCGCTCGATGCGTCCATGGCGAATTTGTCGGCGTTCAGCACCACGTCGCCCGAAATTTTCGCGGCGCTCGATGCGTCGAGGGCGCGGATGCTGCCGTTGGCCGGAACCGTCACGGTGACGTCGGCGTTCGAGAGGTTGTTTATCGACTTGTCGATCGTGGCCGTGAGCCGGCCGCCGTTGGCTTCGACTACGACGTAATCCATAACGTTGTCGTCGGCGGCGATGGTGATTTTGCCGGAGGTCTTGTCGGTGATGACGACCTTGACGGCGCGTGCGGCGTCGATGCGGTCGAAGGCCGGAGTCTCGATGGTGCGTGTGACGATGTTGCCGCTGCCTTTGAGCCCTTTGCCGAAGAAGACGGACGGCGCTGCGATGCAGACAAAATAGACCGTTACGGAGAGCATGGCGCCCAGCAGGACTGCGATCAGGAGTATCTTTTTCATGGTTGTGATTTTTTGAGGTTTTTTATTGTTTGCCGTGACGAATGATGCGGATCTGTCCTACGAGTTCGTCCCATGCCTCGTCGAGCGTCGTGAGGTATTCGCGCCCCTTTTCGGTGAGCGTGTAGTACTTGCGGGGAGGTCCCTGCGGAGACTCTTCCCAGCGGTAGGTCAGAAGCCCTGCGTTCTTCTGCCGCGTGAGGATCGGGTAGAGCGTACCCTCGACTACGATCATCTCGGCCTGCTTGAGTTCGGCGATGATCTTCGGAGCGTATGAATCTTCGCGGGAGAGAATGGCGAGGATGCAGTACTCCAGAATTCCTTTGCGCATCTGCGCTTTTACGTTGTCTTCGGCCATTGTGCTATTCGGTTAATCGCTTCGGAGCCTTCGGCACGATCAGCCAGAGGATGATGTAGACCCAGATCGAAAGGCCGCCGAAGAGTATGAGGATCAGTGTTGCTATGCGTATGAGCGATACGTCGAGACCGAAGAATTCGGCCAGTCCGCCGCAGACGCCTGCGATGATGCCGTCGGGAGTGCGCAGCAGTCTCTTGGTGTTGTTCGTTGTCATGGTTTTATCGGTTTTTGTTGTGAATGCTGAATTTGCGTGCGGGTTCTTCCGGAATGACGATCCAGAGAATGATGTAGGCCCAGATCGAGAGTCCGCCGAAAAGTATCAGGAACAGGGTGATCAGGCGCAGGACGGTCGTATCGACATGGAAGAATTCGGCCAGTCCGCCGCAGATGCCGGCGATCGAACGGTCCGTGCGCGAGCGGAACAGTTTACGGGGTTCCGGTTCGGGCTGTTCCTCCTGCGGGGCGCTGCCGCGGCGTTCGCCGAAGTCGGCGGGCGATCCCATGCGGTTCATGGTCTGGCGGACCGTGTCGAGGGTGATGACCCGCATCGGCGACGAAACGATCTCGCGGAAAATCTCGGCGATGCGCGCTTCGATGTCGCCCATGGTCTCGGTGTCGTATTCGGGCAGGCGGCTGCGGATATCTTCGAGATAGTTTCTCAGTACGCGGTAGGCGTCTTCGTCGAGCGTGAAGGCTTGCGAACCGATGTTTACGTTTACTGTCTCTTTCATAGTCGTAGAAGCTGATTTAGGGTTAATGTGTCCGGGTTACTGCTACTTTGGTACTGCAAATATAATACAGTTTTTAGTATTATGCAATGCAAAGTACTTTTTTTCTTAAAAAATGCGATTTTTTTTCGGATACCTATAATATAGAATCACCGGTTGCTGCGGAAGAAAGGAGGTGTTGCAGGAAAAAATTGCGATATTTGATGATCCGATGTTGCGTTTCGCCCGTCGGTTTCGTCTTACAGATACAATGGAGGAATTCGAATTCACCCGATATGTCGTCCCGCTGCGCGATCGTATGTTCCGCTACGCGCAGAGTCTGCTGCTCTGCGCCGACGAGGCGGAAGACGTGACGCACGACCTGTTGGAGCGGTTGTGGCGGGAGCGTGATCGGCTCGACGGCTGCCGCGACGTCGCTTCCTTCGTGATGGTCGCGGTGCGTAACTGCTGTTACGACCGGTTCCGCAGCCGGCAGGCCGGCGAGCGGCGCGACAATGCGGTCGCGGGGTGGGCCGAACGTTCGACGACGGGCGATGCGGAGGGCTGGGAGGCGCGCGATCTGGTGCGACGCGCGATGGCCTGCCTGCCCGAACGGCAGCGCGAGGTGCTCCACCTGAAGGATATCGAGGGGTATCCGACCCGCGAAATCGCCGAGATAGCGGCGTGCGACGAAGCGCAGGTGCGCGTGATTCTCTCCCGCGCCCGCAACGGACTGAGAGAGGTACTGAAAAAAATGATGGACGATGAAAGAGCAGGACGAAAGAATTGAGCGGCTGCTGGAGCGCTATTTCGATGCGCGGACGACCGAAGCCGAAGAGCGCGAACTGCGCGACTATTTCCGGTACGTGGATGAGATTCCCGCATCCCTGCGTTATGCGCGGACGATGTTCGGCGGATTGGACGCTCTGGCCGAAGAGCGGTATCCCGGCGAGGGTAGCGTGCAAACCGGTCCGGCTGTCCGTCCGGCGGAAGGGATGCGGCGTTATGAAACGCGTTCCGCAGCCGGGCGCGGGGCGCGGGGCGGCCGGAAACTCCGTCCCCTCTGGGGCGTGGCTGCCGCTGCGGCGGTGGTGCTGGGCGTGTTTTTCTATGCCGAATATCTGCGCAAGCCCTATTGCTATATCGACGGTGTGGCGATTTACGACAAGGAGGCTGCCATGCAGGCGACGGTTTACCTGCAGGGACTCTCGGATTTCGGCGATCAGGTCCGCATGGTGGATGAACTGATAATAAACGAATAAAACGATACGGGTATGAAAAAACTGTTTGTTTGTACGGGAGCGCTGCTCCTGCTGGCGGTTTCGCCTGCTGGGGCGCAGTTCTTTATTTCGTCCGCTCCGGCGCATGAAGTCGCTGCGGCGCAGAAAGCCGATTCGGCCTGTTTCCGCCGAGCCGACGGAAAACCGGTTGCCATCGAGACCGTGGAGCGCGATTCGACGGGAATCGATACGCTCCGGCGGATTGATACGGTGGACAGCGATCTGATCCGGCTGCGTGACGGCGGCCGTGACGGCAACATGATCCTCGAAGTGGCGGGTTTCGGGCTTACGCTGGGACATACGCCGATGCAACGAATGGAGCTGAAAAAGCCCCGCGTCTGGTTCAATGCATTCAGCAATATCGAATTGGGATTCACGCAGTTGGTCGGCGTCGACTATTCGGGGTATGCGTCCGGGGAAAAGGGCTTTCTGGATCAGCGGCTGGGATCTTCCTTCCATTTCAGTTTTTCGGCGGTGCAGCTCCGGCTGGCGCTCAACCGGAGCCGTTCGCTCTGCTTGGGGGTGGGCATGCAGTACACGCTCGACAATTACCGGCTCTCCGATAATACGATCACGCTCGGCAACGACGGAGGACGTGTCGTTCCGGTCGCGCTGGACGAACCCGCCGGCAAGTCGAAAGCCGTCACCTCCTCGCTCGGCATTCCCGTTCGGCTGACTTACACTCCGGCGAAACACCTACGGATCACGGCCGTCGCCTATTCCGACTTCCTCTTGGGCGCCGACGCGATTTATAAGAAACCGAAGGAGAAAAACAGCCTGTCCGGGTTCCGGGCCTATCAGTTCGGGGTCGGTCTCAGTGTCAGCTATCGCGGTTTCGGGTTCTTCACCCGTTACGGCGTGACTCCGCTGTTCAAACAGCATGTGGGACCCGACTGCCATGCCTTCTCGTTCGGTGTCGGACTCATGCTCTGATTGCAACCTAACCTAATACGTGTCGATTATGAAACGATTGCTGTTGATTCTGATTCTGCTCCTTCCGCAGCTGCTTGCCGCGCAGAGCGCCGACCGGAGTGCCGCGCAGACTGCCGACCGGATACCGGCCAATTCGGCCGGCCGCCGTACCGGCCGTGAATATGCCATCCGAACCGTGGACCGCGATTCGCTGGGGCTCGACACCCTGCGGCGGCTCGATGCGATGGGCGGCGAGCTGATGTCGTTGCGCGGAGACGGGCGTGAGGGGAGTGTGGTACTCGAAGTGGCCGGTTTCGGCCTGACGCTGGGCCGTGCGCCGGAGACGGATTCGCAGGCGGATCTGGTCATGAGGTCCGGGCGTGTGAAACTCTACTTTTTTAACAGCGGCGAATTCGGCTTTACGAAGCTCGTCGGCGTCGATTACGGCGGCTATGCCCCCGAAGAGAAAGGGTTTCTGGATCAGAAACTGGGGAATTCGTTCCACTGCGCCGCTTCGGTGATGCAGGTGCAGGTCGCCCTGAACAAGAGCCGGACACTCTACTTCGCCACCGATCTGCGGTTCGCCGTCGACAACTACCGGCTTGCGGATGCCGGAATCCGCTTGGGCTACGAAAAGGGCCGTCTGCTGCCCGTGGCGCTGGACGAACCCGCCGACAAATCGAAATTCGTCACTTCGTCGCTGGGAATTCCGATCCGGCTTATCTACAAGCCGTTCAAACATTTTCAGGCCTCGGTGATCGCCTATTCCGATTTCGGGATAGAGCTGACGTCGCTCCACAAGAAACCGCGCGTGGAGTACGAGCTGTCGGGGCTGCGAACCTATCAGTTCGGTGTAGGAGGAACGGTTTCCTATTACGGCATCGGCATCTTCGCCAGCTACGGCGTGACCCCGCTGTTCAAGAAGCATGCGGGACCGGAGTGCCATACGTTCAGTTTCGGCATCTCGCTGCTCATGTAACCAAATACGAACGGACATGAAACGACTATTATTGATTTTGATACTGCTCCTTCCTCGGCTGGCTGCGGCCCAGAGCAATTCCGTAGACGACTTTTTTAGCCGTTATGCCGCCGCCGAAGGCTTTACGAGCGTGCAGCTGGAGCAGAAGATGATGCAGCTGATGAGCCGTCAGGCCGCGGAACGGGGCGACAAGGGGCTTGCCGTACTGCTGAAGGACATTCAGTATATCCGCATCATCGCCCTGAAAGAGGGTGACGGCGGTCGGTTCGTTCGGGATGCCGAGGCGGCCGTTGCCGCCGACCGGAAGTTTCAGCCCGTCACTTCCGGCTCGGAGAACGGGCAGACCACGAAGTTCTATATCCGCGAAACCGCGCTGTCGGTCAAATCGGAACTGGTGATGATAACTTACGGCGCGAAGGAGACGGTAGTGGTGAATATTTTCGGGGTGTTCGATCTCCGGCAGGTCGCCCGCCTTTCGACGATTCGCCCTAAATAAGGGCCGGATTCGGAAAATTCGGGCGGCTTCATCAAGCGGTCTCCGGTATGAAAAGTAGATGCGCCACGGATTCCGTGGCGTATTTTTTTTCTGTATACTGTGCCGGATTTCGGCGTTGTATGGACGATGCTTGTTGCTGTCTGATGAGCGGCATTTGCTGCATGCGAATCCTGCGGAAGCCGGCGCGGCTTCTGCGTTTTTTTATTTTCGGAGCCGATCCCGTGCTGTTGCAGGGCCGGTGTCTGCGTCGTTGCGGACGGAATCCCGGAGGCTACTCCGGGGATTTTTCATTCTCCGCCCGGATCGTATCGGTAGCCCTCCTCGTCGTAGACGGGGCGGTCGTTCTCCGCATCTTCGTGCGCCGCGTCCGGAATCCGGTCGTCGAGCGGGATTTCCGTCTCCAACAGCTCCTCGTCGATCAGATTTTCGTCGCGCTCGCCGCCTGCGAATCCGTTGTTCTCCGTGGAGATGACGGTGCGGTCGTTTGGAAATTCTACGATGTCCATGTTTTTGCCGTTTTGGTTTTTCGCGTTTCGTCGCAAGAACGATACCGTTGTTGCGGAGCTGTGCGAAAGAAAAGTGGGGTCAGCCGTCGCTTCGGGTATTTGCCGGAACGTTCCGCGGCTGCGGCCGGAAAATAGTGCCCGGAGAACAGTGCCCGGAGCGCGCGGGGTGAATCACTGAGGAGTGTTGCCGGGGATGAAGGGGCGGGGGCATGATGCAAGCGTCTGCGTTCCGGGGCATGAAAAAGGGCGGGAATATGCTTCCCGCCCTTTTCCGGATTGTTCCGGCACTTTTATTAGTCTTCGAACTTCGCGGAGAGGAACTCGCGGTTCAGGCGCGCGATGTGCGCGATCGAAATCGACTTGGGGCACTCGGCTTGGCAGGCACCCGTGTTGGTGCAGTTGCCGAAGCCCAGCTCGTCCATCTTGGCGACCATCGCCTTGGCGCGGCGTGCACCCTCCACACGGCCCTGCGGCAGTTTGGCGAGCGACGATACGCGGGCGGCGACGAAGAGCATCGCCGAACCGTTCTTGCAGGTTGCCGCGCAGGCGCCGCAGCCGATGCAGGCGGCAGCGTCCATCGACTCTTCGGCGTCGGCCTGCGCGATCGGAATCGCATTGGCGTCGGGCACCGAGTTGGTGCGTACCGAGATGAAGCCGCCGGCCTGAAGAATCTGGTCGTAAGCCGAGCGGTTCACGACGAGGTCCTTGATGACGGGGAACGCCGCCGAGCGCCACGGCTCGATGGTGATCGTTGC
Organism: Alistipes finegoldii DSM 17242; assembly: GCF_000265365.1. Lineage (NCBI taxonomy): Bacteria > Pseudomonadati > Bacteroidota > Bacteroidia > Bacteroidales > Rikenellaceae > Alistipes > Alistipes finegoldii. The sequence goes on from NC_018011.1 coordinate 2,507,056, forward strand.
GCCGTCCTTGAACTTGCGCATGTAAATCTGGCAGGTGGTAGCGGCCTGACCGGGACCGTGGGCGTGACCGTCGATGTGCAGTGAGCACATGCCACAGATACCCTCGCGGCAGTCGTGGTCGAACGCTACGGGCTCCTTGCCCTCGTGGATAAGGTTGTTGTTCAAGATGTCGAGCATCTCAAGAAACGAGGTGTCTGCCGAGATGTTCTCGACTTTGTACGTCTCGAAGCCGCCCTTGGTCTTAGCGTCCTTTTGACGCCATATCTTTAATGTAAAATTCATAATTTCAAATTGTTATTAAAGTTTAACGTCAAAAGCTTAGTCTTTGTAGTTGCGCTGAGCGGGGTGTACGAATTCGAAGTTCAGCGGCTCTTTCGTCAGTTCGGGAGCGGCGTCCTCGCCCTTGTATTCCCAAACGGCGGCGTATACGAAGTTTTCGTCGTCACGCTTGGCTTCGCCCTCTTCGGTCTGGTGTTCTACGCGGAAGTGACCGCCGCACGACTCCTCGCGGTTGAGTGCGTCGCGCGCCATCAGCTCGCCCAGTTCGAGGAAGTCGGCCAGACGCAGCGCCTTTTCGAGTTCCACGTTGAAATCCTTCTCCTGACCTACGACTTTCACGTCTTTCCAGAACTCCTTGCGCAGCGCCTGAATCTCGCTGATCGCCTTTTCGAGCGACTCCTTCGAGCGGGCCATGCCGACGTTCTCCCACATGATATGGCCGAGTTTCTTGTGAATGTCGTCCACCGACTGCTTGCCGCCGATCGACAGCAGCTTGGCGATCTTCTCCCTGACGCCCTTTTCCGCCTCGTCAAAAGCCTTGGTATCGGTCTTCACCTTCGGAGCCTGAATCTTGTGCGAGAGGTAGTCGCCGATGGTGTAGGGCAGTACGAAGTAGCCGTCGGCCAGACCCTGCATCAGGGCCGAAGCGCCGAGACGGTTCGCACCGTGGTCCGAGAAGTTGGCCTCGCCGATGGCATACAGGCCGGGGATGGTGGTCATCAGGTTGTAATCGACCCAGATGCCGCCCATGGTGTAGTGCACGGCGGGGAAGATCTGCATCGGCTGCTCGTAGGGGCTTACGTCGGTGATCTCCTCGTACATGTCGAACAGGTTGCCGTAACGTTTCTTGATGATCTCCTTGCCCAGACGCTCGATGGCGGTCTTGAAGTCGAGGAATACGGCCAGTCCGGTCTCGTTTACGCCGAAGCCTGCGTCGCAGCGCTCCTTGGCGGCACGCGATGCCACGTCGCGCGGCACGAGGTTGCCGAAGGCCGGGTAGCGGCGCTCCAGATAGTAGTCGCGGTCCTCTTCGGCGATGTCCGACGGCTTCTTGGCGCCCGAACGCAGCGCCTTCACGTCTTCGAGTTTCTTGGGAACCCAGATGCGGCCGTCGTTGCGCAGCGACTCCGACATCAGCGTCAGTTTCGACTGCTGGTCGCCGTGAACCGGGATGCAGGTGGGGTGGATCTGCGTGAAGCAGGGATTGGCGAAGCCTGCGCCCTTGCGGTAGCACTGGAATGCAGCCGAGCCGTTCGACGCCATGGCGTTGGTCGAGAGGAAGAATACGTTGCCGTATCCGCCCGTTGCGATCACGACGGCGTGTGCGCCGTGGCGCTCGATCTCACCGGTGACGAGGTTGCGGGCGATGATGCCCTTGGCTTCGCCGTCCTCCACGACGATGTCGAGCATCTCGTGACGGGGATAGCTCTTCACCGTGCCGGCGGCGATCTCCTTGTTGAGTACCGAGTAGGCGCCCAGCAGGAGCTGCTGACCCGTCTGGCCGCGGGCGTAGAACGTACGCGAAACCTGCGCGCCGCCGAACGAACGGTTGGCCAGCAGGCCGCCGTATTCGCGGGCGAAAGGCACGCCCTGTCCCACGCACTGGTCGATGATCAGGTTGGCGACTTCGGCCATGCGGTAGACGTTGGCTTCGCGGGCGCGGTAGTCGCCGCCCTTGATCGTGTCGTAGAACAGACGGTATACCGAGTCGTTGTCGTTCTGGTAGTTCTTCGCGGCGTTGATACCGCCCTGCGCGGCGATCGAGTGCGCGCGGCGGGGCGAATCCTGAATGCAGAATACCTTTACGTTATATCCCAGTTCGCCGAGCGAAGCGGCTGCGGATGCACCGCCCAGACCCGTTCCGACGATGATGATGTCGAGCTTGCGCTTGTTTGCGGGGCTTACGACCTTGATAGCTGCCTTATGGTTGCTCCACTTTTCTGCGAGAGCGCCGGCAGGAATTTTAGCATCTAATTTGAAAGCCATATCTGTTGTGTGTTTATTGTTCTGGATAATCGGTTAGCAGGCGCCTGCGCAGCAGGGGCAGACACTCTTGATGAAGTAGATCACCACGACGGCGGCGAAGCCGAGGAAGATGACCGTCGCCACGATGTTGGCGATGCACTTCAGGCGGGGATACCACGTGTCGTTGGCCCATCCCACGGTCTGGAACATCGACCATACGCCGTGCGTGAGGTGGAACCAGAGGGCGAAGAACCACACGAGGTAGATCACCACGTAATACCACTGCGAGAAGGTGTAGGCGATCAGCGAAGCGCCGTCCGCCGGATGGAGTCCGAGCGAGTTCTCGTGGCCGCCCAATACCTCCACGAGCTGCATTTTAGCCCAGAAGTTGAAGAGGTGGAGCGCCAGACCGCCCAGAATGATGAAGCCCAGTACGAGCATGTTTTTCGACGCCCACGACACGCCCGGTTCGACTACCGTCACGGCGTAGCGCTGACTGCCGCGCGCCTTGAGGTTCTCCATGGTGAGGATGACCGCGTAGATGAAGTGCACGACGACGCCTGCCGCCAGCACTGCGGTGCCGGCCAGAGCGTACCAGTTGGCTCCGAGCAGCGCGCAGATCATGTTGTAAGCCTCAGGCGAGATGATCGCCACAATGTTCATGGACATGTGGAAGAGAATAAAGAGCACGAGGAAACACCCCGTTACGCTCATCACTAACTTCTTGCCCAGCGAGGAATTAGATAAAAAACAGCTCATAATGATTTAAATTTGTTTATATTTGTTAAAGTTTTGTGTTCCCGGACGCAAAGATAGCCATTGTTTGCAGAATAACAATAGAAACGGGCGGGAATTTTAGGCCGAAAAGGTGGGATTTTATGACCAAGAAAGAACTGCGCGCTGCGATGAAAAAACGGAACCTCTCGCTCTCTTCCGAAGAGCGTGACGCGGCGTCGGAACGCATCTTCGGCCGGGTGGAGCGTCTGCCCGGATTTTCGGCGGCCCGCTGCGCGGCGTTTTTCTGCGCGCTGCCCGACGAGCCGCAGACCGGTGCCGCGCTGGCGCGGTGGAGCGCCGCGAAGCGCATCGTCGTGCCGCGGGTCGAGGGCGATGCGATGCGGTTTTACGACTATGCGCCCGGAGAACTTTGCCGGGGCGCTTTCGGAATCGCCGAGCCGTCGGTTGCGGAGCGGCCGTGCGATCCGGCGGAAATCGACTTCATCGTCGTTCCGGGAGTGGCTTTTACCGCCGCCGGAGCGCGTATGGGCCGCGGCCGGGGATATTACGACAAATACCTGTCGCAGCCGGGTTTCCGGGGCGTGAAGGCCGGAGTCTGCTATGCGCATCAGCTGGTCGGGGAACTGCCCGTCGAGCCGCACGACGTTTTTATGGATTACGTTGTCACCAATGATTGAAGAGATATGGATGTGAAAGAATTTACCGCCGCCTACAGGGAGGCTTTCGGCGAACGGCCCGAACTGCCCCTGCTGTTCCGCTATACGGACAGTCCGATGCGCCCGGTCGAAAAGGTCGGGGGCTGTTTCTTCAAGGCGCTGGCCGAAGCGCGCCGGGGGCTGCCCGTGAGTCTGAATGCCGGCAATATCGGCTGCGGGGGCGGGAAGTTCTACACGGGATTCAGCCCGATGCCCGAATTCGTTCCGCAGTTCGTGTCGCTCAAGGAGCGCTATAAGCGGACGCCCGAAATGGTGCTGGAGTTCATCGCCGCTCTCGACCTGCGTCCCGCGCCGAAGGCGTGGCTCGAATTCGTGCGGGCGGACGTTGCGGAGACGTTTGACGGAGCGGAGGGAGTCCTCTTTTTCGCGGCGCCCGATGCGCTGGCGGGACTGGTGACGTGGGCGACGTTCGACAACAATGCGGCGGACGCCGTGGCGTCGCCCTTCGGGTCGGGGTGCAGCTCGGTCGTGGCGCAGGCCGTGCAGGAGAACCGCAACGGCGGCAGGAGGTGTTTTCTGGGCCTTTTCGATCCGTCGGTACGCCCGTGGGTGGAACCGGATGTTTTGAGCTTCGTCGTTCCGATGTCCCGCTTTCGGGAGATGTGCGGCATGATGCGTGCAAGCTGTCTGTTCGATACGCATGCGTGGAGCAAAGTTCGCGAACGGATTAATAACGACAATTGATTTTATGGAAAAAAGAAGAGCGGCGCTGGTGCTTGCCGGCGGCGGAGCGCGTGGAGTGGCCCACATCGGGGCTATCGAGGAGTTGGAGAGTCAGGGATTCGAAGTGCATGCCGTGGCAGGCACTTCGATGGGGGCGCTGGTCGGCGGCATGTATGCTTCGGGACACCTCGAAGCATTCAAGGAGTGGATGTATACGCTCGATAAATACAAGGTTTTCAGTCTGGTCGATTTTGCGCTGAGCACCGAAGGTCTCGTGAAGGGAAACCGCGTGATCGGCGCCATGAAGGAGCTGGTGCCCGACGTGAAGATCGAACAGATGCCGCTGCCTTTTGCGGCGGTGGCGGCCGACCTGCTGACCGGGCGCGAGGTCGTGCTCGAACGGGGCGGGCTGTACGACGCCATCCGTGCTTCGATTTCGATTCCTTCGGTTTTCCGGCCCGTCCGCCGGGGCAACATGGTGCTGGTGGACGGCGGTACGGTCAATCCGCTTCCGCTGAACCGCGTTCGCCGCGAACCGGGCGATGTGCTGGTCGCCGTGGACGTGAGCGCGCCGTTTTCCGACGAGATGGCCGCGCGGGTCAGGTCCTCGCTGAATTATTATAAGGTGATTACCGCTTCGTCGGAGATCATGCAGCAGCATATCGCGCGTCTGATGTGCGAGATCTACAAACCCGACCTGCTGATCGAGCTGCCGGCGGACCGTTTCGGAATCTTCGAATTCTACCGTGCGCGGGAGATCGTCGAAGCCGGCCGTCTGGCGGCACGCGCCGCACTCGAACAGCACATGGTCGTCGCCGGATAGCGGATATCCTCTGCCGGAATGCAGGAAAAACCGGGCCGTTGTGGCATGATCTTTGTCTTGGGGAAGAAGAAAAGATTGCGACGGCCCGAATTTTGAAGAATTCAAAAGTAGTGACGCAACTTCACACAGATTTGAGGGCCGTCGCAATGGTTTTTATGACGCGGATATCTCCGGGGACGGACGCAGTTTTTGTCCTCCGGGGATTTTTATAGTACTCTGCACTACAAAGGTAAATAAAGTTTCTGGAATTGCAATGCCCTTGACCGAAAGTGGTATTCGTGCGCCTAAAATATGGAAACGGGCGGACTGTTTGGGCATCGGGGCTTGTTGTTTTCTCGTATATGGGCTGACTTTACGGCTTGTTTTGCCGGTTTTTTCCGCGGCTGTAAATAAAAACGTTCCGGCCTTGCCGCCGGAACGTTTTCGTGTAATCCGTTTTATGCGTGACTAACGTCTGTCCTTGCCGTAGACGTAGGCCGGGATGCGGTGGCTGCGTTTGCCGATCGGAACGCCGATGCCGAGCGTGACGTTCATGATGCTCTGTCTGACGGGTACGAACTGCGGCGTGTGTTTGGTTATCAGGACGTCCGTGCCGATGAAGAAGTTGATCCAGTTGGGGCAGAGGTTGAGTCCCAGCCCTACGGCGCCGCCGCGGTTGTCGATCACCGAGTAGCTTCCGGTGAGCGTAAACCAGCGGATCGGGTGGAAATTGACCGATCCGGTGATGTTGTGAAAGGTCTTGTACTCCCAGAAACGGGCCGAATACAACAGGCCGATGCCGATTTTGTGGCGCCATACTTCGTATTCGAGTCCGGCGTTGATCGTTGCGCGCAGCATGCGCGACACGCTTTGGGGCGCTCCTTTGTGAAATTCCAGCACGTCGATGTCAAAATCGGGCGATTCGGTGCCGTCCTCCGTGACGTTGACGCCCGTGAACGAAAGCTCTTTCGACGAGAAGCCCGTAACGTTTTTCTTCTTGCTCCAGCCGATGAATCCCAGATCGTTTACGGCCAGCGACGCCTGCAGGTTGGGCAGGATGTCGTACGTGGCGCCCAGATCGACGGCGAAGCCGTAGCCTGCGGGCGACGTGGGTTTGAAGTCGATGTCGTCCAGCTTGTAAACCTCCTCGCCGGCGTCGTTGCGCTTGGTCGTGACGTCGAGACCGGCGGCGGTGATGTCGAGTCCGCCTGCGGCGTCGATCCGCCACTCCTCTTCTCCGTGCGTCACGTTGAATCGGGTGAAGTACATGCGGGCGCGGGCGGCTCCGACGAGGAATTTGCCGCGGACACCGATGTAAAGCCGGTCGTCGAGCAGCGGGAACGAGTAGCTGAAGGCCGCTTCGAGGTAGCTGTCGGCCGTGAGGCCGATGTTGTGGATGTCGCTGCCCGTGCCTTCCTTGAGGAATGCGAAGAGCGAGTAGGGCAGCGTAGCGTCGGCGGTCGCGCGGGCGTTGAGGTCGAACGACCAGAAATTCTTGTGGTTGCGCGTGAAGGCGCCGAAGCCGATGAGGTTCACGCGGGTGTCGATGCCCAGCAGGTTGTCGGCATTGAGTCCCGAAAGCGCCTGTCTGGTCGAAACGGCTTCGTCGAGCAGCGTGACCAGTTTCCCGTTGCGGGGATAGAGCAGTTTGTCCACGGCCAGATTGCCGCTGGCGTTGATGTCGATGCCGCCCAGACCGGGAATGTTGACATAGCCGCGCAGCGGTGCGAAAGCCGGGTTGAATTGGCTGCGGAAGGTCGTTCCCTCCATGAAGTAAGCCGTCGGGTTCTGGGCGGCACGCCTGATGCCAGCAGCAGCGTTGCGAGAAAAACGTATATTCTTTTCATGTATGGCGCCGGGTTAGAGGTTGAGTTTCAGACCGCCGCGCTTGACAAGACGCAGTGCGATGACGATTTTCTGGTCGGGCGTGAATCCGGAGCCGGGGAAATATTTCTCCAACTTGACGGGGAGGATGATCTCCGTGCCGTCGATGATCTGGCGCAGGTCGTTCTCGTGGAGCCGCGTCTCGCCGATCTTGGTCTTTACGTTGGGTTCGACACGTATGTCGAATTCCACCTCCGTGGGGTAGAACCGGGGGCTGAACTGCAGGCTGACAGGCAGTGCGCTGATGATTTCGCCGTAGATGTCCAGCGTGTTTCGGGGATTTGCCGTGCCTTTCGGATCGAGGTTGTCGGCCAGCATGTCCACTACGTCGCTGCCGAGGTCGATCCTGCCGAGGTCGTAGGTTACGTCTTCGATTTTCAGATCCGTCAGGTAGCCGCCGGCCAAATCTCGGACCTCGCCGGCCAGCTTCTCCTGCAATCCCGTGGTAGCGCGGAACATCGTGATGAATACCTGCTTGAAATCTTTCGGGTCCGTGTTCGGCGGAAGCAGGGGCAGGAACGTGCCGAGATACTTGTCGTGGAGCAGGTCCGCCACGGCGTTGATTTTGGCATCGGACCTCTTCATTTGTTCGATCAGTTCGTCGAGCAGCTCGTCGATATAGGACGGGGTGTGCTGAATCTTCTGAAGATCCACGTATTTTCCGCCTGCGGGCAGCGGCGAAGGCAGCCAGATGTCGGCTTCGTCGAAGAGGGCTTTGATGTCGGTGCCGTCCTTGCCCAGTTCGCTCATGCTGACGGTGACCGTAGCCAGCGGCAGCCGGAATTCGTCGCCGATGACGACGCCGTCCGTGTCGATTTCCGACAAGTCGTAATTGTTGTCGATACACGAAGTGGCGAGCATACCGAACAGAAACAGTGGTAAAATAAATCTCATAGGTTTGAGGGTGTTTGCATTGGATTGCAAATATATGCCGTTCCGACGAATAAACCAAAGAATTGGATAAATTCGTCAGCGGAGCGGATAAATCCGGCCGCAATATCATCCCCTGACGGGCTTCAGGGGTGCATCTGCGGGTTTTGCGAAATATTTGCTACATTTGCGTTGCTATTGTCGTTATGGCCGAAACCGGAAAAAACAACCTTAAAGAGCAGGTGGCGATGCTGCCGCTGTCGCCGGGCGTCTACCAGTTCGTGGACCGCTCCGGAACGATTATCTATGTGGGTAAGGCCAAGAGCCTGCGCAAACGGGTCTCCTCCTATTTCGTGCAGAGCAAGGAGCACAGCGCCAAAGTGCGTGTGCTGGTGCGGCAGATCGCCGAGATCCGCCATATCGTCGTCAACAGCGAGACCGACGCGCTGCTGCTCGAAAATTCGCTGATAAAGACCCTCCAGCCGCGTTACAACATCCTGCTCAAGGACGACAAGACCTATCCGTGGATCGTGGTGCGGCGCGAGCATTTTCCGCGCGTGCAGTCCACCCGACAGCTGACGCGCGACGGTTCGCAGTATTTCGGTCCCTACAGCTCGGTGATGATGCAGCACAGCGTGCTCGAATTCGTGCGCGAAGTGGTGCCGCTGCGGACGTGCAAGCTCAATCTGGCGCCCGAACAGATCGCCAAAGGCAGGTATTCGGTCTGCCTTCAGTATCATCTGGGCAACTGCAAGGGCCCCTGCGTCGGGGAGCAGAGCGAAGCGGAGTACGCAAAGTTGGTCGATATGGTCGTCGCGGTACTCAAGGGCGACCTGCGTCCCGTGCGGAGCTATCTGGAAGGCGAAATGGCGAATGCCGCCGCCGGGTTGAAGTTCGAGCTGGCGCAGCGTTACAAACAGCGTCTGGACGCGCTGGACAACTATTCGAGCAAGTCGGTGATCGTGAGCGCGAAGATCGTCGATGTGGATGTTTTTTCGCTTCTTCCGGACGACGATGTGGCCTATTGCAACTTCGTGCGCATCCGTCACGGCTCGATCGTGGGCGTCTATACGGTGAAACTCTCGACGGGCGTCGGCGGCGACGAACGCGACATGCTGACGCTGGCCATCCAGCATATCGTGGAGCATATCGCGGGAACGCTCGCCAAAGAGGTCGTCGTTCCGTTCCTGCCTTCGACGACGCTGTTGTTCGACGGCGTGACCTTCACGGTGCCGAAGCGCGGCGAAAAACTCGAACTGCTGGAATTCTCGCAGAAGAGCGCCCGCATCTACCGCGCCGAGCAGCTCAAAAACCTCGAAATCAAGAATCCCGAACGCTATACCGAACGGCTGTTGAACGCCCTGCAAAAGGAGCTGCGTCTCGACAGACAGCCGCGGCACATCGAATGTTTCGACAACTCCAATCTGCAGGGGGCCCATCCGGTAGCCTCGTGCGTGGTCTTCCGCGATGGAAAACCCGCACGCAAGGAGTATCGTCACTTCAACATCAAGACCGTGGAAGGGCCTGACGATTACGCTTCGATGCGCGAAGTCGTCTTCCGGCGTTACAGCCGTCTTCAGGAAGAGGGGGCCGAGCTGCCCGATCTCATCATTGCCGACGGCGGAAAGGGGCAGATGGGCATCATTCACGAGGTGCTGGAGTATCTTGGGCTGGACATACCTGTGGCCGGACTGGCCAAGAACGACCGCCACCGGACCTCCGAACTGCTCTGCGGCTATCCGCCCGTGCTGGTCGGCATCCGTCCCACTTCGCCCCTTTTCCACTTTTTGGCGCACATTCAGGAGGAGGTGCACCGTTTCGCCGTCTCGTTCCACCGTCAGAAGCGCAGCAAGGCGTTTATCCATAGCGAACTGGAGCAGATCGAAGGCATCGGCGACAAGACGATCCGCACGCTTCTCCAGCACTTTCGCTCCGTGGCCAAGGTCAAGGCCGCTCCGGCCGAGGAGCTTTCGGCGCTGGTCGGTCCGGCCAAGGCGAAAAAAATCAGGGCTTTTTTTGAAAAATAGCCGGATTCTTTGAAAATTGCAAAGATTCGACTATCTTTGCCATCCCGATTCTACGGATGAGGTTTGCCCGGATGGCGGAATCGGTAGACGCGTTGGTCTCAAACACCAATGACAGCAATGTCGTGCCGGTTCGACCCCGGCTCCGGGTACAAGTAAAATCGCTTAATTTGTTGATTATGGCAAGTTAGGCGATTTTTTATTTTCGGATTTTCCCCGCATTTTCCCCACAGAGAAGAAATGGTTGTAATGTGAAAACCAAATGTTGGATATCCCTTTTGTTATTGTGTAACCTGTTGGTTGAATTAAAATAAAGCATATTTGATAATACAAATTTTGTCGATGATTGTAGAAGCTGAGGTATTGCAGCATGACCAAGCTCGATTTTAACGGCTGTACGGGTAAACAGCCCGTATGTCATACTAATCAAGAACTGGTTCAGTTGAGAAATCTTTTGATATGCTTTCTGGAACGATTGTAAGCTCATGAGAGTTGTTTCCGGTTCTTTTGGTTCAGTTGATACGGGACTTCAAGTTTGATATGAGCCATTTTGAAAAGGTCTTGTTGCATATCAATATTCAAGTACCATACGTGCCGAAATAATTTCTGAATATCAATCTTTTATACGATTGATACCCAATTTTACACCCGAAAAATGTAAAATTAGGTGTTGTATTTTCTCTATATCGAATCACACAGGCTAATGAATAAGGAAAGATCATTGAGCTTTCGGGTACTTTTTGGAAATGTCAAATGATTGGTATTTAATAATATGAGATTTGTATTTCGTATTTTGCATCCGCAATTTGTCTGCATTTCTTATGATGACAATGCATTTTTCATCTTTTTTCGTTATCTTTGGAGCCAATCATATAAAGAATAGTGCGAAAATACAAACGGAACATAGGTGCGGTATTGCTACTGGTACTCTTCGCATGGTACTGGAGTTCTGTTACGCTGTTTCCCCATGCTCACAATATCGACGGGCATATCTATGTTCACTCGCATCCTTTCTCCGGTACCTCGAATAATCCCGGCCACAGCCATACCCCGCAGCAGTTTCAACTGATCGCACACCTGTCGCTGCTGGTAATGATGGTGGCGACGCTCGTCGCATTCGCCTTACGGCTGCTGGGAGTTTCCTTCATTTTCAAAACGCAAAAACCGGCCGTCCGGCAGGACGCTCCGATCCGGATTTACGGGCTGCGTGCACCTCCCGTCTGCTGATACACATTCCATTCTGAACGGGACGGGCTTGTTGCCCGCACCCGTTGCCATGTATATGTATCAGTAATTATCAAAAACCGGATTTTTCCATGAAAGAAAAAATATTGGGGGCATTTCTCATGCTCATGCTCCCCGCGGTATGCTCCGCCGGGGAGGAGCCTGCCATGAAGCCCCAAAAGCAGAGCGACGCAAATATCACCGGCCATGTGGTCGATGCCAAAACCTACGAACATCTGGCCTTTGCCACCATCGCCGTGAAAGGCACGACCATCGGCATCGCTACCGATGCCACGGGGCACTATTTCCTGAAGAACCTGCCGCAGGGCCGTTTTACGCTCGTTGCCTCGTCTGTGGGTTACAGGAGTGCCGAGCAGACGGTCGAGATCTCGCCCGACAAGACCATCGAGGTCAATTTTTCCCTGACCGAAGAGGCGCTTTCTGTCGAAGAGGTCGTCGTGTCGGCCAGCCGGACGGAGACCAACAAGAAAACATCACCGACTATCGTATCGGTGGCCTCGGCCAAACTCTTCGAATCGACCGCCTCGTGCAATCTGGCCGAGACGATGAATTTCCAGTCGGGATTGCGCGTCGAAACCAACTGCGGCAACTGCGGTACGACCCAGCTGCGCATAAACGGACTCGAAGGGCAGTATTCGCAGGTACTGCTCGACAGCCGCCCGATCTTCAGTTCGCTGGCATCGGTCTACGGCCTTGAACAGCTGCCCGTCGCCATGATCGAGCGGGTCGAGGTGATCCGCGGAGGCGGCTCGGCGTTGTTCGGGGCGAATGCCATCGGCGGTGTGGTCAACATCATCACCAAGGAGCCGCTGCGCAACTCCGTCACACTCTCCAATACGACCAATATCTTTGAGGGCGGTACGGCCGACTTCAACACCTCGCTCAACGGCTCGTTCGTCTCCGACGACTACAAAATGGGCGTCTACCTGTTCGGCATGATTAAGGACCGCGATTCGTATGACCGCAACGGGGACGGATTCTCGGACATCCCAAAACTCAACTCCGAGACGGCCGGATTTCGGGCCTATTACAAAACTTCGCCCTATACGCGTCTGACGGCGGAATACCACCATATTCACGAGTTTCGCCGTGGGGGCAACGAGTTCGACCAGCCGCCCCACATGGCCGATATCGCCGAACAGCTCAATCACAAGATCGACGGCGGCGGATTGAAATTCGACTGGTTCAGTCCGAACAACCGCCACCGGATGGGCATCTATACTTCGGCGCAGAATATCGACCGTGACAGTTATTTCGGCACGGACAAGAATCCCGACGCCTATGGCGCTACGGACGACAAGACGTTCGTGGCGGGAGCCCAATATACCTACTCTTTCCATAAACTGCTGTTCCTGCCCTCGGAACTGACGGCGGGCGTCGAGTACAACTACAATACGCTGCACGACAAATACCTCGGCTTCGGGCGCGACTTCGAGCAGACCACCCATAGCACGGGTTTCTTTTTCCAGAACGAGTGGCGGAGCGAAAAGCTCAACTTCCTGATCGGCGGCCGCGTGGACAAGCACAACATGATGAAGAACGTCGTCTTTTCGCCGCGCGTGAACGTGCGTTACAGTCCGACGGAAAAGATCGGCCTGCGGGCCAGCTATTCGAGCGGTTACCGCGCGCCGCAGGCCTACAACGAGGACCTGCACATCGACGCTTTGGACAACAAGGTGGCGATCATTCGACTCGCTCCGGATCTCAAACCCGAATACTCGCACAGCCTGAGTGCATCGGTGGATCTGTATCATAATTTCGGGCGAGTGCAGGCCAACCTGCTCGTCGAAGGATTCTACACGATGCTTGAGGACGTGTTTACGCTCGAAAAAATCGGCGAGGATGCCCAGGGCAACATCATTAAGGAGCGCCGCAACGCTTCGGGAGCCACCGTGGCCGGCGTGGGAGCCGAAGCCAAGGCGGGTATTCCGGGACGGTTCGAGCTGCAGCTGGGCTACACCTTCCAGCGCAGCCGTTACGACGAACCCGAAAAATGGTCGGACGACGTGACGCCCCAGCGGCGGATGTTCCGTTCGCCGGACCATTACGGCTACTTGACGGCGAACGTCAACCTCACGCGTGATTTCACGGCGTCGGTGTTCGGCAACTACACGGGCCGGATGCTCGTGCAGCACAATGCTGGGTATATCGAGAGGGATACCGAGCGTCTGACGCCCGATTTCTGGGATATGGGCCTGCGGCTGTCGTACAATTTCCGGCTCACGAAACAACTGCGGCTGGAACTGAATGCCGGGGTGAAAAACCTTTTCGACAGCTTCCAGAAGGACCTCGATTTCGGCCAGAACAAAGATGCCGCTTATATCTACGGTCCGGCAGTTCCGCGCACTTACTTTATCGGAGCAAAATTCGCGCTGTGACCAAGATGTACCGTGTTATTCGGATGCAGGGCCGGTTCCTGCATCCGAATTTGTATTTAGAGCTTGAAGGTCGGCAAACCAATAGGAATAAGTTTTCACCGTTCCGTCGTCTAGGCGGATGTCGTAGCTTTGTGAAAAAGATCGGCCCAGCCGGAACGGCACGGGCTGTCGGAAGATCGGACCGTCGTAACAGAATGTATGATATTCGCCGTTTTCTCCATTGGGATCGACTCCGGCAGGCAGAGAGGCTATGAAGCCGCGGTCGATCTCCCGGCCTATGGCGTCGGCGCCGAGTCCGTCGGCCATCGTGGTTACGACGACCGTCCGAAATCCCGATACGAGGAAATCGTTCATCACCTCTTCCGAAGATTTTCCCCAAAGCGGTTCCACGATTTCGATTCCGTGCGGCGAGAGTTGCTGCTCCCGGTATTTGCGCACATCGTGCAGGAAAATATCCCCGAAGATGAAACGGGTCACGCCCTGCGTCTTGAAATGCTCCACGGCCCGGGACATGGCGACGTCGTAATCCTCCATATTGCCTTTGGGCGTCAGGTCTACGATATAAAGAGGAACGCCGATGCTTTCGGCCTGCATTTGCAGTAATGCCGTCGGGATGCCGTGCATCGTCGAACGGTGCGTATCCCGGTTTACGGTAGTCAGCAGCGCGACGATCTCGTATTCGCCCGATTGCTGTGCCCGCAACAGCGCATGGGCGGAATCCTTGCCGCCGCTCCAGTTGAATACGGCTTTTATCCGTTCCATATTATATTTTCTGCATTATGGAAGAACCCGCAGACAAGGGTCAAATACTCGGGCAATGATCCGTCTGTACCCCATTTCAGTTCGATGCCGAAGAGTTCGGAGGTCGTGCGTGCGATGTCGAATCCGCAGGCTTCGAGCGATGGGCGTACCAGTTCGGGGTGGCGGCAGGGTTTCGCTTCGGGGCGGGTGCAGGTTCCTTCGGGGCAGTAGAGGCAGGTGCCGACATAGGCGAACGACCGTCCGCCGTACCTGTGTTCCATTTCGAGCAGACGCCGTTCGAGCCGCTGCCGTTCGGGGCGGATCAGCCGGCCGGCTTCCGATATCGGAACGTGCTGTTCGGCAGGAGTGATCTTCGTCGCGATAATCAATGCCGACGTATATTGCGAGAGATATGCTCCGACATCGTATCCGAACGGCGGGCATCCCCAGCTGCGGTTGTAATTGCGGCAGGCACGGCAACACTCCAAAAACCGCATGGCATCACGGAATCGGGCGATATAGTCAGCCACGGGCAATGCAGCGCAATGGTCTTCTGCGGTATATCGAAATGAAAAATCCATGAAACAAAAATAGTCGTTTCGGGCGTTTGTAATGCTGTTTCACGAAAATAATTTGTTGTCGAGCGCTGTTTTTCGGGATTAACCGTTATATTTGCCCCAGATTTGGTTTTCCGTTCCCCGTGCCGGGGAGGAAATGAAAAGGGAATCGGGTGCAAATCCCGGACAGTCCCGCTGCTGTGAAACTCCGTGAAGGTTTCGAACATCTCAGCCACTGATCCGCAAGGATCGGGAAGGCTTCGGAACAGGAGTCAGTCAGAAGACCTGCCAAGTCGATTCGATGTCAAAGGACCCCGAGGGATGGGCGTTTGATTTCGGTTGTATACTGCATGATAATTTTAATTCCGATGCTGTTGCAAGGATTGTTGTGCCGTTTTCGGCACACGGGTTTTGCTTTGCGGGAACGGCTCGGCCTAAAACGGGATTCGGTATGGAATTACTCGAACGATTGCTATTTGGTTCCGATTCGCTTTGGGGCGGCGGTGTCGCCCACTCGGTGATGATCCTGGCGCTGGGCATCGCACTCGGCATCATGCTGGGCAAGGTGAAGATCGCCGGGGTGTCGCTGGGTGTGACGGGTATTTTGTTCGTCGGCATCGCGTTCAGCTATTTCGGCATGAACATCGACGAGCACCTGATGCACTTCCTCAAAGAGTTCGGACTGATTCTCTTCGTCTATTCGATCGGTTTGCAGGTCGGTCCCGGATTTTTCTCCTCGTTCCGCAAGGGCGGCGTCACGCTGAACAAACTGGCCGTACTGGTCGTGGCGCTCGGCGTCGTTACAACGGTTGCCCTTTATTATGTCACCGGGCTTCCGATGACGACGATGGTCGGCGTGATGTCGGGTGCCGTGACCAATACCCCGGGGCTGGGTGCCGCGCAGCAGGCTTTCAGCGACCTGCACGCCGGAGCCGATGCCCCGGATATCGCGACAGGCTATGCATTGGCCTATCCGCTCGGAGTGATCGGAGCCATCCTGACCCTGCTGGCGTTGCGCTATCTGCTGCGTATCGACGTGCGGCAGGAGGAAGAGGCGGCAGGTTTGGGTACGGACGTGCTGAAAGACCTGACGACCCGGCGGATTTCCGTCGAAATCTGCAATCCTGCCGTCGAGGGTAAAAGCATCTCCGGAATACGCCGTTTGGCCCTGCGCGATTTCGTCGTGTCGCGGATTTGCCGTCCGGGCGAAGCTCCTGAACTGGCCGATGCTGCGACGACGCTCCGCTGCGGCGACCGGATTTTGCTCGTGGCGGCGCCCAAAGATGCCGAGGCACTGGTCGCGTTGCTCGGCCGGGAGGTGGATGCCGGTCCGATGATGCCGGATAGGAAGATGATTTCACGCCGAATACTTATCACCAAACCCGAGCTGAACGGCAAGACACTCGCCGAACTGCGCATCCGCTCCACGAGCGGCGTCACCATTACACGCATCAACCGTTCGGGTATCGACCTGGTGGCTGCAGGGAATCTGCAGTTGCAGCTGGGCGACCGGGTGACGGTCGTGGGGCCCGAACTTTCGGTAGCCCATGCCGAGCGGCTCTTCGGCAATTCGCTCAAGCGTCTCAACCATCCCAACCTGATTCCTATTTTCATCGGCATCGCGCTGGGTGTCGTGCTGGGCAGTATTTCGTTCTGGATTCCCGGCGTTCCGCAGCCCGTGAAACTGGGCCTTGCCGGCGGTCCGCTGATCGTCGCCATCCTGATCGGCCGCTACGGTCCGCATTACCGGCTCATCACCTATACGACGATGTCGGCCAACCTGATGCTGCGCGAAGTGGGCATTTCGCTTTTCCTTGCGGGCGTGGGGCTGGGTGCCGGCGAGGATTTCGTGCCTACGCTCGTCGCGGGCGGATATGTCTGGATCGCTTACGGAGCTGTAATCACGATCGTTCCGCTGCTGCTGGCGGGGCTTTTCGGACGTTTTTACTACAAACTCAACTATTATACGCTGATCGGCGTGCTTTCGGGCGCGTCGACCAATCCGCCGGCACTGGCCTATTCGACCGAGCAGACCACGTCCGACGCACCTTCGGTGGGATATGCTACGGTCTATCCGCTGTCGATGTTCCTGCGGGTGCTGGCGGCCCAGCTTTTGATTTTGATTTTCGGATAACTCAAAAAGGCGCGGCCAAACAAAGACCCGTTACTGCCATAACAAGTCATTGCATAGAGATTAGTAGCCGGCCGCGCCTTTTTTTAATTGAATAGTTATGAATATCGTATTATACGGAGTTCCGGCGGAAACGGCCGGAAGGATTGCAGACCGATACGGTCTGAAAGTGATAAATTCGCCCGACAAATTCGACGCATCGGGAACGATGGTACTTGTTCCGTCGATAAACGCCCCGCGGTACCTGTTGGCATTTTACAACGCCATGCTGCGGCATGAGGACGATGTCGATGCGGTCATTATCTGCGGTGCCGATTCCTGCGAGGCCGTCAGCACGGTGCAGTACTGCACTCCGCTGGGGAAATTCTTCACCCTGAACGGCGATCTGGACGGAGAGGAACTGGTATCGGAACTTTGTCTGCTTCTCGATTCGCTGTTCGCCGAGGGGAATCAAATCAATTTTTAGGAATGGAGACTAAAGGCTATGTACACGTTTACACCGGTAACGGCAAAGGCAAGACCACGGCGGCATTCGGACTGGCCCTGCGGGCGTTGTGCGCCGGGAAGGGCGTCTATGTCGGGCAGTTCGTCAAATCGATGAAATACAATGAAACGAAGATCGAACGGCTGTTCAACGGCTCGGACCCGGCATTCGGCCGTATCCGTATCGAACAACTGGGGCGCGGATGTTTTATCGGAAAAGACCCCGAGTCGGCCGATGCGGAAGCGGCACGCAAAGGATGGGCCCGTTGTGCGGACCTGCTCCGAAGCGGGGAATACGATGTGGTGATCCTCGACGAACTGACCATCGCTCTGCATTTCGGACTGCTCTCGACCGCTGTCGTGCTGGATGTGCTGCGCAGCCGTCATCCGGCTGTCGAGGTGGTTATCACGGGGCGTTATGCACCGCAGGCACTGATCGATGCGGCCGACCTTGTTACTGAAATGTGCGATGTGAAGCACTACTACACGCAGGGCGTCCTTTCGCGCGACGGTATCGACCGTTGATTATTCGAGGCGTTGGTAGTAGTGTAATTCCCGGTCGTTTTCGTCCAGTGCCTCCGGGTGCATGATTGCGATCAGGTCGTGTAGCACGACATCGGGCCGGACGACGCCCGATTCCCAGTAATCGTTGCCTCCGGCGGCGTTCAGCCGTTTGTTGCAGTTGTAAACGGCACCGTTTCTTACGCATCGGGTGTTTGCGAATTTCGGGAACTGCGATTTCAACTCCCCGAGTGACGCGGCACTGCCCGCATTGAGCCACATATCGGCCTGTGCCGTGAGCATATACGCCTCTTCGAGATCGATGGGGAGCGAACGGTTCGATGTGTTCTTCTTGTAAATATAATCCCCTCCGGCGTCGGCGATCAGCCGGGCGACGTAGCTTTCGGTCGACGCCATAAACCACGACCCGGCATAGGGCGTGTTAATCATCACTTTCGGATGTTTCGAAGTCGCCGCCGCGACTTTTGCCCGGAGCGCATCGTAACGTTCGGGAACCGGCTCGAAGACTGCTTCGCCTTTTTCGCGGCTGTCGGTGATCTCGGCGATAGCCACCAGCCATTCGGCCTTGCCGAGCGGCGACTCTTCGAGGTACTCGCCGATGTAACAGAACGGAATGCCCATTTCGAGCAGTTTCGACTCCATGCCGCTTGCGCCGCTCACGCCGAACAACAGCACCAGATCGGGCCGTTGTGCGAGCAGCAGTTCGTAGTCGATATTTCCGTCGAAGCCGATGTCCGCCACGGCTTCGGGGTGTGTCGTTACATATTTATTCGAAATATAGTTTCTTCCCGAAACTCCTACCACCCGGTCGGCCTGTCCCAACGCATCGAGCATCGCCACATAAGTAGAGGAGAGGCAAACGATGCGCCTCGCTCCCGCTTTCACGACCTGTCCGGTGAAACCTGCCGGAATCTTTTCTCCGTTGCGGACGATGAAGAGCGTTGTTTCGGTGTTCTCGGCGCCTTGCCACGGATTGAATACTTTGAGAAGCGTACTTTGCCGGCCTTCAGCACCGACGATCTCGAAGCCCGAGGCATAGGACGGTTTGTAGAGGGTTTCCGTATAGGCGTCTATTCCTGTCGTGTTCGATGCGCAGGAGATAAGGAAGGTAGCCGCGCTAAGCAGGATGAAATAGACTGTTTTTTTCATAAGAATCCGTTAAAAAGTCTGTTTGCAGAAACCGGATGTATGGTTGTATGGCAGACAACGCATACTACTAACCTCTGTGATTCTCCAGTTTCTGCAAACAGACTATCAAAAAAATGGCGGCAGGATTAATTACAGGAAGGTTTGCAATGGTTCACCGCGATTAAAAGGCCCCGCCGCCGTGTCAAATATTATTGCGCAATTGTTTCGATCTCTTTTCCCGCCAAGTGCAGGTCGATAGCGCAGTTGAACAACACGCAGGCCGGACCATAGCCGTAGCCCAGATCCTGCAAGGTGGCGTTCTGGATCTTCACGAAATCGATGCCCGGCAAATTAACTTTGTTCCCTTCTTTGTCGCGAGCCCAGCCGATGTCGAACGACGATCCAGTCTCATCCGTGGGGTCGCTGTTGCAGACATAGCCGTAGTCGTACCAGCGGGAAGCTTGAGTTGGCCAGCCGTTCGTCAGATCTTCCGGGGCCTTGGCCAGAGGCGGCAGCATCGTGCAACCCGTATATGTCAGTGCGGTGCCCTCGGCCGATTCCATCAACCATGCGGGCCAGACCGAGAATGTCCCCCATGGAGCCTTGGCATAACAATAGGTTCCGGTTTCCGATTCGTTGATTGCATAGGAGACCCATTCTACCATTCCATCGGACGGGGTGACATTGTCGGGACGGGTATAAACCATTTTCAGGTTGCGTCGTTCGCCGGTCTTGCCGTATTCGCTGCCAGCCAGTTCGTACCATTCATCGTCGGCCTTGCCGTTGCCGTTCGCGTCAGACGAAACATAGACAACCCCTTGTGCAGGATAAGCGCCTTTGGTGGCATATGAACCGATGCGGAAGTCGCGCAGACCATTGACATTCATCACTGTATGGTCGAATCTGAATACGATGCTGCCGCCGAACGAACCGAGATTCACTCCCAGATCGTTTTTGTCAAACGGCTTGTCGACGAGTTTTGTGTTGACGCTTGCCAATACCGTGGACGGCGTGTCGATGGTCGAGAATGCCAATCCCTTGCCGTTGGTAATCGCAGGATTATACTCCAAGACTTCCGAGATATAATACGAATAGGCCGTAGCCTCGGTCGTTACGGTGACGGTGGCGCTCTTGGTCTCGGTGATGCCGCTGTCGTCGGAGATTGTCAGCGAAATCGTGTAGTCGCCCGTTTCCAGTTGGATGAACGAAAGCGTCTTGTCGGTTCCGGCTTCGGCAGCTTCCGCGTCGTTAGGGCCCTTCACCGTCCATTTGTAGACGGGGTTTTGGTCGAAGCCTGTGATCGTCGGTTCGATCACGAGCACCTTGCAGCGGTCGGTCGAATAAGTCGCGTCGAGCGACATCGAATTGGAG
This sequence comes from Alistipes finegoldii DSM 17242, assembly GCF_000265365.1. Classification (NCBI taxonomy): domain Bacteria; kingdom Pseudomonadati; phylum Bacteroidota; class Bacteroidia; order Bacteroidales; family Rikenellaceae; genus Alistipes; species Alistipes finegoldii. The sequence continues at coordinate 2,527,553 of NC_018011.1, forward strand.
AATCCGGCCTGGTTGACCGTGATTTCGAGCGTCTTGTCGCTTTCGTCCTGTTTGAGGATCACTTTGCCCGGTTCGCGGGCCTCGGTCGAACTGTTCTTGGCGACCGTGATGACCAGCGCCGTCTGTTCGAGTTCGGCCGGAGCCCATTCGGGAGATGAGACCACTTCGTAGGCTACTGCGCTCGTTCCGGCCTGAGCCGTTTTGGTTGAGGTGACCAGGATGGTGTAGGTCTTGCCGTCGGCCGGGGCGCTGATGGGGTTGTCTTCGGCTTTCACTGAAAATTCATAGGTCGTTTTCGACGTGTTGCCGTCGTCGTTCTCGTCTTTACATGCGGTAAAGAGTACGCCTGCGGCCGCAATGGCCAGCAAACTCCGGAAAGTAAATTTCTTCATCGTTTTATAAATTAAAGGTGTGTTGAGTTATTCGTCTTTAGCACAGCGGACGGAATATCCGTCGCTGCGATAGCCCCTGTCTCTTTTTATGCTGGGACGTTGGTCGTAGGGAATGATGTAAATGGAGAGCTGGTAGGTATCCTGAGTCCAGATACCTGTATTGAATCCCGAATTCTTCAGGCATCCGCCACCGACGCGGTAACGGAATCCGGCATAGGGAAAGACCCCTAGTGGCGAATAGTCGGTCGTGGCCTTGTCGAGTCCGTTCCATGCGAACAGTCCGTTCTTGTCCGCCGGGACACACCACCCTTCGGGACAGGGATCGAACGGCGTTTTGCCCCGAGCACCGCACCACAACGTGTCGCACGCTTCGACTTTCAGGGGCTCCTTGCTGGGGAACCAGTCGTCGGCTAACAGGAAATGCATCGGCGAAAATATTGATTTGGCAAAGTTCGTCCGGGTCAGGTCTTCGCTGGTTCTGATCGTGCGGATACCCGTGCCTCCCGATTGCGACCCCTCGGTCAGCAGCGTTCCTGCAGCGTCGTAGATGGGTTTGCTATCGAAACGGTTGTAGTCGGTCTGATTCGTTCCGCGGAGTATGCGGTCGCCGGGGAAGGGATCCTTGCGTCCCCATTGATACAGCAGTCCGCAGGCGGTCAGCGAGTCGGCCGGTGTATTCTCGATGAGCGCTTTGTTGATCACGGCGCCGAGATTACGGTCCATGAAGGTATAATCCGTTACCCCGTCGCCGTTGTTGTCCCATGTGTAGATCTTTCCGAAGGCCACCAGTTCCGCATTGGGATCGTAGCGTGTCACCCAAATATGCCAACTCCAGCGTATTTCGCCACCAATGCGGAGGCCGATTAGGGCGTTGCCTACCTTGTCGGCCGTCGATACGAAGATCGAACCCTCCTCGGCGGTCTGCCCCGGGATCAGTCCGACGTTTGTAATTAGGCCGGGAGTATCCTGCCAGAGCAGGACGGGTTCGGGTGTCATCCCTGTGAAATCGCTCTTGTCCAGCCATTCAGCATAGAGATCCCATATGGCATAGGCTTTCAGCACCGGAATGTCGACCGACTCGCCTGGCTTGACCATAAAGCAGTTGGGAGTGTACGATGCTTCGAGGTATTTTTCGTTAACATCGGGTTGGGGTTCCGGCTCCGGTTCCGGCTCCGGTTGGGGATCGGGATATTCGTTGGGATTGTCGTCGTTGTGGTAAGAGCATGACGATGGGCCTATCACGCTAGCAAGAAGCAACAATGTGAAAAATAAAAACGTTTTTTTCATAGTCATGCATCTTTTACACAGCGTATTGATTGTCCGTCGCTGCGGCAACTGACATCGGATTTGATGATCGGTCGTTTTTCCGAAGGAGAGATGTAGATGGAGAGTTCATGGGCATTGCCGATACCGGTCGGTGGAGTTCCCGACCAAATACTGGCTCCGAATCCTGAGTTTTTCAGACAGCCACCGCCTGCCCGATAGCGGAATCCGGCATAGGGGAATACTCCCAGTGCCGAGTAGTCGGTTGTGGCGTTTTCGAGCCCGTTCCAGATGAACTTGTCATTCTTGTTCGCTGGGACACGCCACCCCTCGGGGCAGGGATCGAATGGCGTTTTGCCCCGTGTGCCGCACCACAGCGTGTCGCATTTTTTGATTTCTGTGGGTTTACTGCTGCAATACCAATCGCTGTACCCTTCGGCGCCGAGCAGAACGGTCATCGGTTCAAGAATGGATTTGGCGAGCCCCGTCCGCGTGAGATCCGTATCCGTCTTAACGGAGCGGATACCCGTACCTCCAGTGGCACTTCCTTCGGTAAGCAACGTTCCCGAAGTGTCGTAGATCGGTTTGCTTTCGAAATAGTTGTAATCGGTACTGTTGGAACGGCGAAAGTCGTGGTCTCCGGGGAAAGGATCCTTGCGCCCCCATTGGTACATCAGTCCGCAAGCGGCCAATGAGTCAGCGGCAGTATTTTCTATGATCGCCTTGTCGATCGTGGCTCCGAGGTTGCGATCCATAAAAGTATAATCTACAACTCCGTCGCCGTTATTGTCCCATGTGTAGATTTTGCCGTAAGCTACCAATTCCGCATCCGGATCGTAGCGTGTCACCCAAACATGCCAGCTCCAGCGGATTGCACCGCCGATGCGGATGCCGATTACTGCATTGCCCACCTTGTCGGCCGTCGATACGGCGATGGAACCCTCTTCGGCTTGTTGTCCAGGAATCAGTCCGACGTTCGTGATCAAACCCGGCAGATCCTGCCAAAGCAGAACCGGTTCGGGTGTCAGTCCCATGAGATCAGTTTCACCCAGCCATTCGGCGTAGAGGTTCCACATGGCAAAGGCTTTCAGTATCGGGATGTCGACCGACTGTCCCGGCTTGACCATAAAACAGTTAGAGGTATACGCAGCTTCGAGGTATTTTTGGTTAATGTCGGGTCCGGGCTCCGGTTCGGGTTCCGGCTCCGGTTGGGGATCGGGGTATTCGTTGGGGTTGTCGTCGTTGTGGTAGGAGCAGGCGACATTCCCGACGCTCAGCGTCAGCAGCAACGCAGGCAGCAACAGCAGTTTTTTCATTTTCATAGTGTGAAATCTCTATTTTATTGGTGTTGGTCGGGCCGCACGTAGATATGCATGTCGCGGGCCATGAAAATTTCAGTGGAGGTCTCGCCGATCCAGCCGCAGTACTGGTTTAGGGCGGTGTAGACGCGGATAAAGTCGACCCCCGGCAGGTGCACCGGTTCGCGGGTCTCGGGATCCACGGCCCATCCGATGTCGAAGCCGTTGTAATAGTTGCCGTTTTCGTCCTTGGCCTCGTTGGGATAGTTGTCTGCATAGGCGCCGTATTTGAACATGTATTGCAGGTAATAGGAGCCGTTGCCTGAGACATCCACGGCGTTCTTGGGCAGCAGCGTGCCTCGGAACGTCATTTCGTCGGCGTCGATCCACTTAGGATAGTAGTCCTGGTCGTGGAACTTGTTTTTGTAGACATAGTCGGTTTGTCCTCGATTATCCTCCCATTTGATGTAGGTCATATCGGTCAGGGCGCTGTCGTTTCCTTCGCCGGGCGTCGGGACATGGTCGGGGGCGGGACGATGATAGGTGATCTCATAACCGTAGGTAGCCGCCTCATCCGTGTACCACGGATTCTTGTCGATCTCGTACCACTTGTCGTCAGGCTTGCCGTTTTGGTTCTCGTCGAACATGACCATGATGATACCCGGTTCCGAACTGCCTCCGTCGACGCCCGGATGAGCTGCGCTGTTGAACGAGTTGCCGTCGATGCGGATGTCGTATTCGCCCGGAACGTTTACGACCGTATGGTCGAATCCGAACGTGATGTAACCGCCGTATGCGCCGAGAGAAACACCGCTCTGCATCTTTCCGGCGATGGCCTCCTCGGCCTTCTGCCGCATGGTCTCCGCCGTGTCGCCCTCCCGATATTCGGGCATCGCGTTCACGAACTGTCCCGGAGCCGGGCAGTATTCGTAGACCGTAGATATGTAGGGACTGTACTCTACCTCCTCTTCGACCACGTAAAAGGTCATCCGGTGCACGATCGGATTGACGGGGTCGAAGATTTGGAACGTTACGTCATAGGTGCCCGGGTATTGCATCAGGAAGATGTAGTCCTTCTCTTCCGAGAGCAGCGAATCGGCTCCCGAGGCGGTCTTAACCGTCCAGCGGTAACTTTCGCCCGTGAAGGCGGGTTTGAGATCGACGGTCTGCATGCGGGCGACCTTGTAAAGGTCGTCCAGCCCGAGGCTCACATAGGGGATGCCGTCGTTTTCACAGCCGCCGAGCGCGAGGGCCGACAGCAGGATGGCGAATATCTTTTTCATTGCCGAGTCTGTTTGCGTTCGAGAAAAACCATGTGTGCGGGGATATCGCCCGTGCGGACACTCCATTTGTGGACGCCTTCGCGCGAATAACAGTGCAATACGCCGCTCGAAACGTAGTTCTTGGCGTCGGTGACATAGATGTCGCCGTTTCGGGGGTGGATGGCAATGCCGTAGGGAATCACGATATCGAGCTCTGTGCCGTCGGTGATGAATTTGCGCGATACGACACGCTTTTTCTTGACGTCGATGATGGCGTAGGTTACCGTGTTTTTCGAGGTCTGGTTGCTGTACTCGACACTGTAGACATAAAGGGAATCCCCGGAGATGATCATGTTCGAAGCCGGAATGTTCATCGCCTCGGCCACCTGGTAACGTCCGCCGTTGGGTTCCAGCCGGTAGAGGTTCGACGGAACGTCGTCGTAGTTGCCCCGCGAGGAGACCCACAGGTTGCCGTAGGCGTCGGCTTTGATGCGGCTGAGGTTGATCGCTACGTCGATCTTGTACATTTGGCGCATGGTTTCCAGTTCGATGACCGAGACCGTCGAGTCGTAGTTCGGGGCGCGGTAACCGCCCGAATTGGCGACGTAGGCGCGTCCGCCGATGATGGCCAGTTCATCGGGCTGGTAACCCACGGTCACCTGGCCGACGATCTTATAGGTGTCGAGATCCACCTTGAAGACCGCGCCCTTTTGGGCGTTGGGATCCATCGCCACGGGCCCGACATACGCGCTAACGTAGGCATATTTGCCCTTGAACCGGATGTAGCGGCAGTTTGGAATGTCGATCTGCGTGATGCGCCGCGCCGTGTAGGCGTCCATCACCTCGACCTTGTGCGAACAATTGATGACGGCGAACAGCCGTCCGTCGTAAACCTGGATGTCGTTGCCCACGTCGCCCAATTCCTTGACGACATTGGGATTTTTTTCTGCATAGATACCCCGGGCATAGACCGCCGTACGGTAGTCGAGGTAGTCGATGTCCGCCTTGTTGCTGCCCATGTTGCCTTCGTTCAGGAGATACATGCCGATCGGATCGGCGTCGGGATCCTCCCCGAACGGCAACACCTCATACTCGGTGGGGTTCACCAGTTCGATCTTCCGGCAGCCGGCGGCGAGGCAGCAGCCGGCCAAAACGATGAAGAGATACCTTTTCATGGCTCGCGGAGGTTAGAGATCGACGCTGACGACGAACCGGAAGTTGGTCTTCGGCATCGGATAGTTGAGCACCACGTCGTAATCCTGTCCGAAAAGATTGTTAACCTCGGCCGTGGCCTTGAGGGTTCGGGTGCGGATCTTGAAAGTCTTTTGCAGCGAGAGGTCGCTCGTGTACCACGGCTGGGTGTGGTTGCGCGGGATGTTCTCCTGCTGGTTGTAGCGCTGGCCCGTGTAGATGAAGCTGTAATTGAGCCCCCACCCCTTGTAGAACAGCGCGAGGATGGCCGAGCCGCTGTGCCAGGGGATGTAGGGAATCTGGTCACGGTAGTAGGTGTCGGCCGGGTCGGTGATGTCGATGGCCTCCTGATAGGTGTACTGGAACTTGGTCGTCACCTCCAGTTTGCCGAGCGTGAACAGGGCGTTCAGCACGGCGTCCACGCCCTTGATCTCCACTTCGCCCAGATTGAGCATCGTCCAGCGGAACTGCTGTCCCTTGGGATAGGCGATGATTTTATCTGTGATTTTGTTGTAGTAGGCGTCGACCGAAACGTCGAGCATCCGCATGAAAGGCGATTTCTCAAAATTGCGCGTGTATTTCAGGCCGACGTTGAATTGTTCGGCATATTCGGGCTTGAGGAAGGCGTTGCCCATGTCCGTATAGTAGAGGTCGTTGAAGGTCGGCATACGGAACATCCGTTTGTAGAAGGCGCGTACAGAGAGGTCGTGGTTTTTCAGCACTTTGAACGATCCGAAGAACGCCGGGGTAGCCACAGCCTTGTCTGGCCGGGCTTCGAAGCGCTCGACCTTTTCGTGGACAAAGTAACCCAGCACGCTGGCCTGCATCTTCAACCGTCCCCATTCAAATGCCGTGGCCAATGCGGCCATATGGGTATAGCGCGTCGGAAAGGGGAAGGTGCCATCGCTTTCTGTGGGCATGTAAAAAGTGGCGTCGAGCGTATTCCATTGGAAGTCATAGGCCAGCGACACCTCCCAGTGTTCGAAGATGTTGTAGAGATTAGCGCACGAGAAATAGAACTCCTTCTGCTTGTAGGTGTTCTTGGTTTGGATCAACTTGGCGTCTTGATTCTCGTAATGGGTGTAGTCGGCGGCGTACTTGGTGTTGAACAGCGTGCGGAATTTCTTCGACCAGCGGTTGGTCAGCGTTCCCTGGATGAACGAGTTGGTGTCTCACAGCCGCTCACCATGGCGAAAGACGTTGTTGACGATGGCTCCCGGGATGCCGCGTTCGGAGTTGTAGGTGTAGGCCCGCACGGTCCATTGTCCGTCGGCCATCTTGCCGTGGAGTCCGGCCTCCATGCGCGTAGCGTTGATGTCGCCGTTCTGTCGGTAGGCCGTTGTGTCGTAGGCGATCTCGCCCAGCGTGTTGCGGCGGCGGTAGCGGAATTTGTACCGGCCGGTGGCATTGATCCACTCGCCGCTGAACGACGAGCTGACGGCGTCGGAGATCTTATACTCGTAGCGCATCGAGGGATTGATGAGCCCGAACGAGCCGGTCTTCATCGTGGCCTTGAAATTGGCCCGCTTGCCCTCCTCGAAGCGGGGGCGCCGCGTAGTGATGTAGATGGTTCCCGAGGCCCCGAAATCCTTGGCCGACTGGAAAATGTCACTCTTCTGTCCGTTATAGAGCGATATTTCCTCCACGTCGTCCAGCGAGAAGCGCCCCAGATCGACCTGCCCGTTCTGGGCGTTGCCCAACTGGATTCCGTCGTAGAAGACCGCCATGTGGTTGGTGCCCATTGAGCGGATGTTGACGGTCTTCAGTCCGCCTACACCTCCGTAGTCCTTGAGCTGCACGCCCGCGAAATAGCGGATGGCGTCGGCCACCGAAAGACTGTTCAGCCGTTGCAGGTCGACCTCCTTGAGGACCTGTGCGGGGATGACTTCGCGGTATTTGGGAATGACGGGGGTGCCGACGATGATGACCTCGTTGATTTTCTGGATACTGTCCAGTTTTCCGACGTAACGCCGGTTCGTGGTGGAATCGGCTTTATCGGATGCCTGAACTGCTGTGGAAATTCCCCCCCCCGCAATAAATGCGAGACATAGGATCGAAAGGTAGAATTGCTTCATTATGCGCTTGGTATCAATAGTTTGTTCGGTAACCATTGATTCCACAGCCGCAATGCAACGAAACAAAATGAAAAAGTGCTTTACATGCATTATCGATTCACGCCCATTCTCCGCAGGCTGCGAAACCAATCTGTCATGCAAGGCAGGTCTTCTGACTTATTCCGGTTACGACGCCTTCCCGGTTTTCACCAGTGGCTGAGATTGTCGATCCCTCATGTGTCCGTTTCCGGACAGGAACTTACAGCAGCGGGAACTGTTGCCGACTTTCACGGCATTCCCTTTTAATCGATCGGAGGCCATATGGCCTTCTTTCCGAACCTTTGCGTGGCAAAGATACAAAATTTACCAGTAATAAAAAATGTTTTTATTTTTTATTAGTCTGTGTCGTTTTATATTGGTCGCTCTGTTTATACCAATATGTAGCTTCGCCCCGCCATTCGTTCCGATCTCTATATAAATACCCGGTTGCCAATATTGTCAAAATTGATAATACGGTTAGAAATACGATTGTTCTCAGAACGATAGGTGGTTGTTTGAGATAGCGTATCTGGGTTTTCATTTCCCATAATGTATTGTTGGCGAGCTTTTCGAATTTCGTCGTATCAACTTCGTTCTTGAATTCGGATAAAGACTTTTTGAAACTTAGAACTTCAGTAATTATTGTTCGATTCTCCTTGTCGATCACCTCCAGTCTCCCCGCTAACTGCGCCAGCAACGCGTTGTATCTGTCGGTAAATTCCTGCATCTGCTCGGTTTTTGCTCCGGACAAGGCCGTATTCCGTTGCAGTTGTTCGAGCTGCTGTGCGATCTGCCCTTGCGAGCGTTCCGCGGCCTCTATCAGCCGTTCGATCCGTCCAAGCTGGACATTCTCCAAACCTGCGTTTCCTGCGCTGCCTGCCTTGGCGTTTTTGATGGTTTTGACAAGCGTTTCCTTGAGGTCTTCATACATCTCGATCGAGAGGTCGATCTTATTTTCGTTGTTCATGGTTTTCCGGTTTTAAGGTTATATTTTCATTTTGGCTCTTCTTTTCTGTTCTTCGAGCTTGCGGCGGCGTTCCATCGCGGCGATGGCCATTGCTTCGGCTGCGGCGTTGAGCAGCGCCGTGATTCGTGCTATATGCTCTTCGGGACTTTCTCCCGGCTTGCGCTGCAACTGTGCGGCCGATACTCCGACCGGCGAACTGGCCGGCGGAAGCGGAATCGCGTCGATCTTTCCGCCGGGGCTAGGCGCCGCAGGCTCTTCGCGCGTACCGCCGCCCATGCCGCCGAACAACCCGGCAAATGCCGAACGGTAATTGCCTGCCGCCGCCGAGAGGTTTCCGAGGAGCTCGGCCCGATGCAGCGCCTGCTGTTGCAGGTGGGTGAACCGGTTGTCGAGTTTCGTAAAGCTGAATGCCCTGTCGATCTTCGATCCGGAGAACTCGAAGCCGTTTTTCGAGAAGAGGACACCCTGCTTGCGGTTGGTATTTCCGCAATACTTATAGCGGACGTTGATGCCCTGTTCCTTTAATTTACCTTCCAACTCGTTCCAGTTCTTGCATTTGGGCAGACAGCCTTTGATCGCATCGTAGATTTCGTATCTGGTCTTGTCGGGTTCGCGCAGCCGCTCCCGCCGTACGTCGTCCTTTCCCGGTGCGAGATACAATCCGTACTTCTCGGTCAGCTCCCGGCAGACCTTGGCGTTGCGGATCTTGATGTTCCTGTCCGATATGGTCTGCCCGTTGTTCCCGACCCGGTTGTAGACCAGATGGCAGTGCGGATGGGGCTGGTCGAGATGGCGCACCAATAGATACTGCGTATCGGTGATGCCCATCTTTTGCATATACTCCTTTGCGATCTGCGTCATCAGGGCGTCGGTCATCCGCGGGGCGTCTTTGGGTGAGAAAGACAAGGAGATATGGCCGACATTGTTTTTCAGCCGTGGGTTGAGCATGGTCTGGTCTTTGAAGTCCTGCACCATATCCTTCACTTCCGGGGGCATGATTCCTTCGGCTTCCAATATCCGGGATTCTTCTTTCATCACGTAGCCTACCGTCCCCGAAAAAGACGATCCCGATATTACCTTACCGACCATCGCATATTTGTTTCAGGAGTTTTTCGATGGCCGTGATGATCGCCGCATGCCGTACCCTGACAGCCGCCAGACCTTTGGCATTGGCCAGCCGGGTCAGCTGGTTCAGATTCCGGGCGATGCCTTTGAGCTGGGCCATGAAATCCAGCTGTTCGCGTGTGATTCGCGCCCTTACCGTTCCTCGGTCGATCAGCTGGCGCAGGACTTCGGCAGGCGGTTGCCCTGCCTCGCGGCAGAGGGCCGAGAATCGGAGTTTCCGTTCGGGGCTGAGCCGCGTGCTGACGACGTATTTGCGGATGCGGCCGATACTGACTTTCGGGCGTCCGCCTTGTTTGCCGTATGTTTTTTTCGGTGTTTCCATGATAAGTGGTTTGTAAGCATTTTTTTTCAGACCAGCGGGATTTTACGCCGACCAGCGGGGAAGGCGCAGTTTTCGTCTACGAAAACACAACCTTGCCTTCCTTAAATCTTTACCCCTTTCCGACACGGTGGTTCAATTTCCGCCCTTTCCGCTTTCAGAGCTTGCAGATTATTCCGACAAGAGTGATCTTGCTTATCGGATATAGTTTTCGTGGTCTTAGGTCGGTCTTTTATGCGGGCGATCAGATAGTCGTTTACGTCCTTGTGCCCGCTGTAAAAATGCCTTTGGTCGATTACCTCGCTGCGGGGGCAAAGACGGATCAGATCGGAGGTCGTTTTACGCCCGGCTTCGTCGTTGTCAAAGAAGGCGTGAATCACCGGATGCCGGGAGAGAAACGGGATGGCTTTGGGCAGGTTGACGACCGAGTTCAGAACCGCGGCGTCGATGCGCAGTCGTTCGGGATGTTTCAGCGAAAGATAAGCGAGGAAATCCATAAATCCTTCGAAGGCGATCACCGTATCGGAACGGTTGTCGATGGTGGTGATATGTTTGGGCGAGGAGCCGCCTTTGAACCGCTCGGAGCGGAGCTCCCACCCTCCGGCATCGTTGCGGAACCCGACGGCGAAAAAGGCGCGGCCGTTTACCTCGTAGCGGACTTCGCGGCAGAATGCCGCGGCGACAGACGGGACGATGCCGCGCGAGACGAGATAACCGATCAGTGCCGGATGACGGAGCGGGTCATCGGAAAGGATGCGGAGTGCGGGGACGGCGGCTAGACGCACGACCGGCGAGGGCCCTCCGACAGCTGGACGCTCGCCAACACTCGGTGAAAGAGAAGCGGAACCGGCGTCCCTTTTTTCACCGTTTTGCAGCCGTCGGACAGCTTCACGGCTGTCGCACCGCTCCAACCGCATCACGAGGGTGAGCAATGTGCCGCCTTCGCCCAGTCCGAAGTCGTACCAAAGATTTCGCACGTAGTCCACTTTGAAACTCGGCGTGCGTTCTTCCCGCAAAGGGGAAAGATACATACCGTAGCCGTTGCATTCGTACTTGGGCTGAATGCCCCGCCGTGCGAGGAATTGCCTGATGCCGATATTTTTCAGATCATTCATAATGTTTGTTTTTCGAAGTTTAGCGATATTGCCTTACTACCTACTACATTCGCGTAATCGTTTGATAAACAATTTGCTATGCGTAGTAATGAAGTGCATGGCAGCTTACTACCGTAGTAATTGACGTAGTAGCGTCGTAAGATGCCGTAAGGTGTTTTTTTACATCCTACTACACGCCTGCGTGTTCTTTTTCAATGTTTTGCAGCTGTGTGTAGTAGCGTAGTAACTACAATCCGTAAGAGACGAAAGGATTGGGTGTGATCTTCTCGATGACCCAGCCGTAGACGGGATTTCCGTTGACACGTTTCGAGCGGCGCTCGAACCCAGCCTTGCGCAAGGCTTCACCCATACGTTTCTCGGAGAGGTTCAGCGATGAATAGCTGCGCAGGTAGTCCAGAATCTCCACGGTGGTCATAAAGCAATCCGTGACGGCATGTTCCGGAGGTTTCTCGAACCCTTTCAGCAGCATTTCGTATTCGATGGTCTGGACATGGAATGCGGCGTTTCCCCGGTGCAGTTCTTCGATTTCGGCGTCGTCGAACCAATAGCGGAATCCGTTGCTCAGGAGTGTTCGGGCTTCGGCATATACCCGATCCATATTGACCCATATCGCCCGGTCGATGTCGATGGATAACACCTCGAAGGGCAGGAAGCGCCGCGAGCCGGTCGGATCGGTCAGAAAGTCGTTCCCGTTCACCGAGGCCATGAAGCTCGCCAAGTGGGGATACTCTTCGATGTAGACGTCGTAGGGCCGCCGGTATTTGACCGAAGGAGCCGTGATGAGGTTCTTCAGCTCGTTTTCATCCCGTTTGTTGAGCGCCTTCAGCTGGTCGTCGATGTTAATGAAGAGGTATTCGGCGACCAGCGTCAGCACGTCCTTGTTCTGCGGGTCGATTTTTCCCGTGAAAAGATAACTGGCGAGTGAGCGGGGACAGAGGTTGTCGAGCCACGTGGTCTTGAACTTTCCCTGCTCGCCGGTCAGTACCAGACAGACATGGTTCTGACATCCGAGGTCATTCATCGCATTGGCGACCACGCCGACGAGCCATTTGGTCAGGTACTTCGACCAATGCAGGGCATTGCGCACAGTGACGGTCGCGGCCAGTTCGCCGATCGCCTGCGTTCCCGTTGCTGGCGGCAGTTTATGAAAATACGCCTGCACGGGATTTACACGCTCGGAAAAGTCGCTTTCGAGCATGCTGCGCAGGTTCTCCGCCGAGGTGGAGATGCCGATGGTGCGGTCGAGCTCCCGCCGGAAGGAGTTGAGCCGGTATTTGGTCACGGGGAGGAACTCGCCGTCGCTGCTGCGGAACTCCGCACGGCTTTTGACCGTGTTGTAGCGAAAGGCGTAATGCTCCCGCAGGAACTCCTCGATACGCTCGTTCCGGGACTGCTTGCCGGGGACTGCAACGCTGTCTGACGACTTATTTGCCATCGCGCTCGCCGAGAATCCGTTGAATGTCCGAGGTGCGGTAGCGAACCTTGTTCCCGACCTTAACGGCTTTCAGATATCCTTTGCGGTTCCAATGCCAGAGCGTCGCATCGCAAACGCCGCATAGCTCTTTGACCTGTTCTTTGGTCAGGTAACGTTCCTTGCGGGCTTCGGCGACTTGTGCAGCCAACTCTTCTTTGGCGCGGTCGATAAGGCTTTTGGAGAAAGCCAACAGATCCTCGCCGCTTACCTCCAGCCGGATGCTGCCCGGAGCATCCCGGAGGATGGATAACAAATCTTTCATACATTGCTTTCCGCTCATTGTGAGGCGCAGCCTTCCGGCGGTCGGGAAAGCAACGCCGCCGCCCGGAAATCCGAGCGACGGCGCAAATATAATGTTATGATTGAGCGATATTTAAGCGTTTAATTCGCGGTATGTTAAGACGGATTTAACGAGCCTTATTGCGATAGAAAATCTTTTATTTCCCGGATGATGAGGGCTTCGCTGCCCCGGCTGCCGACGGTCGATCCGATGAGCAGCGGTTCCGTCAGGCGGCTGTATGCTTCCTGTATGCCCCGCTCGTGGACGATGCGGATGTCAGATCCGTATTCTGCTTGCAGGGCATTGCGGAATGGCTTGATATTGATTGGAACCACCAGATAGCGTAATTCATCGAGAGCGATCTTCAGACGTGCGATGTCGGTCTGGGTGTGTTTCCTCGTGAGGTATTCGCCGATCTTTCTTCGCAACTCAGCGGGATGTGTGACAATTGGCGAAAACATTTCCACCAATGATCTGGCTGCGCTCGGCCTGCCGGGCTTCCTCTTTTCACCTGCATCTTCGACAAGAAGAGTGCCCGTTGCCCATTCCAGCACTCGGTCGCTTTCGGCCAGCCGTATCGCTTCGCGGTGGGCATCCCAATCCTGCTTGGTGCGCAGTTCTAATTTGATGGAGCGGGAGATTAGCAGTTTGATCGTGGCACTCATGGTCATTTTCTGCAAGAATCCCAGATCGGGCGAACGCCGCAGTTCTTCGCAACGCTCCACCATCCGTTCGAAACTCTTGCCGAAGTAGAGCCAGCAAAGCATCGCCGGAAGGGTGGAATCCTTGCCGGGCTGTTCGCACTCCCGGATGATCTTGCCGGCAAGGTCGTGTTGTCGGGCCGCCTGTTCGATCTCATCGACATGCTCGAACAGTCCTTCATTGGCTTTGTCGGACATGAGGCGCCGGTACCGGGGGATAAGGGACATGGCTTGGAATATGACCGACTGGCACCCTGCATAGTCACGGGCGTTCATCGCCTCTTCGAATGCGGCGTATTCGTCGGGGTGGGTGTTCATCCATTCCCGCAACTTCGCTTTGAAAGCCTCGTATTCCTGCTGGCCCATAAGTCGTTTCCTGTTACAATCCGATTTTCAGGTAAGAATCCCGCCGTCCGAGATACATATTCCGGTAATTCTCTTTCAATTCATCGGATAAATAGGAGTTGGCGATCAGCGTATCTAAAAGCGGATAAGAGGTGCAGAATTTGTCGAGTTCCCGTCGGATAGTTTTGTCGGGGAGCCCTAATCTTTTGCCGAATTCCCGGAAAGTTGTGCTGTTGGTCATTCCATAAGGCATAGATTCGGCGGCATTGTCTTTCAGCAACCCTTTGTCGAGAGCGAATATCCGGTCGTCTACATGCAGTTTGGTATTTATCAGGTCGTATGCCGGGGACAGACGGAAATCGCCTGATTCGGTTTCGAGTACCGAAAAATTTTTCAGATGGGCGTCGCCGTTGCAAATCAGAAAATTGAATATGATGAGATCGAAAAATTTCAGGGTCTCTACTTTCCATGCGGGCAGGTATCGTCGAATTAACTCTCCGCATTCTTCGTATGTCAAGTACTCATATTTGTAATTCTTACCGCCGTTTTGCGTAGTCAGTCCGGCGAGCGATGCGAAATCTTCTTTTCTGCGCTTTGTGCCGTCGGGTTTGACATCGAACCGTTTGGTGATATAAGCCGGTTCTCCTCCTTTGAAAAAGCAAAGTCCGTTTGCGGCGGTTTCGATTCCGAATACCTGTGACGCGATTTGCATGGTCAGATTCTCATTCGCGGAACTATATATCCGGTTGCGGAAATCGCTTAACTTCGGTTTGAGGATATAGTGGCCTTGTTCGCCTTTTTGAGTTAAAGCCAGTTTACCGTTGCGAACGATCATCGAATATTTGGGTTGTACTCCCGACAGCGAGATTCGCTCCTGATTGTGCAGAAACTCTTCTTGGGCTGCGGAATTGTTGTCGTCATCAATGGGTGTATAATCCAAAAATGGAGACACTTGCCGGCCGTCGAACAGATGTTTTATCGCAATCGGAGAGTAGCTGTCATATCCTTCGGCCAATGTGGACGGGCAAATCGTAATCGGGTTCATTGTTATAGGGGTTTTACGGTTACTGCTCCGGCAACATCCGTTTGCGCTGTTGCCAGCAGAATGCCGAAATGGTCGTTTTCATCGATATGCAGCATGCGGGATTGAACGATGCGGTTGCGGCCCTCGGAAAGCATGTTGCTGAAAAAGGGGAACAGATAGGCTGATCTATACTCCTGTTGTGTTTTGGGTAATGTCAGACTGACGGCTGGCTGCATATCATCAGCATAGTATGTATCATCGTATTTGAAAACATATTCAGTCGGCGATATTTCTGTCAATATGCCGGCTAACTTGCCATTCATGTATACTGCCCCTTGTCTCATTGTATATTTGTAATTAGTTAATTAAATTTGAATAGTTAAGACATCAGAGTATGGAATAAGTCCGATCTCTCATTGGTTTTCTAAACCGGGAATTATGTTCTGACCCCATACTCTTTACATCAGAATCCGGATAGTTCGTAAGGTGTCTGAGCCCGTATTCGCAATGAAGGACCAAGATGTAAGCGATGTCGTTAAAACCAAAAAATGAACGGCCATGAGGTACATTGGAATCGACGTGAGCAAGGCTACATTCGTGGTAGCTTACTCCTCCGACAAAGGCGGGGAGATCCGTACTTTTAACAACACGACCGCTGGTATCAGACAGTTTATCGGGACTCTCCCCAAAGACGGCAGTATCCACTGTGTTATGGAGGCGACAGGGAATTACAGCGCCTTGCTGCTGTATATGCTCAATGTCGCCGGAATTACTGTCAGCATGGAGAATCCGCTGAAGGTAAAGAACTTCGCCAAAGCCTTGCTCTCTACGGTCAAGACCGATAAGAGCGATGCACGACTCATTACCTTGTACGGAGAGAAGATGAACCCGCGTCCTTTCAAGGTACAGGGAGAGGCCATCCTGCGGCTCCGACAGAAAAGAACCGTCATTCGCCAACTTACTAAGCAGATTACCGCCATGTCGAACCTTCGTGGCTCTCTTGCATGTCTGCCTGTCCCGGACAAAGGTGCAACTCATACCGTAGACGAAACTATCAAGTTCCTTGAAAAGAAGCGTGACAGGCTCCAGGCGGAACTCACGGATCTTGTCGAAGTGGAGTTCAGCCGACAACTCGCGCTGCTGACGACCATCAAAGGGATAGGCATAACGCTTGCCACGGCGCTCATCATCACTACTGGAGGCTTTACCTACTTCCAAAATGCCAAGCAGGTGTCCCGGTATCTCGGAATTTGTCCCACTTACGAACAGTCCGGAACTTCGGTAAACATCAAAGGGCATATCAACCGAAACGGAGACGCATACACTAGAGGACTTCTCTATATCGCCGCTTGGCCTGCCAGTAGGTTCAATGCCCAATGCAAAGAGACCTATACGAGGCTCAGGCAAAACGGAAAATCGGGAAAACTCGCTATGATCGCTGTCGCAAACAAGCTCATCAGGCAGGCTTTTGCTGTTGTCGCGCACGATAAAGAGTATATCGACGGATTCGTCTCCAACAGACCTTAGTAGGAACCATTCTCCGATATTATTACTCTTTTTCCGCATTTTTTAATATAGTTCGTAATTCATTCCGCTGTTTGATTCCGATTTGTAGTTCCAGCCCCAGTGTATCGAGTATTTTTTCAAGAACTTCGATCGTGGGATTCCCTTCTCCGCGCTCAATTTTTGTGAGCGTATTGATACCCACACCGGCCAATTCCGCAAGTGTCCGTTGCGTTATTTTCAACATCTTTCGGCGCTCTTTTATTGCATTTCCGATTTTGTTCATAAATCCCAATTTGATGTGATTTTAATGCAAATATAGCGCAATTTATGGATAAGTCAAATAAAATCACTGTTTGCTGTGATTTATGATTGCGGGCTAATGTTCGTTGCATTCCGACCGCGCTGCGGACGCAATCATCTCCTTTACGACAACAAATTTACTAATTCTTTTTTCATTTCATCGTCAATGGTGCGGTAACGCGCGAAAGCCTTGCTGCCTTCCTTATGTCCGCTCAAAGCTCCGACCAAATTGGGGTCTTTGACCTGCTTATACAGATTTCCGACGAATGTCCGGCGGGCCAGATGCGACGAGGCGATCTCGTAAAGTACCCTTTTTTCTTCTTCGCGGGTGGTGGGGTTTATGACCGTAACCAACCGCTTCAATCCGGCGGCTTTGAAAATCCGCTTGATCGCCATATTGTATTTCTGCTCGGAGATGAACGGCAGCAGTTTGTCGCCGTCCAGACCTTTGTAACGGGCTGCGATCTCTTTGGCTGTCTGATTCAGCGGAACCCGCACGGTCAGCGGTCGCCCTTCCTTGGTCTTGCGCGGTATGTATTCGATGGCTCCGTCGATCAGATTCGATTTCGTCATTTTCAGCAGATCACCCACCCGGCAGCCGATCAGACATTGAAAAACGAAGATGTCGCGCTGAACGGCCAGTTGCGGATGCCGCATCAGATTCGTGCCGTAAATCTTGTGCAACTCCTCGACCGTGATATAATAAGGCGTTCCGTATGTGCATTCCTCCAACGGGAAATCGTCGAACGGTCGGTTCCGGGTCTTTTTGTTGCTGTTGCACCAGTAGAAGAAAGTTCGGATGCGCGAGAAACAATCCAATAACGTATTCTTTCCTCTGGGTTGCGGCGTGCGTGCTTCGGGTATAGCTTCGTAGATTTCCGGGTAAAGAGCGCAGTAGCGGTATTCATTTTCCAAAAATTCCCAAATATCCCGCAAGGTGTCGGCCGTTACTTGATCGATGTCCAATACGAATGCTTTTTGCCCCCTCTTGGTTGTCCGGATATAAAGTTCATACCGCTGTAATCCTCGTTTGATGACCCGGTAATTCTTTTTGCGGACATCGGAAAGACGGTGCTTCTCGAGGAATTCGTCGAACAATGCGATCAACGTCGGCTTGACGGTTTCTTCCGTGGCCGTTTCGACATTGTACTTTTGCGGATTGTAATATTGTTCCAATGCCTCTTTCAGCCACTCTTTCTGCGGTTCTGTCGTCTGTCGGGACTGATAGGCTTTTTCGAGGTAGGACTTGAGTTTGCGGGCTTCATCGTTGTAATAGGAACGCATTTCGTCGTTGCAAACGATTTTGCTTTTGACCTGTTCGGCCTTGTCATCCCAAAGATTGGGGTTGATGGTGAGCCGGGTCGGTGCGACCATATCTACCTGCCTGCCGTCCCGCAGGCGTGCGTAAATGGTCGCCTTCGATTCTGTATCATAGCGTTTTACGCTCTTTTTGATGATGAGAGTTATTTTCATAGTACCCAGATTCCGGATTGTCAAAGCAAAAATACGAAAAATTCCCCACATTTTCCCCACATCTGCTAAAATATGTTCAATCGGAATTTATTAGATAAAATGATTGGATGTTTATATTCTATTGATTATAAATAAAATAAGTATATTTTTATCTCTATTTGGATTTAATAGAGTTTAATATATTCAAATGCGGCTCCGGGTACTGATTAAGGTGTCAAAACTTTGATTGTCAAGGTTTTGGCGCCTTTTCTTTTTTGCCATGCCCTTCTGCGGCGGTTTGCTTTTCGCAGATTTGTTCAGGCGGTGCCGCTTTTTGAGAAGGAGCGTGATTTTGCCCGTTCGGGAAATTTCCTGCGGCGGAGCATGATATGCGCTTTCGCGTTATGCCGTCTCTCCGGTGCGATTTTGAGTTTTGATACTTAAGTTTGCCATTCGAGTTCAATTTTTGCATTAAGGAGATGCGGGGAAGGCGAATGTCGTATATTTAATGCAATAAAAATCAGCATGCATCCCAAATTCCAAATATATACCGATATTTCGTCTCTGCCGATAAGCGAACACGAGGCCTATCAGGAGGAGGGTTTCTGCGGTATTTGCACGGGAGGTACCGCTGTGATAGAGGTTTTTTCGGTGCGCAGTCCGATTTCCGAAAACGATATCGTGACGATTCTGCCGTTGCAGCTGGTGTCGATCCACGAGGTCAGCAACGATTTCTCGATGACCTTTTTCAAAGTAGACAAGGGGATGTTCCTCGACATCATGAGCGGGTTGGGGAAAATAACCCCGGATTTTTTCTTCTATATGCGGAAGAACTTCCTGTACAGCGTGAACGATGTGGACCGAAACCGGTTTCTGGGGTTTTGCCGGGCGATTGATCTCAGGGGCAGCAACAACGATCCCCTTTTCCTGCGGGAGACCATTCTGCACCTGCTGCGGATTTATTACTGGGATTTCTACGTCCTTTTCCAGCAGAAGACGAGCGCCAAGAAGCGCCCTTTCGTGAATACCAACAAGGAGAATATCGCCATGCGGTTCGCCATGCTGGTCAGCGAACACCACAAAACGCGCAGGGAGGTCGCTTTTTATGCCGATAAATTGTGCATATCTCCCGTATACCTGACCAAAGTCGTTCAGGAGGTAAACGGCCAGTCCGCCCATGAGATGATTGCCGACTACGTCGTTATCGAGATCAAAACCCTGCTCCGGGACGCGAGGCTCGACATAAAGGCCGTGGCGCGGCGCGCCGGCTTTGCCAACCAGTCTTCGCTGAGCCGCTTTTTCCGCCTGCATACGGGCATGTCTCCCACGGAATACCGCCGTACGATCCACGTTACAAGATAAACTCTTGTTCCGTCCACGGTTTCGGAATCCCGTATCGTGCAAACCCGTCCGATGACCGATGTGCGGCGTTCGTAAACAGACACGCCGGTTTTTCTGCCGCTGTTCCGATCGGCTCCGGCGGAGGGTCGTTTTGTTCCGGGAACCGGAGGTAAATCGTTGTATGGCAGACAACGCTAAACTAATCTCCTGTGCTCCGGCTCCCCTGAACAAAACGCCGTTCCTTTTACGGCTTGTGACGGAATTGCTCCGTAATGTCTTCCATTGCGCCCGCAGGACCGATTCTGTAGAGCCGCTGATTGGTCGTCGGTGAAGTCAGCGGCCCCAGCGACTCGACCCACCCGCCCAGTTTGATGTAATCGAACACCTGCGGCGCGAATCCTTCCGGCAACTCCTGCCGTCCCGAATACCAGCCGACGTGCAGGACCGGCAACTCCTGCCGCACGACCTCCGCCAGCCGGGCGATCCGGTGCGGCGCGGCATCCCCGCCCATAAAGCAGACGCAGGTCACCGACCGTCCGTACCGTTCCAGCAGGGCGCGCAGTTCCGGGGCGTCGAGCACATGCCCCGCATCGGCCTGCAGGTGGGGGCTATGACACCCCGGACAGCGGTTCGGGCAGTTGGCGATGTTGATCGCCAGCGTCGTTTCGCCCGGAATCTCCGCGAATACGATGTCGAAATTGTAGTATCGGACTACTGTTTCCGGAGCTGTCATACGGCCTCCTGAGCGGGCGAACTTTTCTGTCCGGCCGGTTCTTTCTGTGCGAACGGTTCCTGCTGCGGGTGCGCACCTTGCTGTCCGGGTGTTTCCGTGCCGCCCGCCGCCGGTTTCATGTTGCCGTAATAGCGGCGTTCGGCCTCCTGCTGGCGTGCGGCCGAGAAGTTCGAGACCCGTTTCATGTAGCCGATCACGCGCGTCAGGTAATCCAGATCGTCGCTATGGCATGCGGGACATGCTTTCAGATAGCGTTTGTCGATATGCCCGCACTTGTTGCAGACCGTATTGGGAATGTTGAACGTAAAGTAGTTGCAGCCCTCGGCCGCGGCCACGCGCAGCAGGTGGCGGTACTGCTCCTTCGAAAGGTGCTCTTCGAGATTCATGTGTAGCGCCGAGCCGCCCGTGAGGTGGTCGATGTAGCGGCGTCCGTGCAGCCGGAATTTGTCGACGACGTTCAGCGACTGGTCCTCGACGACGTAGAAATAGGAGTTGTAGCAGTCGCGCGGCACGGCGTATCCGTCCTCGCGGTCCCATTTGGCGTGCTTCACGCCGACGTTTTCGGCGGGGATCATCTCGCAGTTGAACATCAGCTCCTTGGTGCGGTATTTCTTGTTGTAACGCTCGATCAGCCCCAGTACGTTCTGCACGAAAGCGACGTAGTCGTCGTTGTCGTCGATGCGGATTCCCAGAAATTCGGCGGCTTCGACCAGTCCGTTTACGCCGATGGTCAGGTATTGGCGCGAAAGGTTGATGTAGCCCGCATCGAAGAGCGGCAGCATGCCTTTGGACTTCAGTTCCTTGAGGTTTTCGTTGTAAGCCGTCTGTACTTTGTGTACCAGATCCGTGATCTCTTCCAGATAGGTGAGATAGTGCATGCCGTTCTTCACGGCGTACTGGATGCAGCGGTTGAGGTTGATCGTCAGCACGCTCTTCGAGCCGGTCGAGACGCCGCCCGCGCCGAGCGTGTAGCTGAACCCGTTGTCCTGAATCTCGTTCCGCAGACGGCAGCAGCTCGACAGCGAGTCGGCGTTGTCGCTGATATAGGTGAAGAACGAGTGCCCCTCGGCGTACATCTGCGCCGTGATGTCGCCCCACTCCCGGTCCATCACGTCGCCGTCTTTGGTCAGCAGCGCCATCGTCTCTACCGGGAAAGTCAGCACGGTCTTGGTGCGCTCGCGGTTGAACCACCTCATGAAACGCTTCTGCAGCCACGACAGCGACTCCCAGTGCGGATGCGAACCGTCGGGAAATACGAACTCCCCGAACAGGCTTTCGAAGTAGTAGCGGTCGTAGTAGGCCACGTTCCAGAACACGGCTTGGAAGTTGCGCGCCCCGGTCGGCTGGTTGATCGAGTAGACGATCTGTTCGAAGCAGTCGGTGATTATCTTGTCTATCGTGCGGCGTTTTTTCGAGAGGTCGGCCACCTCGTCGGCCCGCTTGTAGTAATCTTCGCCGTACTCCTGCTCGATGAAATAGTTCATGTACATCAGGAATTCGGGCGTGGCGCATGCGCCCGAAAGCATCGACGACACGATGAAAACCATGTTGACGAATCCGCCGCAGAACGATTTGAGATTCGTCGGACGGGTCGAGTTGCCGCCCACCGAGAGCGTGCCGCCCAAGAGCCACGGATACATGGTGATCGAGGCGCAGTAGTTGGCCATCGACGTCTCGTCGTTCTTGTAGATGAAGTGCTCCTTGAGCAGGTGCAGGTATTTGTCCGACAGCTCCTTGCCGTACATCTCCTTGATGCGGTCGGTCAGCAGGCGGCGGTTCAGGCGGATGAAGTTCTGCTTCGGCAGCTCGCCGATCAGCGTGGCGATATTCTTGTTTTCGACGTTGGCGTTGGCGTCGTATTTCGAGCCGGTCGCCGGGTTCGAGGCGTCGCAGTAGTTGATCAGAAATTCGAGTTTCTCGCGGTCTTCGCGCTCCTCGGTGTGTTTCTGGCGGTAGAGCATGTAGCTCTTGGCCACCGCGAAGTAACGCTCGGCCATCAGCGCCACTTCGACCTGATTCTGAATCTCTTCGACGCTCATGCCGTCGGACACGTGTACGCGGCTCAGTATCGACGTGATGTCGTCGTCGGTGGCGTAGCTGCCGACCGAAAGGAAGGCCTTGCGTACGGCGCGTTTGATTTTCTCGACGGAAAACGCTTTGCGCTTGCCGTCGCGTTTTACGATGTAAAGTTCGGAAATGCCCATATTTTCTCCTGTTTTGTTGTTGGCCGGTTATGCGATAAAGCCCGCTTTTGCCGGCGGACGGCCGCCTGAAAAGCATGGTTTCACCAAAAAAATCAGTGTAAAACAAAGTTGCTGCACCGCTCTATATCCCGAAAGCGGGTGCCGTATATCGGTCAGGCAGGTCTTCTGACTCGCTCCTTCCGCACGCCTTCCCGTCCGACGGACAGTGGCTCTGAGAGTGTGCGGAGCGCAACGGAGCTTACAGCTACGGGGATAGTCCCTGATTTGCACAGGAGTTCCCTTTTGATCCCAAGCCGGCAGCCGCCGGCGGGGAACCTTGACCGGGAGCAAATATAGAGATTGTTTCCGAGGCGGCAATCGTTCGGCGCTCCAATTAATGAACAAATTGTAAACAATACGGCCGACGGCGGCCGACGCGGAAAAAATATGCCGCGTCCGCCCTCATGCGGTGATTTTTCGCAAAAGCTGTCCGCATGCACCTCTCTTTGGGGGCCGGGTGGCGCAAAACCGATAAATTTTGCTACCTTTGCCGCCGTATGAGAGCATCCGTCAAAAAGATATACGCTTCGTTCGGTCCCGACGCCTTGGTCGCGTTCTGGCTGGGTGTATGGTGGATTTGCAACCTCTTTCAGGCCGGGCTTACGGAGCTGGCCAACGACGAGGCCTACTACCATATGTTCGCCGAAAACATCTCGTGGGGCTATTTCGACCATCCGCCGATGACGGCGCTGCTGGTCTGGCTTGGGGAGCATCTCTTCGGCGGGGAGTTCGGCGTGCGGTTTTTCTTTACCCTGCTGCAGCCGCTTTACCTCTTTGTCTTCTGGCGCATCATCCGGCCCACAGATGCCGACCGCCGCGATGCGGGGCTTTTCGTCATGCTCTCGGCCGCGACGCTCATGCTGCAGTTGTACGGTTTTATCGCCGTGCCCGACGGTCCGCTGATGATGACCGCGGCGTTGTTCCTGCTCACCTTCAAATGGTTCACCGAAGGGCGGCGCGCGGCGTGGCTCTGGATGGGTGTGGCCATGGCGCTGATGGCCTACAGCAAGTACCACGGGGCGCTGGTGGTGCTCTTCGCGCTTGCGGCGACCCCCCCCCGCGTGTTCCTGCGTCCGACCCTATATCTCAGCGGCGCGGTGGCGCTGTTGCTGCTCGTGCCGCATTTCGTGTGGCAGTACGAGCACGACTGGGCGTCGCTGGCCTATCATCTGGCGGGGCGTAACTCGGTCTTCCGGCCCGGTTACGTCGCCGAATACCTGCTCAACCTGCTGGTCGTCTTCAACCCGTTCTTCGTGCCGCTCTATGTCCGGTCGTGGATCGCCGTGAAGCCGCAGAACGCCGTCGAACGCGCGCTGAAATTCATTCCGGCGGCGTTTATCGTCTTTTTCCTGCTTTCGACGCTGCGCGGATACGTCCAGCCCCAGTGGGTGATCGTCGCCGTGTTCGGACTGCTCTATACGCTCTTCACCTACGCCCGGCGTCATCCCCGGACGCGCCGCTACCTGATGCGCATGGGGTGGGTGACGCTCGCCCTGATCGCCCTGACGCGGCTGGTGATGATCTTCAATCCGCTGGGCATCCGTTACGAAGTGTTCGACAACCGCACCAGTTACGGGGAGATCGCCGAAATCGCCGACGGCCGTCCCGTCGTTTTCCGCCACGGTTACGCCGTTGCAGCCAAATACGCCTTCTATACCGGCGGAGAGGCCTACTGCCAGCCCAATATCCGCTACCGGACCCACCAATGGCAGTTCCGTGACGACGATACGCGCTTTGCCGGCCGCGAAGTGCTGGTCGAGACGCCTTATGACGAAGCCGACACGACGGGCCGCGTCCGGAGCGTCGTACTGCCCAACGGCAAGCGTTTCACGTGGTTCGTCGATACGCATTTCCATCCGACCCGCCTTGTGGACATCTCCTTCACGGGGCTTCCCGAACGAGTTGCCGCGGGCGATACGCTGCGGCTTTCGCTGCGAATCGAAAATCCCTATCCTTATAACATCGACTTGGGCGGCGACATGTCGCTCGTCATGCTCTGGAAGCACGGTCGTTTCCGCGTCGAGGAGTTCGACACCGGGGAACGTTTCCGGATTCCCGCCGAGGAGGAGATCCGGCGCGAAGTGGCGTTCGTCGTGCCCCGACAGCTGGCCGGGACCGATTTCGACGCCGGCTTCGCCCTGCGCCGGGAAGGGTATACGAATTGGTTTAACGGAAAACCCCTCCGCACGGAGGTTGCGCGATGATCGAGCAGTTTCTCAAATTCTGCATCGTGGGCGGTTCGGGCGTCTTCGTCGATTTCGGAATCACCTACCTCTGCAAGGAGTGGCTGAGGCTCAACAAGTACGTCGCCAATTCGCTCGGCTTTCTCTGCGCCTCGACGACGAATTACATCCTGAACCGGATCTGGACTTTCCACAACGAGAATCCTGACATTACGGGACAGTACCTCCGCTTTCTGGGCATTGCCGCCGTGGGACTTGTCATCAACAACCTGACGATCTGGCTGCTGCACGGCCGTTTCCGCCTGAATTTCTATCTGGCCAAGCTTTTCGCCATCGGCGTGGTCACCTTCTGGAACTTTTTCATGAACTATTTCTTTACGTTCTGACCTCTTTGCTGGAGCGGGCGTAACGATATCGGATTGCCGCCGGAATTGCCGCCGTGTTTTTCGATGCAATTGTCATTATTGCGGTCCGCAACCTTTGTATGTGTTATAAAATCCAAGGTTTGATGAAAATTCAATTTTCATCAAAATATATTATGAAATATTTAGTAAGTGTATGTGGGATATTTAATGTTTTATAGTATTTTAGGTTTTGGATATCCGCTTGTGTTCTCAAATTCAAATTTTGTGTCACTAACTTTTCAGTTTTATGAAACGTATTACATTGATTGTGATCGGTTTTGCGATCTTCGCAATGTCGTGTCAAACTCAGGAAAGCGAATCCGCCACGAATTTTCCTTCTGAAACGCCATTGCAAGCGGGTGCGGAACATAATCTTTATTTACAAGAGATCCTTAATTATTTTGGCGAGAATCCTGATGTTATGACGCGTGCTTCAGGGACCGCAGAGGATTTTATCAAACAGATGGCAAGTGTGCAGACGGCTGCATTGAAAAATCAGAATTTCAGAAACATGTCCACTGCACAGATAAATGCCTTTGTGCGAAATTGTGTGGATGTTTCGGTTGATCCGGCAATTATTGCTGCCGTTGAATCCTCCCTGCCGACGAAAGGTTTTTCCATTATTCCCGAAATGAATCGGGACGCCCCTTTGACTTCTGCCGTGAAAGGTTATATGGAGGAAGTGGAGCGTCTTGAAACTGCAAATGATTCTGATGCTGTATTTAAATCTAAAATGCAAAAAGCATATCTGACGTGGTATCGTGCGGCTGACGATGACGATGATCGGAAGTTGATCGCAGATTCGTATAATGTCTTTTTGGGTTCTTGGGAATATTGGACGGACAATGGTAGAGCGTGGGAGATTGGATTGAAATCTACCCGTACGATTAAGTCGTTCCTCAAGAAACTTGTTATTGCAGATGTTAAAGCAACAGCATGGGCTTGTTGGAAAGCAAAAATATATGCTCTCGTATTCTGGAAAGCTATGCTTGCAGCAGGTGCTTCCGGCAGTGCATATGCTGCGATTCGTTATTTGGTTTTTTATGAAATAATTTTCCATGCCAGCGCTGACGGCATGGGATATTATCGGATAGGAAATCAGATGTTCACAGTGGAAGAGGTGAAAAATATGCTTTGCAGGGAGATTGCACGCCAAAATCCTGAGCTGAATTTGTCCGTCGAATAGGCGTATGCTGCGGATCGTTGCCATAACCCTGATTCAGGGGATGTTGCCCGCTATTTTCGGGTTGGTGTTTTTATGGATAAAATCGGACGTAACCCTTATCGCTCCGTGGCCAATGCTGATGCTGTTTATCTTCTTTGCGAATTTGCTGATCGTTGCGGCAGGTTGGAAATATCTCGGCGTTACGCGGAGCGACAGGCAGGCGCAAGCCATACTTATGTTCCTTGCCGTTTTCGAGCCGTTATTGACCTATAAAGTGCTTATTGCCGAGGGAACGAATTTGACGCCGTGGGTGCAAATCGCTTGTTATTGCGCCGGACAGGCTGCTGTCTGGGTCACAATCGTCTGGGGGCCAGAGATATCCGGCTATTTTATGCAGCGACGTTGGGATAAAAAGGTGCTATCCGGAGAAAGGAAATTTCCGTCTCGCAAAGAATTCTTGGAAAAGCGGGAGCGGCACCGGGCGCAGAGATACAAAAAATAGTATCTCATAAAATAGACGAAGAAATTACATAATCCGATCCCGACAAAAATTTTTTACTTTTGGTTAGGATCGGATTTAAATTCTAGTTTTCATATTCTATGCTTTTTTCGCGGCCCTGATTTTGCGCAGCGGGAGTCCCAGCACGCCGAAGAACGCTTCGCGGAAGATGCCGCCGCTCATCTTGGAGGTGCCCTCGCGGCGTTCGACGAAGATGATCGATACCTCCTTGAGTTTCAGCCCCAGCCGCCACGCCGAGTATTTCATCTCGATCTGAAAGCCGTATCCCTTCATCCTTACGGCGTCGAGGTCGAGCGTCTCCAGCGCATGGCGCGAGTAGCAGACGAATCCCGCCGTCGCGTCGCGCAGGGGCATGCGCGTCACGATGCGCACGTACATCGAAGCGAAGTAGGACATCAGCAGACGCGACATCGGCCAGTTGACGACGTTTACGCCCTGCACATAGCGCGAGCCGACCACCACGTCGTTGCCCTCGGCGGCGGCTTCGTACAGCCGCACCAGATCGTCGGGATTGTGCGAGAAGTCGCAGTCCATTTCGCAAATGTAGTCGAATCCGTTGTCCAGTCCCCAGCGGAACCCCGTCAGATAGGCCGTTCCCAGCCCCTGTTTGCCGCTGCGCTCCAGCAGGTGAAGCGTTTCGGGGAACTCTTTCCTGCGTTGCCTGACGATTTCAGCCGTCCCGTCGGGCGAACCGTCGTCGATGACGAGCAGTTCGAAAGGTTCGGGCAGCGAAAAGACCTTGTCGATCATCGCCGAGATGTTTTCCTTCTCGTTGTAGGTCGGAATGATTACCAGTTTGCGCATAGGGCCTTGTTTTCGGATTTTCTATACAAAGGTAGCATTATTTTGCAAAAACGCGCCGCCCCGGCTCTTTTTCTGCGGGGACGGCGGATATTTCCGGCGCTTTGTGCGGGAGCCGCGCACGCTTTTTACCGGCGGCGTTTCATCGCCCGGATTTCCTGCTTCGCGGCGTCGCTCACGCGGTAGGACTCGATGATTTTCTGCAGCGATTTGTTGTAGGTCCAGTCGTCCAGCGAGCAGCTTCCCAGCCAAGCGTGTGTGCGCTGCGGAAATTTGACGTAGCAGACCGACACCGCCCATGCCACGGCCATGCGGGCGTAGTAGGCTTCGTGGCGGATGCCGTCGAGCTGCCGCAGAAACGCTTCGAGGTGCTGTTCATCGACGAAATTGCCCAATCCCATGACTACGGCGAAACGCACGTCGTATTCGGCCTGCGCGTGAAAATAGGGTTGTATGAACTCCCACATCGGCTGCCGCTCGGCGGCGCGGAGCCGCCAGCAGAAGCAGTCGCAGACGGCCCAGTTGTCGATCTTGGGTACAAAGCGGGCCACGTGTGCGAGCTTTTCGGCGGGTTCGCACCGGGCATAGCCGATCACCAGCCCCTGCAGCATCCGCTCTTCGAAATAGAAATCCTCGGCTTCGGCCAGATATGCGCGCCAGTCCCCGGCGGCGATCTCCTTGGCGATGCTGCGCAATACGGGCAGGCGTATGCCCAGCACGTTTTCGACGCCCGGCATCAGCGCCGAGGTGAATTTCATGTATTTAGGCTCGGTGAGTTCGAGCAGTTGTTCACGCAGCGTCATCGTTTGCCGAATTTGGGGGTTATGCCGATGAAAAAGGAGACGTTGAGCCGCGGCATGGGGCGCGAAAGCACCGATTCGTACTCCTCGTTGAGCAGGTTGTGGATGCAGCCTTTGAGCGAGAACGACGCCCATTTGCAGTCGAGTCCCTTTTCGAGCGAGAGGTCGCTCATGAAGTAGGGTTTCACGCGGCCCAAGACGCCGAGGTCGTTGCTCGACATGGTGTAACGTTCGCTGTACCAGTTCCATTTGTAGGTCAGCTCCCACCGCCGCCACTCGACGCGCGCCGTGAGGGCCGCCGAATAGACGGGAATGTAGACGAGCTGTTTGCCGACCGATTCGTCGGCCGGGCTGAACGGATCGCCCCGGTTGATCGAACGGGTCCATGCGAAATTGCCGTCGAGGAGCAGTCGCCAGCCGCCCGAAGTCTCGGCTTCGGCCGAGAGTTTGGCTTCGACGCCGTAACTGTGGACGCGGCGGATGTTGATCGGGGTGTAGATACCCAGTTTGGGACTGCCTATCCAGAGTATCCAGTCGTCGATGCGCGAATCGAACGCCGTGGCCGACGCGCGCAGCGAACGGGCGTCGCCTTTGAGCGTCGTTTCCAAGCCCGCGTCGAACGTCCAGCCCCGTTCGGGTTTGAGGTTCTTGTTGCCGCCGGGACGGAAGTAGAGGTCGTTGAGCGTGGGGTAGCGGTAGTTGCGGGCGGCCGAAGCCCGGACGACCACGCTGCCGCGTTTCGAGAGCACGTAGTCCGCGAACAGCGCCGGGATGACGGGCGTGGTACGGTCTCCGTATAACTCCCACCGCAGGTCGGCGGCGACGCCCAGCCGCGGCACGGGACGCCATTTCACGGCGGCGAACGCCGAAAGTTCGAACCGCTCCTGCCGGTAGAGCGTATCGGCCCGCAGGCCGTTGTTGCCGATCACCGAGAGGTCGCCG
This sequence comes from Alistipes finegoldii DSM 17242, assembly GCF_000265365.1. Classification (NCBI taxonomy): domain Bacteria; kingdom Pseudomonadati; phylum Bacteroidota; class Bacteroidia; order Bacteroidales; family Rikenellaceae; genus Alistipes; species Alistipes finegoldii. The sequence continues at coordinate 2,556,792 of NC_018011.1, forward strand.
CTGCGCACCCGGTGCTGATGGAGGGCGGCGTTGGCCGAGAAGAGCCACTTCTCGCCGAGCGCATATTCGGCTTCGGCCTTGGCGAAGAGCGTGTGAATGCGGCTCCGGGCGTCGGTATTGACGACGAACTGCCCTTTGCCTTCGGGGTCCTGCTTGAGCAGGTAGCGCAGATCGGTGTAGGTGTAACCCGCGCGTGCGCCGAGTTTCAGTCCGTTGCGCAGCCGCTCCCAGCCTGCCACGGCCCGCAGCGTGCGCTCGTCCTGCGTATTCTGTTTCTGTTTGCTTTTGTTGCGGTCGGACGTGAGCATCGCCAGTCCGCGGTGCGAATCGAGGTACCATGCCGCCAGCGAGAACCGGTCGCCGCCGCGCGTGGTGTAATAGAGTTCCTGCATGACGTGCAGGTCGCGGAATCCGCCGTTGCGGTTGCGCTGCAGGGGGTAATATTCGCCGACGATTTGGCCGTCGTCGTCGGTTACGAACTCTTTCGAGTTGTAGTTGCGGAAGCGGAAATCATTGTCCGAGGTGCTGTAGAGCACGCGCGTCGAACTGCTCCACCGCGCGCCTCCGTAGGTCAGGTGCAGGAATTCGTCGAACGTGGCGAACGACCCGATGCCCTGCACGTAACGCAGCCCCAATCCCTGCTCCGCGGGGGCTTTGGTCGCCAGCGTCACCGCGCCGCCCAGCCCGCCGCCGGTGACGCCCACCGAGCTGGCTCCGTGATAGATCGTCGCGTCGTCGATGAAATAGGCGGGTATCAGCGAAAAATCGACCTGTCCGAGCATCGGCGAATTGACCTTCATGTCGTTCCACGTCACCTGCGTGTGCGAGGGCGCCGTGCCGCGGAACGAGGCGGTCGCGAGCGTTGCGCGGCCGTAGGATTTGATGAAGATGGTCGAACCCGTCGCCAGGGCGTCGGCCAGCGATGCGGTGATGTTTTCGCGCAGGACGAGCGTGTCCAGCTCGGTGCGCTGTACGCCGATCTCCTTCATCGGGCGGCGTCCCGAAATATCGACCGACTCGATGGCGATGGTGCGGGCCGTCGAGTCACGCTGCGCCGCGGCGGGCAGGGCGCAGGTCAGGCAGAGGAGTATCGTCGCGGTGCGCAGCACGCGGTCAGTTGCGTTTGGTTACGGTCCGGTAGCAGCCGATGCCGCACACTTCGGTCGAAATCTCGCCGATCAGCGGGGCTTTGGCGTTCACGCCCGTCTGCACCTTGATGAAGTCGATCTGCTGCAAGTTGGCGGGCGAACCGTCGGCCGTCACGGCGTCGCTGATGCGCAGGCGGTTGGTCGTTCCGATCCGGTCCACCGTCGAGAAGTTGTCGGCGTAGCCCCATGCGAACGCCTGAGGTCTCCACTGTCCGTCGGCCTGTTCGACGTTGTCGCGCAGCCGCGTGCCCGTGAATTTCAGGTCGGCGGACTCGATCCATGCCGGGCAGTAGGACGCCTGCGTATGTTCGTCCATTCGGTCGATCGTGCCGCTGCCGCCCCGGTCGTCGGTCCATGCGGCGGAGCCGTCGGCGAGCGGCGTGTAGGTGACCGCATATCCCCGGATCGTCGCGGCGTTGTCGTACTCGCTGCCTTTCAGCTCGTACCACGTGTCGTCGGGCACTCCGTTGCCGTTGGCGTCCTGCATGACCCAGACGACGCCCGGCTCGGACGAGGTGTTCATGGCGTTGCCCTTGACGTAAAGGTCGTAACCGCCCGTGTTGGGTACCGGCTCGGCGAATGCCGCGACGAGGTATCCGCCCCATCCGCCGAGCGAAACCCAGTTGTTCTCGGCGAAGCGCGCGGCAGCGTACCGGCAGGCTTTCTCCGGCGTATCCACGTTGTCGAACGCGCCGCCGGAGCGCGCCTCTTCGTTGATGAACTGTCCCGGTGCGGGAGTGTATTCGAGAATCCGGGCCACGGGTTCGTCCGTCTGCGTGGTCGTGATCTCTTCGCCGGAGTTGCAGGCGGCCAGCAGAAGAGCCGCCAGAGGGAATGCGTATTTTTTCATCTTCTTCGAATGTTTTTTACGGTTTGAAACAGAACGATCCGGGGGTGATGCCGACGCGTATCGTGTCGATGGCCGCGCCCCGCGCCGTGAAGCGGTAGACCACGCCGTGCTGGACGTAGTCGATGGCGTCGGCCACGTAGACCTCCGAGGTCAGCGGATCGACCGCCACTTCGTAATAGGTGGTCTGCGTATAGGGCAGGAACGGCGTGACGGGCAGCTCCTCGGCGTCGACCCGCATGCGCCAGACGTCGCGGTTGATGAAGTAGAGCGTGTCGCGCGTGCCGTTGAGGGTGACCGACGAGGGATGGTCGCCCGCGGCGAACGTATAGGTCTGCTCGACGCGGCGCGTGGCGGCGTCGATGCGGTAGAGCGCCGCCGGAATGCCTGCGGTGCGTCCGTCGGTGACGGTCCAGAGTTTGCCGAAGCGGTCGAGGACCAGCGACGAAGGCTGCGGCCCGACCTCGATCGAGTCCACCAGCGTTTCGCGTGCGGCGTCCACGACCAGAATCTTGTCGTCGTACGACCAGCAGTTTACGAACACTTCGTCGCCCCACTGCACCATCTGTTCGGTCGATTTGTGGCCGTTCATCGGAATCCGGCCGCGGATACGGTTGCTGCGGGAATCCACGACCGTGATGCGCGGATCGTAAAGGTCGGTGATATAGGCCGTCGTGTCGTTGGGGAAGTGGATGTAACGCGGCGAGACGACCCCTTCGATCACTCCCGTGACGCGGAAAGTCGCCGGGTCGATGACATAGACCGCGCCCGAATTGTTCACCACGACGTATCCGCGTCCTTTGTGGAGGGTCATGGACTGGGCGACGTCGCCCAGTTTCATGCCGTTCGCGCGGATGAAGATTTCGTTTTCGACAGTTCGCGCCGCAGGATCGTAGAACGACAGCGAAGCGTTGTCCCAGCCGAAGTTGCCCTCGCACGTGATGAACACGCCGCGCTGCGACTGTGCGAACGGCTCTTCATGCAGCGGTCCGTAGTCCATGCAGGCGCAGCAGAATCCTGCGCCGGCGCATAGAACCGCCATATGTCGTAAAACGCGTTTCATCGGCTTTCAAATGACTGCGGCTGGTACGGGCGGACGTGTCGTATGCTGATTTTGGCGACGGCCTGCTGCGCCCCATTCTCCGCAGGGTGCATAATGGTTGAACGGCATGCGGCAGGTCTTCTGACTCGTTACCGTTCCGGCGCCTTCCCGTCCCGGAGGACAGTGGCCAAAGAGTGCCGGAACATGTTGCGTAACTTACAGCAGCGGGAACTGTTGCCGGATTTCACGGCATTCCCTTTTAATCCCCGCGCCCTTCCGGGGCGTTTCGGGAACCGATGCGACGCAAAAGTAATCTTTTTTCGAGACATGCCCCAAAGATTCGGACGAAAATATTAACTTTGTTGAGTAAATTGCGGCTCTGCGGACTCCGGCGAGGGTGATCGGCGGAGCTGTTGTGAAAAAAAGATTAACTTTGCCCGAAAATCGGATGTTATGACGGTTGAGATACGACGGATAACCCAAGTCTCGGATGCGCTCGAAGAGGCGTTCGCGCGGCTGATGCCGCAGCTTTCGCCGCGGCTGGGCGCGCCCTCCCGCGAGGTGTTGCGGCGTGTGGCCGGAAGCGAAACCGGGGCGTTGCTGGCCGCTGTGGCCGGGGAACGCATCGTCGGGGTGCTGATGCTGGCGTGGTACGATGCGCCTTCGGGGCGCAAGGCGTGGATCGAGGACGTCGTGGTGGACGGCGCGGCACGCGGCTGCGGCGCGGGCGATGCGCTGGTGCGCGCCGCCGTGGAGCATGCGGCCCGCATCGGCGCCGGGAAGGTGATGCTGACGTCGAACCCGGCGCGCGAAGCCGCTAGGGCGCTTTATCGCAAAGTCGGATTCGAAGAGGTGGAAACCACGGTTTTCGCCTTTAAAACAGATAAGTGATGAAAAAATTCGTGAAGATTGCGGCCATCGTGGTGGCCGTCGTGCTGGTGATCGCTCTGGTGGCGCCGATGGTGCTGCGGGGCAAGATCGCCGAGATTGTGAAGCGTGAGGCCAATGCGATGCTCGATGCGCGGCTCGATTTCGAGAAGCTGGACATCAGCCTGTTGCGCCATTTTCCCCGTGCTTCGCTCGACCTGAAGGGACTGACGCTGGTGGGCGAGGAGCCTTTCGCGGGCGATACGATCGTCGCCGCGCAGCGGATTTCGGTGGTCGTGAACGTGATGTCGCTTTTCGGCGACGAGGGGTTCGAGGTGACGAAGATCATCCTTTCGGAGCCTGCGCTCCATGCGCACAAACTCGCCGACGGCAGGGTGAACTGGGACGTTATGAAGGCTTCGGAAGAGGCTCAGGGCGAAGAGGAAAGCCCCGCCGATGCGGAACCTTCGTCGTTCCGCCTTTCGGTCCGCGACTTCAGGATCAGCGACGCGTCGATCCGTTACGAGGACGATTCGACGGGCATGCGCTTCTCGACCGCACCGCTGTCGCTCCGTCTGCGGGGCGATATGTCGGCCGACCAGACCGACCTCGACCTGCGGCTGACGGCCAAGGGCATGCGGCTGGTTTCGGGCGGTATTCCGATGCTCAGCGGCGCCGAAGCGGAGCTGGATGCGGTGATTGCGGCCGATCTGGCGAACAGCCGCTTTACCTTCTCGCAGAACAAACTGCGCCTGAACGCCATCGAGGTAGGTCTCGACGGCTGGGTGGAGCTGAAAGACGACGCCGTGGCCATGGACGTCACGGCCGGCTGCGACAAGGTGCAGTTCAAGGACGTGCTTTCGCTCGTTCCGGCCTTCTACACCCGCGACTTCCGTAATCTTGCGGCCGGCGGCGAACTTTCGATGGCGCTCTGGGCGCGCGGCGAAATGCGCGGTGCGGCGCTTCCGGCGTTCGAGCTCAGGACGGAGGTGCGCAACGGCAGTTTCCAGTACTCGTCGCTGCCCAAGGCGGTGGACGGCATCAACATCGACGTCCGGATCGCCAATCCCGGCGGCGTGGCGGATAAGACTGAAATCGACCTCTCGAAATTCACGCTCCGGATGGCCGGGAATTCGCTTTCGGCGTCGGCTTATGCGACCAATCTGGTCAGCGACCCGACGTTCCGTGCCGCGGTGGACGGCCGTGTCGATCTGGGGGCCGTCAAAGAGGTGTATCCGCTAGAAAAGGGGATGGAACTGAGCGGCCTGATTACCGCCGACGTGAAGGTTTCGGGCCGTATGTCCGACATCGAAAAGAGCCGCTACGAGCGGATCGGCGCGTCGGGAACGTTCGTCGTCGAGCGGCTGGGTCTGACCATGCCCGAACTGCCTGCGGTCCATATCCGCCGTGCCGCAGCGACCATTACGCCCGCGGCCATGACGCTCGGCGAACTCGGCCTTACGATAGGCCGGAGCGATCTGGCGGCCAACGGCCAGCTGTCAGGCTACATCGGCTACCTGCTGCGGGGCGACATGCTTTCGGGACGTCTCTATGTGAAGTCCGACCTGCTGGACCTGAACGAAATGATGAACGTCATGCCCGATTCCGCACCGGAGGAGACCCCGGAGACGTCGTCGGCCGGGACTTCCGCCGAACCGGCGCAGGCGCTCGAAGTGCCGCGCAACCTGAATCTTTCGCTCAATACCGAACTGCAGAAGGTGCTCTTCCAGAAAATGACCGTATCCGGCATATCGGGCGAGATGCGCGTGGCCGGCGGCGCCCTTTCGCTCGAACGGCTGCGCATGCAGCTCTTCGGCGGTTCGGCGACCGCTTCGGGCAGCTATTCGACGGCGGCCGATCCGCAGCGTCCGGCGCTGAAGCTGTCGCTGGGGCTTTCGGGCGCTTCGTTCTCCAAGACGTTCGACGAACTGGAGATGGTGCAGAAACTCGTGCCGCTGTTCGCCAAAACGGGCGGCGATTATTCGTTGTCGCTCGATATGACGACCGCGCTCGATCCGAATATGGAACCCGACCTGCAGTCGCTCAGCGCCACGGGCGAAATCAAGTCGGCGAACATCCGTATCCAGAACCTCGAAGCGTTCGATGCGCTGGCCAAGGCGCTCGACAACGACAAACTGCGGAAAATCGAAGCCAAGGACGTCGCCGTCCGTTTCTCGATCAGGGACGGTCGGATTACGACCCAGCCTTTCGACCTGAAGATGGGCGACATAAAGATCAACATGTCCGGTTCGACGGGACTCGACCAGACCATCGACTATACGGCCAAGGTGGCCCTGCCTGCGGGTTCTGCGGGCGGGAGCTTGGAGTCGGTCAATGTCGGCATAGGCGGCACGTTTACCTCGCCCAAGATTACGCTCGGCGTGAAGGAAGCGGCCGAGCAGGCCGTGAAGAACGTCATTGACCAGCAGATTCAGAAGCTTACGGGCAGCGAATCGCTCGGCGAGGAGATTCAGAAGCAGGCCGACAACCTGCGCAAGGAGGCCAAACGTGCCGGCGACAAGCTGGTCGAAGCCGCCGAAGCGCAGCGCACGAAACTTGTGGACGGCGCCAAGGAGAAGGGCGCTTTGGCGAAGCTGGCGGCCGAGAAAGCGGGCGACAAGCTGGTCGAAGAGGCCAAGAAGCAGGCCGACAAACTCAGCGCCGAAGCTGAAAGACAGATCGAAAAACTCACGGCGAAGCAGGAGTAGGCAATGCTTGTTCTTTTCGCCGTCATTTTCGGAGGAATCGTCACGGGGCGCCTGCTGCAAAGCCGGCGCCTCGCCTTCGTCTCCCGGCTGATCGCCGTCATCATCTGGGCGTTGTTGTTCCTGCTCGGACTGGAGGTCGGTTCCGATCCCGCCGTCGTGGGCGGCATGGCGACGCTGGGGCGTACCGCCTTCGTGATCTTCGTCTTCTCGGTCGCGGGAAGCATCGGGGCTTCGTGGCTGTTGTGGCGGCGTATCCGGGGCCGCAGTGCTTCCGGGACGGAGGGCACCGGGGCAAATCCGGCATCTGCAGGCTCTGTTTCGGGCCGGGAACTTGGGACCGGAGGCGGGGGCTGCGGTGCGAATTGCTCTTCCGGGACTGTTGCGGATATATCTTCCGAAACGTTCCCGAATCCGGCGGCGTGTGGCGCGTCATGCTCTGCTGAACCTTCGGATTCAGCGGTGGGTCGCGTGTCATGCTCGCCCGAACCTTCGGAGCCGGCATTGTTTCGCGCGCCGTGTTCTCCCCAATCTTCGGAACCGACGGCGTGCGAGCCGACGCCCGCGCCTGCTTGTCCGGCATCCGATCCGGAAAAGCCGCTGTCGATGTGGAATGCACTGAAAGGGAGTCTGGTGATCGTCGCCTTCTTCGTCGCCGGATGCGTCGCGGGACTTTTCGCTCTCGTGCCGTTCGATGTCGCCGGGGCGCGCGTCAGCACGTATGTTCTCTATGCGCTGATGTTTTGTGTCGGCGTGACGCTGGGCCATGATGAAACCCTTGCGGGACGTGTCCGGCGGCTCGATCCGCGGCTGGCGCTGCTGCCCGTGATGACTGCCGTCGGAACGCTGGCGGGCGCGGCTCTCGCGACGCCGCTTCTGCCGCCGCTGGCCGTGACCGATACGCTGGCCGTCGGTTCGGGTTTCGGCTATTATTCGCTGTCGAGCATCTTTATCGCCGATTTCCGGGGCGCGGAGCTGGGAACCGTCGCTCTGCTATGCAACGTCATGCGCGAGATCTTCACGCTGCTGGCCGCGCCGCTGGTCGTCCGTTGGTGCGGACCGCTGGCGGCCGTCTCGATCGGCGGTGCGACCACCTTCGACACCACGCTGCCCGTCATCACGCAGGCGGCCGGAAAGCCCTATGCCGTGGTTTCGATTTTCCACGGCTGCACGCTCGATTTCAGCGTTCCGTTTCTGGTGACGTTTTTCTGTACGCTGTAATTGTTGGCCGCAATAAAAATTCCCGCGGGTCTCTTGTATCCGGCGGGCGTTTTATTTCCGGATATAGGTCTGCAACGCCGCGACGTATTCGGCGAAGGCGTCGCGTCCCGTGTCGGTGATGCGGCAGACGGTGCAGGGCATCTTGCCCCGGAAGGTCTTTTCGATTTCGATGTAATTCGCTTTCGCCAGCTTGTCCAGCTGTACCGAAAGGTTGCCCGCCGTGGCTCCGGTCTGCTGCCGGATGAAGACGAAATCGGCGCTTTCGACCCCAATGAGGATCGACATCACGGCCAGACGCAGTTCGGAATGCAGCAGGGGGTTGAGTTCTTTAAACACGGTTCCTGCGTTCGTTGTAGCGCAGCACGATTCCCGTTCCGAAGAAGAGGATGACGGCTGCCGCAAGGGTGAGTATGAATTGGGAGACGGTCTCTCCTGCTGCTGCGGCCCGGAAAATCCATGCGGCGAGAAATGCCCCCGCAATGCTGATGAAGAGCAGTCCGCCCAGCGATCCGCTCTGGTTCGACCGGTTGGCTTCGCTGCGGCGGAACAGTTCGCCCGTGACGCCCGCCGCAATGGCTGCGCCCATGGTCAGCAGTCCCATGACGGGCAGCTGCAGTCCGTCGCCCGCGGCTACGTATCCCGCAGTGTAGAGACATACGCCGAGCGCATAGGCCCAGACGTTCATCAGTGTCCGGTCGTTGGCCGTGACCGTGCGGTGACTTCTGTAATGGAAATAGAGTGCGGCCAGCCCGGCGACCGTCCCGGCGAGGACCAGCATCAGCGTCAAATCCCGGCCCGTCGTCCGCCGGACGACGTAATCCGCCGTTGTGACGGCCAGCGCCAGCGCTCCTGCGCCGAAGAAAAGCGTGCTCCGCACGAAACTCAGTTTGCGGCGCTGCGCTTCGAGCGAGCGGGCGATCAGCTCCATCGCCTCTTTTTCGGACATTTTCCGTTCTTCCATACGGCTATTGTTTCGGATGATTCGACTTGTAGTTGAGAATATGCCCCGGCACGATCATCATTGCGACGAATCCGGCGATAAAGAGCGCCGGCACCCAGTAACCGGTTGCGGCGAGCGATACGGGGGCGAGGATGATCGCCGCGGCCCCGCCGACGGCGGCCGGGACGAAGCGGATGACAAGCCCCGTGATGGCTGTTCCCATGCCCATCATCAGCAGGATGACGAAGAGGATCGGGACCGGCATGTCGCCGAATACCGAGAGCAGGCTGACGAACCACGCCGTGAGACCCATTACCAGCCATACCTGACCGATTACGCGGTCGATGAAGGTGTAGACCCTGCCGCCGTCCGCCTTGGGCATCGTCAGCAGACTCAGCGCGGTTCCGAATACGGGCAGCAGCAGCCATAGGTAGTACCAGTTCCGGCCCGGAAAGAGTGCGTAGGCGGCCCATACGGCGAGTGTCGTGACGACGGTCGCATAGCCCCATATCAGGAACGGCCGCCCGGCGTTGCGGACCATGCGGCTGCGGGTGTTGTCGATCATGCGGCCGACGAGTGCGATGTTTTCGGCGGCGTCCAGCGGCCTGTCCGCCGGTGCGCTGCCCGTTGCCGCGCCATCTGCCGCAGTGCTGTCCGTTGCCGCGCCGCCCTCCGCAGTGCCGTTTTCGGTCGCTGCGCCGTCTTCCTCCGTACTGCCGTCTTCCTCTGCTGCGCCGTCTTTCGTCGCCCTGCCGGGCCGCGGTCCGGCCGCTTGTTACACGTCGCTGCGGGAGTGTCTGTACCGGTAATTGAGGATATGCCCCGGAATAATCGTCATCAGGACGAAGGCTGCCAGAAACAGTCCGGCGTGCCAGTTTCCGGTGACGACGAGCGAGACCGACGCCAGCACGATTCCGGCGATGCCGCCTGCCACGCCGGGCTTGAAGCCGATGATCAGGTTGTTGATGGTCGTGCCCAGACCGATCATCAGCAATACGGTGAATGCGACCGGAAACCGGACGACGAAACAGATCGCCAGCGTGCTTATCAGCAGGGTGGCGGGGCCTATTACGCTCCAGATGAGGTCGAGTACGCGGTCTACGTAGGTGTGCACCGAGCCTTCGGCCGCCTTGGGGCGCGTGAAGTACATCAGCGCGCCGCCCAAGAGGGGTAGCATGAACCAAAGGTAGTTCCAGCGTATGTCTCCGGTGCAGGACACTGCGGCCCATACGGCGATCAATGTCGCGGCGGTCGCATAGCCCCACGCCAGAAACGGCCGTCCGGCGTTGCGGACCATGCGGCTGCGGGTATTTTCGATCATCCGCCCGATGAGTGCCAAACTCTCGGCGGCATCCAGCTTTCTGTCTTCCATGTCTGTCGGATTTCGGGGTTAAAGTTACGAATTTGTTCCGGGTGTTCTTCGCTTTTCACCGGATGTCTGCGCGTCTTCTGCGGCGTTTCTGCCGTATGCGGGGCGGCGGTTTATTCCGCGGCAGGGTAGCGGAGGCGTATCGTCACGGCGTTCCGCTCTGCGGGCAGGGCGCGCTTTTTCGCGGCATAGCCTTCGGCCGGGCCGCGTTCGCCCGTCTTCATTTTGTAGTCGCCGTCCTCGTCGTGGAGGAGCGATACCTCGGCCGTTTCGGCGTCGATGCCTTCGAGCGTTACCACGACTTCGCCCCTCTTGGCGGGCGACATGCCGTATACGGGCTGTTCATGTCCGGCGACTTTCGCCATCGCCAGAACATTGCCTTTGTCGCTGCGGATGTCCGTTACGGTGATTTCAAGGGTTTTGGCCGCGGCGGCAACGGATGCCAGCGCAAAAATGACGGTCAGGACGAGTTTCCATGCTTTCATGGTTGCGGAGGTTTTAGCGGTAATTGTTTTCGTCGTCGCAGTCGGTGAGATACCAGACCAGCGACAGCACCAGATTCAGCCCCCATCCTGCTGCGACCCATGCCACCCACCAGTAATGGGGCGAGGTCTGCCAGTTGACGAAGGCGAGGAATGCGCAGACTACGAGGTAGGTGGTGATGCGGCGTGCGAACCAGCGGCCGAAAAGGCGGCGTTTGTCCGGGGAGGTGTTCGTGAGTTCCATGCTGTTCGGTTTTTTAAGATTCTTTTATTGTGCCATAAATATATTGCGAATATAAAGTAGTTTATATAATAAACCAAATTTTCCGGCGGGATTTTTTCAAAAAAACAGATACCTATATTAATTACGAGGAAATTTTCCGCATTCCGTTGTTTTTCATCCGCCGAAAAATCGTATTTTTGCAGAAATTCGATACCGATCCGTTATGAAAAGAATCCTCCTGCTTTTTATCGCCCTTGCGGCCGTATGGGGCGCCGCGGCTAAAATCCGGCTGCCCGAAATCATCGGCAACGACATGGTGCTTCAGCAGAATGCCGAGGTCCGGTTGTGGGGCTGGGCCGAGCCGCATGCCGCGGTGAAAGTCGAGACCTCGTGGGGCGCCGGAGCCGCCGTGAAAAGCGACGCCGACGGCCGCTGGGCCGTATCGGTCCGGACGCCGGCCGGAAGTTACGAGCCGCAGCGGATTACCTTCGCCAGCGGCGACCGCGTGACGTTCGACCGCGTGCTGATCGGCGAAGTGTGGTTCGCCGGAGGGCAGAGCAATATGGAGATGCCGCTCGGCGGTTTCTGGCAGTGTCCGGTTACGGATGCGAACGAGATCATCGCCCGCGCGGGCGCCAAAAGCGGAAAACTCCATTATGTGAAGATTCCGCATGCCGCAGCCTATACGCCGCAGGACCGGACGGCCGGAAGCTGGACGCCCTGCACGACCGCTACTGCGGCGAAATTCACCGCTGCGGGTTACTTCTTCGCCGAAATGCTCAACGACGTGCTCGGCGTTCCGGTCGGCATCATCGACTGCTCGTGGGGCGGAAGCCGCGTCGAAAGCTGGATGAGCCGCGAAGTGCTGAGCGGTTATTCGGACATCGACCTGACCGAAGAGGGAATCTCCCGCGTCGCGCAGCACCTGCGTCCGATGGTCATGTACAATGCCATGCTCCGTCCTGTGGCGGGCTATACCGTCCGCGGATTCCTCTGGTATCAGGGCGAATCGAACGTCGGCCGCTACATGGATTACGCCGCGCGGCTGGCCGATATGGTCTCGTTGTGGCGCGGATTGTGGGGGCGGGACGACCTGCCGTTCTATTACGTCGAGATCGCTCCCTTCGAGTACGGCAACGGGAAGTCGCCCTACCTGCGCGAAGCGCAGTGCCGGGCGCAGGAGTTGATTCCCAACAGCGGCATGATCTGCACCAACGATCTGGTGGAGCCTTATGAGTTTTGCAATGTCCACCCGAAGAACAAGCGGGACGTGGGGTACCGGCTGGCTTTCATGGCGCTGAACAAGACCTACGGGATGAAGGAGATCGCCTGCCAAAGCCCGCAGTACGAGTCGATGGAGATCCGCGACGGCAAGGCCCATGTCAGGTTCAAGTATATGGATCAGGGTTTCAACCGGATGGCCGACATCCGCGGATTCGAGATCTGCGGCGCCGACAAGGTATTTTATCCGGCCGATGCGGTCGTCGAAAACCAGTTCGCTCTGGTCGTTTCGTCGGAGAAAGTGCCGGAACCCGTGGCCGTGCGCTACTGCTTCCGCGATTTCCAGCCGGGCAATCTGGCCGATACCCGCGAACTGCCGGTCGTTCCTTTCCGTACGGACGATTTCTGAGTTTGCTGACCGTCGGAATTGCAGGACCCGGCCCTGAAAAATGAAATTCACCCCTGCCGCACTTCGCTGCGCAGGGGTGAAATCGTCTGAGACCGCTTGTCCGGCCGGTTCCTGCGTTATTTGGCGGGTACTTCCTTCAGCACCACGTCCGCCCATTCGGGATGGCGGTAGATGTATTGTGCCACAAAGGGGCACTGGGGGATCATCGGCAGTTTTTTGGCGCGGAGATCCTCCAATACGGCGCGCGTCAGCTCCGAGCCGATGCCCTGTCCTTCGTATTTTTCGGGAACCTCGGTGTGCGTCAGGACGATGAATCCCTGCGCCTTGATGTATTCGATCATGGCGAGGTCCCCGTCGAGGTCGAATTCGTATCGCTTTTCCGCAGCGTTGTCGATCAGTTCGTGTTTCTTTTCCATAATCCTGAGTTTTAGATGTCGGCTTGGTTTCTTCAAATATAGAGCCTAAACGGGAAAATTGCTACTTTTGCAGACAGAATATGGACAACATTTCCGATATATTGCTGGACTGGTACGCCCGACACGGCCGCGATCTGCCTTGGAGACGCACCCGCGATCCTTACCGCATCTGGCTTTCCGAAGTTATCCTCCAGCAGACCCGCGTCGCACAGGGCATGGACTATTACCTGCGCTTCACGGAGCGCTTTCCCGACGTCGGGTCGCTGGCCGCCGCTCCGGAGGACGAGGTGCTCAAGTTGTGGCAGGGACTCGGCTATTACAGCCGTGCGTGCAACCTGCACGCTGCGGCGCGGCAGGTCGCGGAGCGGTTCGGAGGCGTGTTTCCCCGGTCTTACGACGAGGTCCGCTCGCTGCGGGGCGTCGGCGACTATACCGCCGCGGCCGTCTGCTCGGCCGCTTACGACGCTCCCTGCGCCGTGCTCGACGGCAATGTTTTCCGGGTGCTGGCGCGGCTTTTCGATATCGACCTTCCGATCGACTCCACGGCCGGAAAGCGCACGTTCGCTGAATTGGCGCAAACGCAGCTCGATATGCGTTGTCCGGGGCGTTACAATCAGGCCGTCATGGATTTCGGGGCGCTGCAATGCACTCCGGCGCAGCCCGGATGCGCCGACTGTCCGCTTGCGGCGCGCTGTCTGGCTCTGGCCGCAGGAACGGTTGCGGAGCGTCCCGTCAAGCAGGCGAAAACCAAGGTGCGCGACCGTTGGTTCAACTACCTGCACGTCACATGCGGCGACCGGACCTTGTTGCGGCGGCGCGGGGAAGGCGACATCTGGCAGGGATTGTACGAGTTTCCGATGATCGAGACGGACCGTGCGGCGGATTTCTCGGAACTAACCGATTCGGAAGAGTTCCGAACCGTGTTGGGTGGCGTCGAATGGCGTCTGCTGCGGAGCGTTGCAATGCCGAAACACCAGCTCTCGCACCAGACGCTGCATGCCGTGTTCCACCGCTTCGAGATCTTTTCCCCTGTGGATTTCCCCTCCGTGCCGACCGCCACGCTGGGCGACTATGCCGTGCCGCGGCTGATCGACCGCTATCTGGACCGGCAGCCGTGAAAAATCCCTGCCGCGGCAGGGATTCGTCTTGTGTGCAAACGCCGCCGGGAGACGGCACGTTTTGCCCGTGTATCTGTCCGTCAGCGTATCAGATACCAGATATAGGCGACGTATATCATCAGGAAGATCGCGCCCTCCCAGCGGTCGATCTGCTTCCTGCGGAAGGTGAACGCCGTCAGCAGCAACAGCAGGGAGCTTAGCACCACCATCAGAATGTCGGTCGTCGTGATGCCGCCCATCGTCAGCGGGCGGATCGTCGCGCTCACGCCGAGGATCAGCAGTATGTTGGCGATGTTGGACCCGATGACGTTGCCCAGCGCCATTTCTGACTTGCCTTTGAGCAGCGATACGACCGACGAGGCCAGTTCGGGCAGCGATGTGCCGCCCGCGACGAGCGTAATGGCGATAACCGATTCGCTGATGCCCAGCCTGCGGGCGATCTCCGTGGCGCTTTTCAGGAACATGTCGCCGCCGAAAATCAGCCCGGCGAGTCCTCCGGCGATCATGACGACCGCCAGCCAGAGGGCCGCCGGCTTTTTGGCGCCGGCATCGGCGGGCACCGCTTCGGGCCGTTTCGTGGTGCGGATCGTGAACCACATCAGCGCAATGTAGAGCGCCACCATGACGATGCCGTCGATGCGGCCGATTCTGTCCGCCGCCCCCGCACATATCAGGCGGTCCGAAGTGACGGCCAGCAGGATCAGCGACGCGGCCATGCCGAAGGGAATGTCGCGCCGGATGTTGCTCCGGGTGAGGGGCAGCGGCCGGATCAGGGCGCAGACGCCGAGGATCAGAAAGACGTTGAAGAGGTTCGAGCCGACGACGTTTCCGATCGCCACGTCGCTGTTGCCCGCCGCGGCCGAGAGTACCGAGACGACCAGTTCGGGCGTCGAGGTGCCTACGGCGACGATCGTCAGGCCGATGATGAATTCCGGAACCCGGAAGCGTTGCGCGACGGCGGCCGAGCCGTCCGTCAGGAAATTTGCGCCGGCGAGAATCAGTCCCAGTCCGACGATCAGCAGCAGAATGTCCATAATCTATGCAAGCAGAATCAGGCTGACGGCCATGAGCGCCATGCCGGCCACCACGCCGTAAATCGAAATGTGAGCTTCGCCGTATTCGCGGGCTGCGGGCAGCAGTTCGTCGATCGAGATGAAGACCATGATGCCCGCGACTCCGGCCAGTATGCAGCCCATCAGCGTCGGCGACATGAAGGGCATCAGCACCAGATAGGCCAGCAGTGCGCCGACCGGCTCGGCGAGTCCCGACAGCAGCGAGAGTTTGAACGCCTTTTTGCGGTCGCCCGTGGCGTAGAAGATCGGAATCGAGACCGCAATGCCTTCGGGAATGTTGTGGATGGCGATCGCCACGGCGATTGCCACGCCCAGCGCCATGTTGTCCACGGCCGACGTGAAGGTGGCGATACCTTCCGGGAAGTTGTGGATGCCGATGGCCAGCGCCGTCATCATGCCCATGCGCATCAGTTTGGGGTTGCGGGGTTGTTTGTCCATCTCCTCGACCATGTGGGCCTCGTGGGGGTTCTCGAACGAGGGAACCAGCCGGTCGATGACGCCGATGAGCAGGATGCCCGCGAAGAAGCTGACCACGGTGACGATTATCCCCGTATGCGCGCCCCACTCCTCCGAAAGAGTTGTCTGCGCCTGCTGGAACAACTCGACGAACGAGACGTAGATCATCACGCCGCCCGACAGTCCGAGCGAGAACGACAGCAGCCGCTTGTTGGTGCGGCGGGCGAAAAAGGCGATCGCGCTGCCGATGCCGGTGGCCAGACCGGCTCCGAGCGTCAGCAGCAGCGGGATGAGAATATTGTGCTCCATATTGATATGCGGTTTGTCGTTGACTTCGCAAATATAGTGCTTTTCCGGCGAAAGAGACGGAAAAACCGAATCCATTTGGATTCGGTTTTCTGATACCGGCATAATTGCAGCCTGTTTTGTTTGTGGGCAATTGTTCCGGTGTGTTTGCTCGTGCATGGTTGTTCCGGCCCTTTTGTCGGTGCAGGTCGTTCCGGCTTGCCGGTCCGTGTGCGGTTGTTCCCGTTCTTTGGGACGAGCGCGGCTGTTTTCGTGCTTTGGTTCGTGTACGCCTGTTCCCGTCCTTTGGTCTAGACGGGGTTTTCGCTTCGTTGGTCCGAACATGGCTTTCCCGCTCCGTTCTGCCGGATATGCCCCCGGTGCGGAGGCGGGCCTGCCTATTTGCCGTGCGCCTCGCGGATCAGCCGGCCCAGCACTTCGATGCTGTCTGCGGTGATGTGCGGCTGCGGATCGGCTTTGTCGGCTACGTCGAGCGTCGTTTCGCCTGAAAGCACCAGCACTCCCATCGCTTTGGCGTTGTGGGCCATCGCCACGTCGGTGTAGATGCGGTCGCCGACCATGGCGATCTGGTCGGGCTTGAGGCCGTGGCGCGAAAGGATGCCCGAAAGCATGTTGGGATCGGGCTTGCCGAGCGTGATGTCGGGACGCCGTCCCGTGGCATGCCCGATGCAGGCGCAGATCGAGCCGCAGTCCACCAGCACCGTCGGCTGGTCGGTGGGGCATACGCGGTCGGGATTGGTGGCGATGTAGGGTACGCCCTGCGACACCCACCATGCCGCGCGGCAGAGCCGGTCGTATTGCAGCGTCATGTCGAACGCCGCGACGATTACGTCGGGCACGTCGTCGGCCGAATCCGCCGCCGATTCGAACCCGGCAGCTTCGAACTCCGAGATCATGCTCGGCGTGCCGAGCAGGAAGAGCCGTTTGGCTGCGGGGTAGTGTTGTTTGATGTAGTCGATGGTCGCCAGCGCCGTCGTATACATCTCCTCGCGTGTGGCATGGATGCCCAGCGTTTCGAGTTTGTGTAGGTAGTCGGCGATGGATTTGGAGGGGTTGTTGGTCAGGAACGAATAGCCGATTCCCAGCTCTTTCAGCCCTTCGAGGAAGGGTTTGGTGTAGGGGAAGAGCGACATGCCCATGTAGATCGTGCCGTCCATGTCGAGCGCCACGTGTTTGATGCCGCGCAGCCGCTCCATCAGTTCGTCGTGTGTGTAAACCGAGCGGAATTTGTCGAATGTTGCCATTATTTTCGTGTTAGATTGAGATGCTGGAACAGGTAGGGATAGTCGGTTTCGATCACGTCGCATCCCGTGGGGATTTCGAGTTCGTAACCTTTGATTTTCTCGGCGTCGGTCGCCCGCCGGTCGTGGGTCGGGGCGAGCGAAATCATGCACATCACGCCCTTCTCGTGCAGCTTGTCGTAAAGCTCCTGCTGGTCGGGGAGCATCATCGTGCCGACATAGGCCATCATCTGCGACCACGGAATGCGCTCTTCGGCGTATTCGCCGAACTCCTTCATGTTCTTGCACCAGCACGAGAACATCGCCTGCGGGTCGCGGTCCAAGTAGGTGCGGGCCTGCCGGGCGTTGCGCACGGTGTACATTACGTTGGCGGGCGCCAGCCGGTTGATGAAGTCCGACATCACCTCCAGCGGCACGTCCTTGATGTCGAGGTTGAGGATGGTCTTGCCCCGGCTCCAGACGATGCACTCTTCGAGCGTCGGAATCTTATAGGGCGTGACGTTGCCTTCGCGGTCCTTGAGGAAGAACTGCTGCAACTCTTCGAAGGTGTAGTCCGACACCTTGCCCGTGCCGGTGGTCGTGCGGTCGATCGTGGCGTCGTGCATCAGCACGATCACGCTGTCCTTGGTCAGGCGCGGGTCGATTTCGAAGAACGAAGGCATCATCGAGAGGGTCTTCTCGAAGGATTCGATGCAGTTTTCGGGATAGCCCGTCACCATGCCGCCGCGGTGGCCGCTGACGACGATCGGACGCTCCGGTGCGTACCGGAACCAGTCGTGCAGCTGGGCGCGGCTTTCGATGTCGGTGTAAAAAGGTCCTTCGGCCTTTTTGCCGCTTTCGGCGCATCCCCACAGCAGGGTGCCCAGCGTAAGGGCTGTCAGTAGTCTGAAAGTTTTCATGGATGGTTTTTATCGGTTGTTTTTCGTAATCTTGTGTTCTTTCAGCACATTGCCTGCCGTATCGACTACCCGGATGTCGATGCCCTTTTCGTCGGCCTTGACGACCGTTTTGTCGTTGTTGGAATTGATCAGGATCGGGAAATCGGCGCCGCGGCTCCGGTCGTCGATCCATTGGTAACGGTGGTAGTGGCCGCAGAGCATCAGGTCTATGCCGCTTCCGTCGAGTATCGGGAGAAACAGCCGTTCGATCTCCAGCTCGCCGTGCCAGCCGCGTCCCTTGTTGGGCGGCATGTGGATCAGGACGATGCGGTAGGGCGCCGACCGGAACTCTTCGCCGGCGACTACGCCCCTGAGCCACTGCGCCTGCTGTTCGCGGTAAGCGTCGGCGGTCGAAAGCCCGTAATAGCGGATGTCGCTGTCGGGTTTGTCCTCGCAGCCGTCGAGTACGACGAAGAAGACGGGACCGCGGCGGAACGTATAGTAACTTTCGCCGGTCGGCGTGGGGAAGTAGTCGAGCCAGTGCCGGGCGAACTTGCCGCGTCCGTCGTGGTTGCCGCGCATCACGACGAGCGGAATGCCCGCCGGGGTGAGCAGCTCCGACGCCGATGCGAGGAATCCTTCGAAAAGCGCCTTCTCCGATTCGATCGAATTCAGCAGGTCGCCGTTCAGGCATACGAAGTCGGGCTTCTGGCGCGGTGCGTCCCCGATAAGCAGCTGGAAGACGGAATCGCGGCCGTGGATGTCGTTCACCATCCAGAATTCCAGCTCGTTCCGGTCCGCGCTGGGCGTTGTGACGGGATAGGGCGCGTGTTTGAGTATGTCGCTGCCGTAGCCCTCGCCCAATACGACCCGTTTGTTGCCTTCGTCGCTGAGCACGGCCTGCTGCATGATGCGGTAGCGGTAGGTTTTGCCCGGTTCGAGTCCGCCGACGCGCACCCGGTGCAGTTTGCCCAGACGCCGCCGTCCGAGGTGCGAGTCGTAGTATTTGGGGCGTTCGACGGCATAGAAGTGCGTTCCGTCATCGGGGGCCGTTTCGACCCACGCCGCCGCGTCCGTCGTTGTCGTCCAGATTACGGTGAATCCGTCCTCGGTCACGTTCTGGAGGTAGGGACCTCCGGCGATGCGTGCCGACGGTTGTGAAAATGCCGGACTTGCGGGTAATGATGCTAAAAAGCAAGTTAATAGAAATAGCGTATTTTTCATATTGTTTCTTTCTGTTGTGCTTCTGATTTACAAAAATAGGTAAAATCCCTCAGGTTCCAAAACGAAACCGAATAGATTTTGCATTTATTTCGATTTTACTGTCAGAGGGGTTGTTTTGTGGTGGAACGGACGGAATGGGGGCGGTTGTCGTGCCGGACGATTGTTTGTTACGGAGAGTCCGGACCTTTGTTTTACATGGAATAATCCTGAAAAAGAAATCTTTTTTTGCTATTTTTATGTTGTGATTTTGGCGTAAGGAAGTAAAAAAGGAAAAAATGGAGTGCTATTTGTTGTGTGAAAACAAATAATTATGTATATTTGCCTTTGCTTTGGATGCCCTTTTGTCGCTTCTGTGTGAATTAATTCAATCGTTAATAGTAATGAATAAAGTAGAAAGCGCTCTGTCGCGCACGACCGATACCAAAGCTCTGGTAATCGGAATCGAAACCCTTCCGCGGGTCGCGGATATGTTCAAGGAACTCTTTCCCGGCAGGCGTGCGCTTGTCGTCGCCGATGCCAATACGTGGCGGGCGGCCGGAGGCGATGTTCACCGGATTCTGGCTCAGGCGGGTGTTGCGCAGGACGAGCCGCATGTTTTCACCGATCCGAAGCTTTATGCCGAGTGGACGTTCGTCGAACAGCTGGACGGGGTGCTGTCCCGCACCGACGCCATTCCCGTCGCAGTGGGATCGGGCGTTATCAACGACCTGACCAAACTCTGCTCGCACCACAACGGGCGCCGCTATATGGTCGTGGGAACCGCGGCGTCGATGGACGGCTATACGGCCTACGGAGCCTCGATCACCAAGGACGGCAACAAACAGACCTTCGACTGTCCGGCTCCGCTGGGCATGGTGCTCGATCCGACGATCGCCGCCGCCGCGCCTGCGAAAATGTCGGCGTCGGGATATGCCGACCTGATTGCGAAGATTCCGGCCGGGGCCGATTGGATGCTCGCCGATGCGGTCGGCTCCGAACTGCTCGACGAATTCGCCTTTTCGGTGGTGCAGGACGGACTGAAGGACGCCCTCTGCGACCCCGCAGGCGTGCGTGCCGGCAATGTGGCCAAGGTCGAACAGCTGGCCGAAGGTTTGCTGCTGAGCGGTTTCGCGATGCAGGCTACGCAGTCGAGCCGCCCCGCGTCGGGCGCCGAACACCAGTTCAGCCACCTTTGGGACATGGAGCACCTCAAATACAACGGCGCATCCGTCTCGCACGGTTTCAAGGTCGGCATCGGCACGCTGGCTTCGACGGCTTTTATCGAGATGCTGCTCGATACGCCGGTCGAGACGCTCGACGTCGAAAAATGCGTCGCCGCATGGAAATCGTGGGAGGAGACCGAAAAGGATATCTACCGGATTTTCGACAACGATCCTGAGTTCGTGGCCCGCGGTCTGGTCGAGACCAAAGGCAAGTATGTCGATAAGGAGGGGCTGCGCCGCCAGCTGCAGCGTCTGCAGAAGGCGTGGCCCGCGCTGAGCGGCCATATCCGCCGGCAGATCATTCCCTTCGGCGAGGTCCGCCGCCGTCTCGAACTGGTCGGGGCGCCTTACGAGCCGGAGCATATCGGCGTTTCGCGCGCCAAGTTCCGCGCCAGCTTCGAAAAGATACCCTACATGCGCAGCCGCTTTACGGTGATCGATATCGCGTTCCGCTGCGGATGGATGGATGAATGGCTCGACAAACTCTTCGGAAAAGGCGGAATTTGGGAAATAAAATAGCATTTGGGAAATAAAGTAGTATATTTGCTTTCTGAAACTACTAAACTTTCATTCCGAAATGACTCCTGAACAAACCAAGCGCTTCAAGTACTGGCAGACCCGTACGATCGTCGCCACGATGATCGGTTACGCGCTCTTTTATTTCGTGCGTAAAAACTTTTCGCTGGCCATGCCCGGCCTTGAGGCCGATCTGGGGATCTCGAAAACCAGTCTGGGAATTTTCCTGACCCTGAACGGCGTGGTCTACGGACTTTCGCGTTTCGTGAACGGCATTCTGGCCGACCGGATGAACGCCCGCTGGTACATGGCTGTCGGACTTGCGCTCTGCGCATTGGCCAACTTCGCCTTCGGATTCGGCGAAGACGTCTCCTACTGGATCACGGGCCAGCACGACGGTTCGCAGTTCACCAATACGATGATCCTCTTCATGGGTATCATGTGGGTGATAAACGGCATGCTGCAGGGAACGGGATTCCCGCCCTGCGCCCGTCTGCTGACCCACTGGATTCCGCCCACGCAGCTGGCGACGAAGATGTCGGTGTGGAATACCTCGCACTCGATCGGGGCCGGTCTGGTCGTGATCCTCTGCGGATATATCATGGGTACGCTGGGCATGAACGTCTCGGCCGATCCCGACGCCGTGGCGGCCATGGCCGCCAATCTGGGCGTACAGCCCGGTGACGCCGCGGGTATGGAGCGCGTCATGGCGGCCGCTGCGCATGCCGGGGCGTGGAAATGGTGTTTCTGGATTCCTTCCGCCATTTCGTTCGCAGGCGCTATCGGGCTTGTCGTCTTCCTGCGCGACACGCCCTCGTCGGTGGGGCTTCCCGAATTGGAGGGCACCGAGGTCAGGAAGGAGAAGAAAGCCGCCAAAGGTGCCGAGCACCGTGCATTCCTGATGAAGCACGTCTTCAAGAACCCGCTGATCTGGATTCTGGGTTTTGCCAATTTCTTCGTCTATGTCGTCCGCTTTTCGGTCCTCGACTGGGGGCCTTCGCTGCTGAGCCAGTCGAAGGGCGTCAGCATGGAGCACGCCGGCTGGCTCGTGGCGATGTTCGAGATTGCGGGCATCGTCGGCATGCTGGTCGCCGGCTGGGCGACGGACAGGTGGCTGAAAGGCCGTGCCCACCGCACCTGCGTATTCTGCATGGCGGGAGCCGCGATTTTCGTCTTCCTCTTCTGGCAGCTGCCCGGTGACGCTCCCGTCTGGCTGCTCTTCACGACCCTCTGCGCCGCCGGTTTCTGCATCTACGGTCCGCAGGCGCTGATCGGCATCGCCGCGGCGAATCAGGCTACGAAGAACGCCGCCGCGACGGCCAACGGTCTTACGGGTCTGTTCGGTTACGCGAGCACCGTCGTTTCGGGTGTCGGACTGGGCTATGTGGCGCAGCATTACGGCTGGAACTGGGCCTATGTCGGCATCCTCGGCATGGCCGTCGTGGGCATGCTGGTTTTTCTGCTGATGTGGGGCGCCCGCGCCGACGGTTACGATGCCGAACCGGAGCATGATTAGACGTGTTTGTCCCGTACGGGAAAACGATATGGACTTTCGGGTTCGAAAGTGTCCGGAGCCGGTTGCGGTTTCGGATACTTTATTTTGAAATCTGAGAAAAAAATTGTTACCTTTGTTCAATTAACTGCTAAAAGACAGAGTGATATGCTGAGTATTGCCGAACGACACAAATACATCCTCGATAACCTGAACAAATACGGGTTCGTGCGTATTACCGACGTCGCCAACGAACTGGGGGTTACGAAAGTGACGATCCGCAAGGATGTCAAGATACTGGAAAGCAAAGGGTTGCTTTACAAAGTGCACGGCAGCGCCCGTCCCGCCAACCCCCATGTGGCCGATATGGACGTGCATGTCAAGGACAACATCAACCGCGACTCCAAGCGGCTTATCGCCCAGCGCGCCCTCGAACTGCTGGAGGATAACGATTCGATCATCGTCGCTTCCGGCTCGACGATCTATGCCTTTGCCGAGGAGATCAAGGCGCGCCAGTGGCATCACCTGAACATCGTTACGCCCTTCCTGCGGCTGGGCGTGCTGCTCAACGAGGCGGAAAATGTCAATGTCGTGCAGCTGGGCGGCACGGTGCACAAGAAGTCGCTGTCGGTGCTGGGCGAGGAGGCCGCGCGTTCGCTCGACGACTGCATCTGCTCGAAGCTTTTCTTCGGCGTGGACGGCATCGACCTCGAACACGGCATCACGACCTCCACGATCGACGAGGCGAAGCTCACGCGCAAGATGATGAAGGCGTCGTCGCAGAATATCGTGCTGGCCGACTCTTCGAAATTCGGACAGCGCGGCTTCGGACGCATCTGCGCGCTGGAGGACATAGACGTCATTATTACCGACGACCGGATTTCCGAACAGATGGTCGCCATCGTCGAGGAGGCGGGCGTGGACCTGATTATCGTCAAGTAGGGCTGTCGCCAACCGGGAAAATGACAGGCGCGCCCTGCGTGCGAAAAACAGAGGCGGTTCCGAAATTTCGGAGCCGCCTCTACTTTGTCGGAAGGCAGGAGGGTTATTTGGTCCATGCGGCGTAGCCGCTGCCGATCGCGTCCCAGTCGGTCAGCGCCGTGCATCCGCGGAAGCAGGTGCCGAAACTCTTCGGCGCGGTGAATGCGTCGGGGTGGAGCGAACGTTCGTAGATGTGTACTTTCACGCCGTCGATGGTCGTGTAGGGCGATTCGACGGCGAGTTTGGCCGCATCGCGGAATGTGCCGCTGAAGTCGGTGACCTTACGGCTGTCGTCGAACATGTCGGCGGGAACGCTCACAAGTTCGGTGCAGTTTGCCAGAAGCCATTTGTAGGAAGTGACGTTGGTGCACCCTTTGAATACGTTTCTGCCCACTTTCGTCAGGGCTTTGTTGCCGAAGAAACAGCTTCGGAAAATGTCGGCCGACGTACATCCTGCGAAAAATTCGTCGGGAATCTCTTTGAGTGCGGTGCAGCCGTAGAAAGTCTCCTCGAAGTTCGTGGCGTTGGCTAGTCCCTTGAACAGGCCCGCAGGCAGCGTTTCGAAGGCCGTATTTCCGGAGAAGGTGTATTTCAGCGTCGTGATCTGGGGGCTTCGGGCGAAAAATCCGGCCGGAACGGTTTTGAGCTGCTTGCAGTGGGCGAGGAAGCTTTGCAGCGACGTGACGTTTTTGAGCGGGGCGAGCAGATTTTCGGGAACCGACGTGAGCGAGGCGCATTTGGTGAAACATCCCAATACGTCGGTGACCTTGTCGCAGCCGCTGAACAACGAGGCCGGAATGGTTTGCAGGCCGCTGCAGCCTTCGAATGCGTATTTGAACGTGGTTACCTCGGCGAACGAGTCGGTCGTGTTTTCGGGGAGCGTTTTCAGGTTGGAGCAGAGGTAGAACGCATAGTACATCGAGGTCAGGTTTACGTTGCCCCATTGTTTGACGGCCGTCAGGTAGCTGCGGGAGGTTTCGGAGTGTCCCTGCAGGCTGTAGAGTTGTTCCACCGAACCGGATACGGACACTTCGTAGACGCCCGCTTCCGCATATTCGTAATTTATCAGGCTGCCCGTCGCGGGGTTGAGGGTCAGGGCGAGTTTCTCGCTGTATCCGTCGCCGTAATCGACCGTGCAGTCGATGGCGCCGGAGAGCGGCAGTATGATCTTGCCGCCTGCCGGGACGGTGTATTCGAGGATGAGCGACGGAGGACCTTGGGTGACGTTGATGGCGGCCGACACCTCGGCGGGGTTGTCCTTGCAGCCGGTGGTGACCGTCACCACGGCCGGCCGGTTTCCGCCGTCGGGATTGGGCGACGCCGTGAGGCGGAGTTTGTCGCCCTCTTTGGAGATCGTTATCCATCCTGCGTCGCAGGCGGCGTCCCATCGCTCCTGATTCGTGGTTACCGTGATGGGGTCAATTCCCCCCCCCTCGTTGGTGAACTCCGCCGTATTGCTTTCCAGACTCAGGGTCGGCGCGATGCCTTGTTCGACCGTGATTTTGCCGATGACGCTTTCGCCGTTCATGATGGAGATTGCGGCGTTGCGCAGCTCCTCGGCGTTCTCTTCGATTTCGACCGTCAGTCGATCCCCCGACAGGACGGCCGTACACCACGACCGGTCGGATTCCGGCACGGCTTCGAAATTCTTTTCCATGGTGAGGACGAACTGGCCTGCATGGTGTGTCGCGGTTATCGCGGCAGAGGTTCCGTCTTGTGAAATTTTGACATCCGAATCGGGCGAACTGAATTTGACCGCCGGATTCGGGGTGTCGTCTTCCGAGCATGCGCCGCTGAATAGCAGCAGGCATAGCAGTGCATAAAACTGTCTCATAACAATGGGATTAAAGTTTGACATGAAGATCGTTTCAAATATAATGAAATTTTTTCGTCATCGGTAGAAATAATTGTGCTTTTTTGTCGCAGGGCGCGTATTGTTTATTTTAGGTCGGGGTGTGCGGAGACCTTCCTGCACCGGGAGTGCGGGGCGCAGCGGCATGGACGGACGAATCCGCGGCCCGGCCCGGTGTGTGCGGATTGTTGAAAATTTTTCCGGCAAAGTTTTGCACGCCCCGTAAAAATGTCCTACCTTTGTCCTCAATTACAGCGATTCCGAATACCTATGAATTGTAACCCCCTCATATCGTCAGCGCAGGCATTCTGGCAGCAGGACTATTGGTCGGGCGACGTGTCTCCGGTTTTCGGTAATTTTGTTTTATTAGGGTAACTGTTTCGGTTGCCCTATTTTTTTACGCTCGTACAGATGAAGACACTTTATACCAATGCCGTGATCTACACCGGCGGCCGTTTTGCGGCCGGGGAGTTCGCCGTCGAGGGAGGCCGCATCGTGCCCGTCGCGGGCGCGGCGCCCGACCGGACCGTGGACCTCGGCGGCCGGCATGTGATTCCGGGACTCGTGGACGTGCACGTCCACCTGCGCGAACCGGGATTTTCGCAGAAGGAGACCATCGCCTCCGGAACGGCCGCGGCCGCACGGGGCGGATACACGACGGTCTGTTCGATGCCGAACCTGAACCCTGCGCCCGATGCGCCCGATACGCTTCGTGCGCAGGCCGAGATCATCCGCCGCGACGCCGTGGTGCGGGTCGTGCCTTACGGCTGTATCACGATGGGACAGCGGGGTGCCGGCGAGCTGGTCGATTTCGCGGCCCTCGCGCCCGATGTTGTCGGCTTCTCGGACGACGGCCGCGGCGTGCAGTCCGACGAACTGATGGAGGAGGCGATGCGCCGGGCGGCAAAAGCCGGCCGGCCGGTCGTGGCCCACTGCGAGGTGGACGACCTGCTGCGGGGCGGCTATATCCACGACGGCGAATACTGCCGTGCGCACGGGCACAAGGGTATCTGCTCCGAGAGCGAGTGGAAGCAGGTGGAACGCGACATCGCGCTGGCCGAAAAGACCGGTTGCCAGTATCACGTCTGCCACGTCTCGACCAAGGAGAGCGTCGAGCTGGTACGGCGTGCGAAGGCCCGCGGCGTGCGTGTGAGCTGCGAAACGGCGCCGCATTATCTGCTGCTCTGCGACGAGGATTTGCAGGAGGACGGACGCTTCAAGATGAATCCGCCGCTGCGCAGCCGCGAAGACCGCGACGCGCTGATCGCGGGCGTCGCGGACGGTACGATTGAGGTGATCGCCACCGACCATGCGCCCCATACCGCCGAAGAGAAGTCGCGCGGACTGGCCGGCAGCGCCATGGGAATCGTGGGCTTGGAGTGCGCTTTCCCGCTGATGTATAAATATATGGTGTTGCCGGGAACGCTCACGCTCGAAAAGCTTGTCGCGCTGATGTCCGACAATCCCCGCCGGATATTCGGTCTGGGCGGCGGCCTGAACGTCGGCGGCGAAGCCGACTTCACGGTGCTCGCCCTCGGCGCACAGTACGAGATAGACCCTGCGGCGTTCCTCTCGAAGGGCCGCGCCACGCCTTTCGCCGGCTGGCCGGTGCAGGGCCGCGCCGTGCTGACGGTCGTCGGGGGCCGGGAGGCATACCGGGATGATGGATTGCAGTTGTGAAGTCTCCCTTCTCAAAGGAAGATTTAGCGGGATTATAGATATGCCGGGTTTCATATGGAGCGGAATCCGGATCGACAGAACGAAACAAATCCATAAAAAGGGGCGATGCGAAAAGCCCGTACCGAAAATAAATATGAAACCATTTACGAAGAAAATTGTCTTGGAGAACGGCCGTGAGTTTTACGGCTACGGCTTCGGCGCCGACCGCGAGGTCATTAACGAGATCGTCTTCAATACCTCGATGGTGGGGTATCAGGAGATTATGTCCGACCCCTCCTACACGGACCAGATGGTCGTGATGACCTATCCGCTGATCGGTAATTACGGTATGGCCGACGAGGATTACGAAACGAAGACTCCGACCATCGGCGGCATGATCGTGCGCGAGTACAACGACTCGCCGAGCAACTTCCGCTATACGAAGACCCTGAACGAGGTCTTCGAGGAGCATGACATTCCCGCGATCTGGGGCGTGGACACCCGCACCCTGACGCGCATCATCCGTAACGAAGGCACCCAGAAGGTGATTATCACCGGCGCGGACACGCCCCTCGAAGAGGCGCTCCGCAAAGTGCGCGAGTACGCCCTTCCCCACGACATGGTTTCGCGCGTGAGCTGCAAGAAACGCTGGATGTCGCGCGTCCCCAACCACAAATACGACGTGGTGGCGGTCGACTGCGGCATCAAGTACAACATCATCCGCCAGCTGAACCGCGTGGGCTGCAACGTGACGGTCGTGCCGTTCGACTCGACGCTGGAGGAGATCATGGCCTTCCGTCCCGACGGCGTCGTGCTGTCGAACGGTCCCGGCAACCCGCAGGACGTGACGCCCGTGATCGAGCTGGTCAGGCAGCTGCGCGGCAAACTGCCGATCTTCGGCATCTGCATGGGCCATCAGCTCATTTCGCTGGCTTACGGCGCCAAGACCGTGAAGATGAAGTTCGGCCACCGCGGCGGCAACCACCCCGTGAAGAATCTGGCCACCGGCAAGATCGAGATCACGAGCCAGAACCACAGCTACGCCGTGGACGTCGATTCACTGGCCGGTACGGGGCTAGAGCTGACCCACGTAAACCTGCTCGACGGCACGGCCGAGGGCGTGGAGTGTGTCGGCGACGCTGTTTTCTCGATGCAGTATCACCCGGAGAGCGCTTCGGGTCCGCAGGACAGCGGCTATTTGTTCAGAAAGTTTACCAAAATAATGGAGGAGCGTAAAAATGCCTAAGAGAAGAGATATAAAGAAGGTAATGGTTATCGGTTCGGGTCCGATCGTCATCGGACAGGCCGCCGAATTCGACTATGCGGGCACGCAGGCCTGCCTCGCACTCAAGGAAGAGGGCTACGAGGTGATTCTCGTGAATTCGAACCCCGCCACGATCATGACCGACACGCATATTGCGGACAAGGTATACATGGAGCCGCTGACGCTCGAATACGTCGCCAAGATCATCCGCTTCGAACGCCCCGACGCCATCGTGCCGGGACTGGGCGGGCAGACGGGTCTGAACCTCGCGGTGCAGCTCGCCAAGAAGGGCATTCTGAAAGAGTGTCAGGTCGAGATTCTGGGCACCTCGTTCGAGTCGATCGAACGTGCCGAGGACCGCGAACTTTTCAAGGAGCTGTGCGAATCGCTGGGCGAGCCGGTGATCGAGTCGAAGATCGCCATGTCGGTCGAGGAGGCCGTCGAGGTCGCCGCCGAGATCGGCTATCCCGTCGTGCTGCGTCCCGCCTATACGCTGGGCGGCACGGGCGGCGGCTTCGCCGACAACGAGGAGCAGCTGCGCGAGATGATGCGCCACGCCCTGTTCCTTTCGCCCGTACATCAGGTGCTCGTCGAGAAGAGCATCAAGGGATACAAGGAGATCGAGTTCGAGGTGATGCGCGACCACAACGACACGGCCATCAGCATCTGCTGCATGGAGAACATCGACCCCGTGGGCGTCCATACGGGCGACTCGATCGTCGTGGCGCCGTGCCAGACGCTCACCAATAAGGAGTTCCAGATGCTGCGCGACAGCGCCCTGAAGATCATCCGCGAGCTGAAGATCGAAGGCGGCTGCAACGTGCAGTTCGCACTCGACCCCCTGTCGTTCAAATACTACCTGATCGAGGTGAATCCCCGCGTGTCGCGCTCCTCGGCCCTCGCATCGAAGGCCAGCGGTTATCCGATCGCGCGCGTTACGGCCAAGGTGGCCGTGGGTCTAACCCTCGACGAGATCATGCTGGCCAATACGCCCGCCAGCTTCGAGCCGACGCTCGACTACGTCGTGACCAAAGTCGCCCGCTTCCCGTTCGACAAGTTCAGCGACGCGTCGAACAAGCTCGGTACGCAGATGAAAGCCACGGGCGAGGTGATGTCGATCGGCCGCACGATGGAGGAGAGCCTGCTGAAGGCGATGCGTTCGCTCGAAACCGGCGTCTGCCATATCTACCACAAGAAGTTCGAAGACTGGACGAACGACTGGCTGCTGGAATACATCGCCGAGCCTACCGACGACCGGCTGTATGCCATCGCGCAGCTGATCCGCGGCGGCGTCGATCTGGTGCTGATCTACAACCGCACGAAAATCGACATGTTCTTCCTCGAAAAGTTCAAGAATATCGTCGAATTCGAGCGCGTCGTCGAGGCCGCTCCGATGGATATCGAAGTGCTGCGCGAAGCCAAGCGCATGGGTTTCAGCGATAAGTTCATCGGCCAGCTGTGGGGCGTCTCGCAGCACGACATGTACCTGCTGCGCGAGAAGAACGGCATCTTCCCGGTCTACAAGATGATCGACACCTGCGCCAGCGAGTTCAGTTCCTACGTGCCTTATTTCTACTCGACCTACGAGGACGAGAACGAGTCGCAGGTGAGCGACAAGGAGAAGATCGTGGTGCTCGGTTCCGGTCCGATCCGCATCGGTCAGGGCGTCGAGTTCGACTATTCGACCGTACACGCCATCTGGTCGATCCGCGAAGCGGGCTATGAAGCCATCATCATCAACAACAACCCCGAAACCGTCTCGACCGACTATACCACCAGCGACAAACTCTACTTCGAGCCGCTGATGGTCGAGGACGTGATGAACGTCATCCACCTCGAAAAACCGAAGGCGATCGTCGTGTCGCTCGGCGGACAGACCGCCATCAACCTCGCCGAGCCGCTCTCCCGGCTGGGCGTGCCCATCATCGGCACCGACTGCGAAGCTATCCGCAACGCCGAGGACCGCGGCTGCTTCGAGAGGATCATGGAGGAGCTGCGCATCCCGCAGCCCGAAGCCGAAGCCGTCACCGACATCGAGTCGGGCGTGAAGGCCGCCGCCCGCATCGGCTATCCGGTGCTGGTGCGTCCGAGTTACGTGCTGGGCGGCCGCGCCATGCAGATCGTTTCGAACGAGGAGCGCCTGCGCCACTACCTGCAGACGGCCGTCGAGGTCAACGACGACTCGCCGGTGCTGGTAGACCGCTACATCATGGGCAAGGAGCTTGAGGTGGACGCCATCTGCGACGGCAAGGACGTCTTTATCCCCGGCATCATGGAGCATGTCGAGCGCACGGGTATCCATTCGGGCGACTCGATCAGCGTCTATCCGACCTTCAGCGTCAGCCAGAAGGCCAAGGACAAGATCATCGACTACACGGTGAAGCTCGGTCTGCGGATCGGCATCATCGGTCTCTACAATATCCAGTTCATCCTCGACGGCAACGACGAAGTCTACGTCATCGAGGTCAATCCCCGCTCGTCGCGCACGGTGCCGTTCCTCTCCAAATCGACGGGCGTCCCGATGGCCCATATCGCCACGCAGGTGATTCTGGGCAAGACGCTGAAGGAACTGGGCGTCACCGAAGTATACGGCAAGGAGAAGAAACGCTGGTACGTCAAGGCGCCGGCCTTCTCGTTCGCCAAGATCCGCGGCATGGATTCCTACCTCTCGCCTGAGATGAAATCCACGGGCGAGGCCATCGGCTACGACGACAAGCTCACCCGCGCGCTTTACAAGGCGTTGCAGGCGACGGGCATGAACGTCTGCAACTACGGCACGATCTTCGTCACCATCGCCGACCACGACAAGGAGCAGGCGCTGCCCCTCGTGCGGCGTTTCTACGACCTCGGCTTCAACGTCGAGGCGACGACCGGGACCGCCGAATTCCTGCGCGAACACGGCATCCGCACCCGCACGCGGCGCAAGTTGAGCGAGGGCAGTTCGGAGATCATCGACGCGCTCCGTCAGGGCCACGTGAGCTACGTGATCAATACCATCGACATCAACCAGCACAATACCCGGCTCGACGGATACGAAATCCGCCGCACGGCCGTCGAGAACAACGTGACGATCTTCACGGCGCTCGAAACGGTGCAGGTGCTGCTGGACGTGCTCGAAGAGATCACCTTCGGAGTCTCGACCATCGACGCGAAGTGATTTCCGGCGTGAGGACGCCTTCCGTACGCACCTCTTTCGCTCCGAACGGGATACGGTCCCGTCCGGAGCGAAACGAACGAAGCGCGGGGGCTGTTCTCCGGATCAAAAATCGAAAGGGAATACATGTATAAGAAAGGCATCTATAAGATTCTTGCGAACGAGCCGCTGACGGCCTCGGTGTGGCGCATGGTGCTGGAGGGCGATACCGAGTGGATCGTCCGTCCGGGACAGTTCGTCAATATCGCGCTCGAAGGCCGCTACCTGCGCCGTCCGATTTCGGTGTGCGACTGCGATGCACGGACCCTCACGCTCATCTATAAGGTCGTGGGCGGAGGTACGGAGCAGATGAGCCGCATGGCGGCGGGCGCGGAGCTGGACCTGCTGACGGGACTCGGCAACGGCTTCGACACCTCCAACGATGCGCGGCGGCCCCTGCTGGTGGGCGGCGGCGTAGGCGTGCCTCCGCTCTACAAGCTGGCCAAAGCGCTGCTGGCGGAGGGCAAACCGGTGAGCGTCGTACTGGGATTCAACACGGCGGACGAGGTCTTCTACGCCGACGAATTCCGGGCGCTGGGGTGCGACGTGCATGTCGCCACGGCCGACGGTTCGGCCGGGACGAAAGGCTTCGTCACGACGGCCATCGCCGGCGACGGCATCGACTTCGACTACTTCTATGCCTGCGGTCCGCTGCCGATGCTGCGCGCGTTGTGCGACTCGGTCGCGCAGGACGGCCAGCTGTCGTTCGAGGAGCGTATGGGATGCGGTTTCGGCGCCTGCATGGGCTGTTCGTGCAAAACGAAATACGGCAACAAACGCATCTGCAAGGAGGGGCCCGTATTAACGAAAGGGGAGATCATATGGTAAGAGAGCAGTTCATCGCACAGAACCGGCCGGCAGGAAAACCTGCCCCGGATATGTCCGTCACCCTGAGCGGTTTGAAGCTGGACAACCCGGTCGTTCCGGCCAGCGGTACGTTCGGATACGGCAACGAATTCCGGGATTTTTACGATATCAACATCCTCGGTTCGTTCTCGTTCAAGGGCACCACGCGCGAACCGCGCTTCGGCAATCCCACGCCCCGCATCGCCGAATGTACGGCGGGGATGATCAACGCTGTGGGACTGCAGAATCCCGGCATCGACGCCGTGATCGCCGAGGAGCTGCCGCGCCTGAAGAGCTTCTTTCATAAACCCGTGATCGCCAATATCAGCGGCTTCTCGATCGAGGAGTACGCCTATTGCTGCGAGCGGATCGACCGCGAGGAGCAGGTCGGCATCATCGAGGTCAATGTCTCGTGCCCCAACGTGCGGCACGGCGGCATGTCGTTCGGCACTTCGCCCGAATGTGCGGCCGAGGTGACGCGCGCGGTGAAGGCCGTGACCACCAAACCGGTCTATATCAAACTGTCGCCCAACGTGACGGACATCGTCTCGATCGCCCGCGCCTGCGAAGAGGCCGGTGCCGACGGCATCTGCCTGATCAACACCCTGCTGGGAATGCGGATCGACGTGAGGTGCCGCAAGGCGGTGATCGCCAATACGATGGGCGGTTTTTCGGGCGCTGCGGTCTTCCCCGTGGCCGTGCGGATGGTTTATCAGGTCGCCAAAGCCTGCTCCGTACCCGTCATGGGATGCGGCGGCGTGACGACGGCCCGCGACGTGATCGAAATGATGATGGCCGGAGCCACGGCCGTGCAGGTCGGCGCTGCGAATCTGGTGAATCCCTATGCCTCGAAGGAGATCGTCGAAGCCCTGCCCGCCGAGATGGAGCGGCTGGGGATCGAGCGGCTGAGCGACATTATAGGAATCGTAGAATAAAGTTAAAATCGGATATGATGCAACACGACGTAATTATCGCCTGCGACTTCAAGTCGGCGGAAGACACTTTCAAGTTCCTCGACCTGTTCCGGGACGAGGAGCGCAAACCGTTCCTCAAGATCGGCATGGAGCTTTTCTATGCCGAAGGCCCTGCCATCGTGCGCGAAATCAAGCGCCGGGGCCACCGGATTTTCCTCGACCTCAAACTGCACGACATTCCCAACACCGTGAAGAAGGCGATGGCCGTGCTGTCGCGTCTGGACGTCGATATGTGCAACGTCCATGCGGCCGGAACGGTCGAGATGATGAAATACGCCCTCGAAGGGCTTACCCGCGAGGACGGCACGCGGCCCCTGCTGATCGCCGTGACGCAGCTCACCTCGACCAGCGAGGAGCGCATGCGGCAGGAGCTGCTTATCAACGCTTCGATCAACGACACGATCGTCAAATACGCGCAGAACACCCGTGCCGCGGGGCTGGACGGCGTGGTTTGCTCGCCGCTCGAAGCGGGCATGGTGCACGAAGCCTGCGGAAAAGAGTTCCTGACCGTCACGCCCGGCGTGCGTTTTGCAGACGGAGACGTTGCGGACCAAGTGCGCGTCACCACGCCCGCCCGTGCGCGGGAGATCGGCTCCGACTTCATCGTCGTGGGCCGTCCGATCACCGCCGCTGCGGACCCCGTGGCCGCGTACCGCAGGTGCGTAAGCGAATTTTGCGATTAAACACGATTAAAAACAGTCGATTATGAAACCGGTAAAACTTTTCTACCTGAAAAACTGTCCCTTCTGCCGCAAGGCGCTGCGTTACATCGAAGAGGCCAAGGCCGCACACCCCGAACTGCAGCCGGTGGCGATCGAAATGATCGAGGAGTCGGAGCAGTCCGATTTGGCTGACACATTCGATTACTACTATGTGCCGACGTTTTACGTCGATGGCGTGAAGGTCCACGAGGGCGGCATCTATGCCGAGGAGGTGGAGAAGATTTTGCGTTCGGCGCTGGAATAAACAACTACAGAATATCATGGAGAAATCAATTGCTAAAGACCTGCTTTCGATCGGCGCGGTGTTCCTGCGCCCCGAACAGCCGTTTACATGGGCCAGCGGCATCAAAAGCCCTATTTACTGCGACAACCGCCTGACGCTGACGGCGCCTGTCGTGCGCGGACACGTCGAAGAGGGGCTGGCGCAGATCGTCCGCACCCGCTTTCCCGAAGCCGAGGTGCTGATGGGAACTTCGACCGCGGGCATCGCCCACGCCGCCATCACCGCGACGATCCTCGACCTGCCGATGGGCTATGTGCGCAGCGGTTCGAAGGATCACGGCCGCGGCAACCAGATCGAGGGCAAGCTCGAAAAGGGGCAGAAGGTGGTCGTGATCGAGGACCTGATCTCGACCGGCGGTTCGTGCATCGAGGTGGTGACCGCCCTGCGCGAAGCCGGCGCCGAGGTGCTGGGCGTGGCGTCGATCTTCACCTACGGCATGAAGAAGGGACTGGACCGCATGAAAGAGGCGAACGTCGTCAATTACAGTCTCTCGAATCTCGACGCATTGGTGGAAGTGGCCGCCGAGGAGGGATACATCAAGCCCGAAGACAAGGCCCGTCTGCTGAAATTCCGCGACAATCCGTCGGACGAAAGCTGGATGGAAAAATAGTTTGCCGGGATCGCACGACGCTTTTCCGCACCTCGCTTGGGGGCATGGAAATGCGGCTTGCACTCCCTCCGCACTCCGGTCGGCGCCGCGTGCAATCCGCAGCATGCCGCCGGCCGGCTGCAAACCCCGATTTTGATAAATGAAACAACCTATGAGACACCTGATTGACCCGACCGACCTGACGGTGGCCGAAACCGAACAAATCGTGGCGCTGGCCGAAGATATCATCGCCAACCGCGCCAAATACAGCGAAGCGTGCAAGGGGCGCAAGCTGGCGACGCTCTTTTACGAGCCTTCGACCCGCACCCGCCTGAGTTTCACCTCCGCCATGATGGAGCTGGGGGGCAGCGTCATCGGCTTTTCGGACGCCAATTCGTCGTCCGTGTCGAAAGGCGAAACCGTGGCGGACACCGTACGCGTGATCCGCTGTTTCGCGGACATTATCGCCATGCGCCACTTCAAGGAGGGCGCGCCGCTCGTAGCTTCGCAGTACGCCGGAATTCCGGTCATCAATGCGGGCGACGGCAGCCACAGCCACCCGACGCAGACCCTTACGGACCTTCTGACGATCAAGCGCGAGAAGGGGCGTTTCGACAACATGACGATCGGCTTCTGCGGCGACCTGAAATTCGGCCGCACGGTCCATTCGCTCATCAAGGCGTTGTCGCGCTATTCGGGGATCAAGGTGATCCTGATCGCCCCGCAGGAGCTGCGTCTTCCGGACTACATGCTGGCCGAGATGAGCGAGAATTCGAAACTCGAATTCCGCGAAGTCGAGACCATGGAGGAGGTGATGCCCGAACTGGACATACTCTACATGACGCGTGTGCAGAAGGAGCGTTTCCTCGACGAGGAGGAGTTCGACCGCGTGAAGAACAGCTTCGTGCTCGATCCCGGAAAGCTCGAAACCGCCAAGGAGGATATGATTATCCTGCACCCGCTGCCGCGCGTGAACGAAATCACGCGCGCCGTGGACAACGATCCCCGCGCAGCCTATTTCCGACAGGTCGAGAACGGCAAGTTCGTACGCATGGCGCTGATCCTTACGCTGCTGCGCTGGGCCGACGAAAACAAGCCCTTCGAGAAGACTCCCGTTTTCAGCGAAGACTACGTCGTCAATGAGATGGAGTGCTCCAACCGGCGCTGTATCTCGGCGACCGAAGATGTCGACCGGCTTTTCCACCGCCTGCCCGACGGCTCGTGCCGCTGCGCCTACTGCGAGGCCAAGGCGAAGTGATCTCCGGTATGGCCTTTCATATAAAGCTCCCATAAGGGAGCTTTTTTTCTTCCGCCTGCCTGAGTCTGTCTTCCGTTTTTCCTGAGTCCGCCGCTCTTCCGGGCCTTAGGGCGTGTTCCGGTCCGGGCGGTGCTTTCCGGCGGGTCGGACGGAGTGCATGCGCCCTGTTCGGCCGATTTTCCGGTTTCGAATGTAAAATTTGTTATTTCGATTAGTAACCTGTCTTGTGAAATTGTATTATTTATAGAAACAAAGGCGCAGAACGGGATGCATTCCCGTCTGCGGTTGCAAAAAGTTTTACTATCTTTGCATCAATTCTAACCTTAACCTGAAAAGAACCGATGTCTGCAAATTCCCGAAAAGTATCGCCGCTGGCATGGGTCCCCACGGTCTATTTTGCCATGGGGCTCCCGTTTATTATCGTAAACATGGTAGCGACGCTGATGTTCCGAGGGCTGGGTATCGACGATGCCCGCATTACGCTCTGGACTTCGCTGATTATCCTGCCGTGGTCGCTCAAACCCTTCTGGAGTCCCTTGATGGAGATGTTCAGGACCAAGAAATTCTGGGTCGTCGCCACGCAGCTGGTTTCGGGTCTGGGACTTGCGCTGGTCGCCCTGTCGCTTCCGCTTCCCAACTTTTTCCCCTATGCCATCGCCCTGATGGCCGTCGTGGCCTTCAGCGGCGCGACGCACGACATCGCCACCGACGGCGTCTATATCACCGAACTTTCCAAAGACCTGCAGGCCAAGTTCATCGGCTGGCAGGGCGCCTTTTACAACATCGCTAAGGTCTTCGCCATGGGCGGACTGGTCTATCTGGCCGGCGCGCTCAAGGACCATGTCGGAATCGTGCAGGCGTGGATGACCGTGATGGGCCTTTGCGGCGGCATTCTCTTCCTGCTGGGACTGTACCACATCCGCATGCTGCCTTCGGGTGGCGCCGCGACGGCCCATGCTGACAGTTTCGGCGGCGCCATGCGCGAAACGAAACGCATCTTTCTGGAGTTCTTCAAGAAGAAATACATCTGGATCTATTTCGCCTTCATCCTCTTCTACCGCTTCGCCGAAGGTCTGGTCATCAAGATCGTGCCGCTGTTCCTCAACGCTCCGCTCGATCAGCAGGGCATGGGCCTTACCGAACAGCAGATCGGACTCTATTACGGTACGTTCGGCGTGATCGCCTTCGTCGTGGGGTCCATTCTGGGCGGCTATTTCATTTCGTGGCTCAAACTGCGGCGCGCCTTGTTCCCGCTGGTCTGCATCTTCAACGTTCCGTTCGTGGTCTATGCGCTGCTGGCGTGGTTCCAGCCTTCGAGCCCCGTGCTGATCTGCGCGGCCATCGTGTTCGAATATTTCAGTTACGGCTTCGGCTTCGTGGGACTCACGCTCTTCATCATGCAGCAGGTGGCGCCCGGCCCGCACCAGATGGCGCACTACGCCTTCGGGTCGTCGCTTGCCAACCTCGGCGTGATGCTTCCGGGTATGATCAGCGGCTGGCTTTGTGACAGTTTGGGCGGCTATCACTACTTCTTCATGTGGGCGCTGCTGGCGACGGTTCCCGCCTTCCTGCTCGCCGCGCGCATTCCCTTCACCCATCCCGATACCGAAGAGGTGACGGCCGAGGAGATCGACAAAGAATTGATCAACGAATAAACAGATAACGTAAAACTATGGACAACAACCTGAAAATCGTAGGCCCGGCCATGCCGGATATGCCGTGGGAGGATCGTCCCGCCGGCTCCAAGGAAGTGATGTGGCGCTATTCGGCCAATCCGATCATCCCGCGCGACGCGCTTTCGACGTCGAACAGCATTTTCAACTCGGCGGTCATTCCCTTCAAGAAAGGCAAGTATAACTATGCGGGCGTTTTCCGCTGCGACGACACCAACCGCCGCATGCGCATCCACGCCGCTTTCTCGGTGGACGGCATCAAGTGGGATATCTGCGAGGAGGATTTCAAACTCGTGGGCGCCGATCCCGAAATCGCCGAGTGGGTTTACGGTTACGATCCCCGCGTAGCCAAGATCGAGGATAAGTATTATGTGACGTGGTGCAACGGCTACCACGGCCCGACGATCGGCATCGCGTGGACCGACGACTTCGAGACGTTCCACCAGCTGGAGAACGCCTTTATCCCCTTCAACCGCAACGGCGTGCTGTTCCCCCGCAAGATCAACGGCCGTTTCGCCATGCTGTCGCGTCCGAGCGACAACGGCCATACGGCTTTCGGCGACATTTTCTACTCGGAGTCGCCCGACATGGAGTTCTGGGGCCGCCACCGTCATGTGATGTCGCCCGCGGCCTTCGAGGTGTCGGCATGGCAGTGCATGAAGATCGGTGCGGGTCCCGTACCCATCGAGACGAGCGAGGGCTGGCTGCTGCTCTACCACGGCGTGCTGCGTTCGTGCAACGGTTATGTCTATGCGTTCGGTTCGGCGCTGCTCGACCTCGACCAGCCGTGGAAGACGATCGCCCGCAGCGGCCCGTACCTGATTTCGCCGCGCGAGATCTACGAGCTGACGGGCGACGTTCCGAACGTCACGTTCCCCTGCGCGTCGCTCCATGACCCCGAAACGGGCCGGATCGCCGTCTATTACGGATGCGCCGACACCGTCACGGGCCTTGCCTTCGGTTATATCCCCGAAATCGTCAAGTTTACCAAGGAAAACAATATTCTCTGACGATGCTGCGACGAACGCTCTTAACTGCTGCGCTCGCCGCAGCCGTTTTCTGCGCACCGCTGCGTGCGCAGGAACCCGCCGACTGGGTCGATCCTTTCGTCGGCACGACCAACTTCGGCACGACCAACCCCGGCGCGGTGTGTCCCAACGGCATGATGTCCGTGGTTCCCTTCAACGTGATGGGTTCCGACGAGAACGTCTACGACAAGGACGCCCGCTGGTGGTCCACGCCCTATGAGTTCCACAACAAGTTCTTCACGGGTTTCGCGCACGTCACGCTGAGCGGCGTGGGGTGCCCCGAACTGGGATCGCTGCTGGTGATGCCGACCACGGGCGCGCTCGACGTCGATTACCGCAATTACGGCAGCAAGTACACCGGTGAAACCGCTTCTCCGGGCTACTATTCGAACCGGCTTTCGAAGTACGGCGTCCTTGCCGAAGTGACGGCCACGCCGCGCAGCTCGGCCGAACGCTACACCTTCCCGGCGGGCGAGAGCCATATCCTGCTCAATCTGGGCGAGGGCCTTACCAACGAATCGGGGGCTTGGGTGCGCCGCGTGAGCGACACCGAGGTCGAGGGCATGAAACTGCTCGGCACGTTCTGCTACAACCCGCAGGCGGTGTTCCCGATCTATTTCGTGATGCGCGTCTCGAAACGCCCCTCCGCCACGGGATTCTGGAAGAAACAGCCCCCCAAATACGGCGTCGAAGCCGAGTGGGACAAGGATGCCGGCAATTACAAACTCTATACGCACTACGGCCGTGAACTCGCGGGCGACGATGTGGGCGTGTGGTTCAGCTACGATACGACGGAGGGCGAGCAGCTCGAAGTCCGCATGGGCGTTTCGTTCGTGTCGGTCGAGAATGCGCGCCTGAACCTCGAAGCCGAGCAGCAGGAGCGTTCGTTCGACGACATCCGTGCCGCGGCGCGCCGCTCGTGGAACGACGATCTGGGCCGCATCCGCGTCGAGGGCGGCACCGACGCGCAGAAGAAGGTCTTCTATACGGGGCTCTATCATGCGCTGATCCATCCCAACGTGCTGAGCGACGTCAACGGTGAATACCCCGCGATGGAGAGCGCCGAAATCCGCACCGCCGAGGGCAACCGCTATACGGTCTTCTCGCTCTGGGACACCTACCGCAACCTGCACCAGCTGATGACGCTGGTCTATCCCGAACGCCAGTTGGAAATGGTGCGTTCGATGATCGGCATGTACAAGGAGTGGGGCTGGCTGCCGAAATGGGAGCTTTACGGCCGCGAAACCTTCACCATGGAGGGCGATCCGGCCATCCCGGTGATCGTCGATACGTGGATGAAGGGCCTGCGCGATTTCGACATGGACGCCGCTTACGAGGCGATGCGCAAGTCGGCCACGACGCCCGGCGCGCAGAACAGGATGCGCCCCGACATCGATCCTTATGTCGAAAAGGGCTACGTGCCGCTGGGCTTCTACGCCCGCGACCTTTCGGGCGACAACTCCGTATCGCACGCGCTGGAATACTACATCGCCGACCATGCCCTGTCGCTGCTGGCCGATTCGCTCGGCCGCAGGGAGGACGCGGCGCTGTTCCGGAACCGTTCGCTCGGCTATAAAAACTATTACAGTCCCGAATCGGGCACTTTCCGTCCGATCACCGGGGAGGGCGGTTTCCTGACGCCGTTCGATCCGCGGCAAGGCGAGAATTTCGAGCCGGTCCCCGGTTTTCACGAAGGCTCGGCATGGAACTATACGTTCTATGTCCCGCACGACGTCTACGGACTGTCGAAGCTGATGGGCGGACGGCGCAAATTCATCGACAAGCTGCAAATGGTCTTCGACGAGGGGCTTTACGATCCCGCGAACGAACCCGACATCGCCTATCCCTACCTTTTCAGCTATTTCCGGGGTGAGGAGTGGCGTACGCAGCGCGAGGTGAACCGCCTGCTGGCCAAATACTTCACCACCGCGCCCGACGGCATTCCCGGCAACGACGATACGGGAACCATGTCGGCGTGGGCCGTCTTCTCGATGATGGGCTTCTATCCCGACTGTCCGGGCGAGCCGTATTACACGCTTACCTCGCCCGTTTTCGATCGGGTGACCATTACGCTAGACAGGAAATACTATCCGGCCGGGGAACTCGTCATCGAGACGAAGCGTCCCGATTCCGGCGCGGTCTATATCCGCTCGATGACGCTCGGCGGCAAACCGCTGAAGCGATACCGCATCGGCCACGACGAGCTGCTGCGGGGCGGACGGCTGACTTTCGAACTTCAAAACCGCAAATAGATGAGACTCTTCCGCTGGATATTCGTTGTGTCGCTGCTGCTCGTCTCGTCCGGAGTCCGGGCGCAGACCCGGCTGACCCGCAACGGCAAACCTGCGGCCCGGATCGTCGTGGCGCAGCAAACTGCCGCCGATCTCACGGCCGCGCAGCTGCTGCAGCGATTCGTCCGCGAATCGACCGGTGCGACACTGCCCCTGCTGCATGACGTGACGCCCCGCAAGGGCGACATCCTGATCGGAGCTTCGGATACCGCGGGACTTGCCGAGGACGGCTTCCGCCTGCGTACGCAGGACGGCGTGCTGCGCATCAGCAGCGGCGGCGACAAGGGGGCGGTTTACGGCGTCATGACACTGCTGGAACGTTACTTGGGGCTGGATTACTTCGCCGCCGGGGTCTATGACCTCGACCGGAATCCGACCGTCACGCTTCCGGCGATGGACTTCGCCGAAAATCCGGCGTTCCGCTATCGCCAGAGTCAGGGCTACGGCATGGCGCAGGACTCCGTGTACCGGCTGGCCCTGCGTCTGGAGGAGCCGCGCGACATCTTTGCCGGCGGCCTGTGGGTGCACAC
Source organism: Alistipes finegoldii DSM 17242 (assembly GCF_000265365.1). Classification (NCBI taxonomy): domain Bacteria; kingdom Pseudomonadati; phylum Bacteroidota; class Bacteroidia; order Bacteroidales; family Rikenellaceae; genus Alistipes; species Alistipes finegoldii. The sequence goes on from NC_018011.1 coordinate 2,598,331, forward strand.
CTTCAACAGCCTGCTTCCGGCGTCGGTCTACGGCGCGGAGCATCCCGAATACTACTCGTTCATCAACGGCGAACGTCGTCCCGGCCGCGCCAGCCAATGGTGTCTCACCAACGACGAACTCTTCGAACTGGTGGCGGCGAAAGTCGATTCGATCTTCCGGGCCAACCCCGGCATGAACATCATCTCCATAAGCCAGAACGACAGCAATTTCACCTACTGCCGCTGCGAGGAGTGCGAGAAGGTCAACCGGTACGAAGGCGCGCCTTCGGGCAACTATATCCGCTTCCTGAACAAGCTGGCGGAGCGTTTCCCCGACAAGGAGTTTTCGACGCTGGCCTACCTCTTTACGATGCAGCCCCCGAAGCACGTGAAGCCGCTGCCCAACGTCAATATCATGCTGTGCGACATCGACTGCGACCGCGAAGTGCCCCTTACGGACAATGCGTCGGGCCGCGAGTTCATCGAAGCGATGGAGGGGTGGGCGGCCCTGTCGGACAATATCTTCGTGTGGGATTACGGTATCAATTTCGACAACATGGTCGCTCCGTTCCCCAACTTTCCGATACTCAAACCCAACATCGGGCTTTTCCGGCGCAACCACGCCACGATGCACTTCTCGCAGATCGGCGGCTCGTACGGCGGCGATTTCTCGGAGATGCGCACCTATGTGGTCGCCAAGCTGATGTGGAATCCCGATCAGGATACCGACTCGCTCATGCTGCGTTTCATGCGCGGCTATTACGGACCCGCTGCGCCTTATATTTATCAGTACGAAAAACTGCTCGAAGGCGCATTGCTGGCGGGCGGCCAGCGGTTGTGGATATACGATTCTCCCGTCTCGCACAAGGACGGCATGCTCAACGCCGCCTGCCGCAAGCGTTACGGAGAGCTGTTCGACTGCGCCGAGCGGGCCGTGGCGGGGGATTCCGTCCTGCTGCGCCGCGTGCGCCTGACGCGTCTGCCGCTGATGTACTCCAACCTCGAAATCGCCCGCACGACGGCCGACAAGGACCTCGGCGCCGTGGTGAGCGAGCTGGACGCGTTCGAGAAATACGTGACCCAATTCGGCGTGAAGACGCTCAACGAACGCAACAACAGCCCGCAGGAATACTGCCGGCTCTACCGCGAACGTTATCTTCCTGCGGAGAACTCCAATCTGGCGCTGGGCGCGCGGATCGTCTGGATCGACGCTCCTGCGGAGAAATACCGGGCGTCGGGCGAAAAGACCCTGACCGACGGTCTTTTCGGCGGCGCGTCGTTCGTCGAGAGCTGGACGGGCTGGGAGGGCAAGGACGGCGCCTTCGTCGTCGATCTGGGCCGCGACGTAGCCTTCTCGACGGTCGAGACCGATTTCCTGCACCAGCTGGGCCAGTGGATTCTGCTGCCCCGTTCGGTGCGCTACTCCGTTTCGTCCGACAACGCGGACTGGACCCCGTTCGGGCAGGTGGAATTTCCTGAGGACCAGTCGGTGCCCGTGAAGTTCGTTCCGGCTGCCGTCACGGCCGCACAGCCGGTGCGGGCCCGCTATGTCAAAGTCGAAATCGAAGGCGTCAAGACCTGCCCGCCGTGGCATTACGGCGTAGGCTGCCCCTGCTGGTTCTTCCTCGACGAAGTGACCGTGAAATAAAACGTTGCGAAAATTTTAAACGATTGCATAATGAAACCCAAGCATCTTCTTTCCTTATCCGTTCTGCTGATTTCGGCCGCCTGTTCGCAGCCTGAGCAGAAGCCGCTGACGCAGTATGTCGATATGTACATCGGCACGGGCGGCCACGGCCATGTCTTCATGGGGGCCAACGTTCCGTTCGGCGCCGTGCAGCTCGGCCCCACCAGCATCCCGCAGTCGTGGGACTGGGTGTCGGGATACCACATTTCCGATACGACCGTCATCGGTTTCAGCCATACCCACCTCAACGGTACGGGTATCGGCGACCTGTTCGACGTCACGGTGATGCCTGTCGTGGGCGGGGTGACCTACGCCCGCGGCACGGAGGACGACCCGCAGTCGGGGCTTTGGTCCTATTTCAGCCGTAAGAACGAAAAAGCCCGTCCGGGCTATTACGCCACGCGGCTCGACCGCTACGGCGTCGATGTGGAGCTGACCGCCACCAAGCGTGTCGGGCTGCACAAATACACCTTCCCCGCGTCGCAGGAGGCCGCCGTGGTCTTTGACCTCGAAAACGGCGGCTGCTGGGACAAGGCCACCGAGACCGCATTCGTTTCCGACGGACTCCGGCTCAGCGGTTACCGCTATTCGACGGGCTGGGCCAAGGATCAGCGCGTTTACTTCACGGCCGAATTCTCGAAGCCGGTGAAGAATATCTCCTATCCCGATGCGTCGGAGACGGTTCCGGAGGAGGGCGACGTTACGGTCAAGGGCCGTTACGCCCGCGTGGAGTTCGATACGACCGACGGCGAGCCGCTCTATATGAAAGTGGCGATTTCGCCCGTGAGCATCGAGAACGCCAAGCTCAACATGCAGGCGGAACTTCCCGGCTGGGACTTCGAAGCCACGGCGGCGGCGGCCGACAAGGCGTGGAACGCCGAGCTGCAGAAGGTGCGTGTCGAGACTGCGGACGAAGCCGCCCGCCGCATCTTCTATACGGCGCTCTACCACACGATGGTCGCTCCGTCGGAGTTCTGCGACGTGAACGGCGACTATCGGGGCGCTGACGGCGAGATCTACCGCGCCGCGCCGTTCGTGAACTATACGACCTTCTCGTTGTGGGACACCTACCGCGCTGCCCAGCCGCTGATGACGATTCTCCATCCTGAGAAGATGCCCGACATCGCCAATACGATGCTCCATATCTACACGCAGCAGGGCAAGCTTCCCGTCTGGCACCTCGCGGGCAACGAGACCGACTGCATGGTCGGCAATCCCGGCATTCCGGCCATGGCCGACATCGTGCTGAAAGGTTACGGCGGCTTCGACAAGGAGCTGGCCTACGAGGCGCTGAAGAAATCCGCCATGCTCGGCGAGCGGGGTATGGACCTGCGCATGAAATACGGCTATATCCCCTGCGACCTCTTCAACGAAGCGGTGGCCTACGACATGGAGTACGCGCTGGCCGACTGGGCCGTGGCTCAGGTCGCGGCGCAGCGCGGCGATACGGCCGATTACGACTATTTCCTCGATCGCAGCAAATCCTACCGCCACTTCTTCGATCCCGAAACCCGCTTCATGCGCGGGCTGGATTCGAAAGGCGGCTTCCGCACGCCCTTCAACCCGTTCGCTTCGACCCACCGCGAGGACGACTACTGTGAGGGCAATGCGTGGCAGTATACGTGGCTCGTGCCGCACGACGTCGAGGGGCTGATCGGCTGCTTCGGCGGCAAGGAGGCTTTCGTCGAAAAACTCGACTCGCTCTTCACGGTCAGCTCCGTGCTGGAGGGCGCCGCTTCGCCCGACATTTCGGGCCTGATCGGTCAGTACGCCCACGGCAACGAACCCAGCCACCACGTCGTCTACCTCTATACGATGATCGGCCAGCCCGCGAAGACCGCCGACAAGGTGCGCGAAATCCTGACGACGCTCTATCACGACCAACCCGACGGATTGTCGGGCAACGAGGACGTCGGCCAGATGTCGGCGTGGTACGTGCTTTCGTCGCTGGGATTCTATCAGGTCGAGCCAGCCGGAGGACGCTACTTCTTCGGTTCGCCGCTCTTCGACAAGGCCGAGCTGCGCGTGCGCGACGGCGTGTTCACCGTGATCGCGCACAACAATTCGGCGGCTGACAAATACATTCAGCGCGTGAAACTCAACGGCGAGCCGTACGCCAAGCCCTATATCGGTTTCGAAGAGATCGCCGCGGGCGGCACGCTCGAATTCGAAATGGGACCGGAGCCTGCCGTATGGTACGAACTTTAAACGGAAATGACAGCAATGAAAAGTAGAAATATCTTTTTCGCGGCCCTTTGCGCCGCCGTTTTGGCCGGCTGTTCGTGCCCTTCGGCCGGGCAGCGATCCCCTCAGCGTCCGTCGGACTATGTTTCGACATTGGTAGGCTCGCAGTCGGATTTCACGCTTTCGACGGGCAATACCTATCCTGCCGTCGCTCTGCCTTGGGGTATGAACTTCTGGACGCCCCAGACCGGTAAGATGGGCGACGGCTGGGCCTATACCTACGGGGCGCACCGAATCCGGGGCTTCAAGCAGACCCATCAGCCCTCGCCGTGGATCAACGACTACGGCCAGTTCGCGCTGATGCCCGTGCGCGGGAATGATAAGCTGGACGAAGAGTCCCGCGCGAGCTGGTATTCGCACCAAGCCGAGGTGGCGAAGCCTTACTATTACAAGGTCTATCTGGCCGACCACGACATCCGCGCCGAGATCGCCCCGACCGAACGTGCCGCGATGATGCGCTTCACCTTTCCCGAAAGCGACGAGTCGGGCGTTGTGATCGACGCCTTCGACCGCGGTTCGCAGATCGGCATGCTCGACGCCCGCACGATCGTGGGTTACACCACGCGCAACAGCGGGGGTGTTCCTGATAATTTCCGAAATTACTTCGTCGTGCGTTTCGATACGCCGTTCACCGCCGTCGAACTGACCGACGCCCCCGGCGAGTACGAACCCGGCAGCAGCTTGCTCTATCCTGACGGCAGCAAGTCGGTGACGGGCGGACACGCCGTGGCGAAGGTGCACTTCCCGACCCGCCGCGGCCAGCAGGTCTGCGCCAGCGTGGCTTCGTCGTTCATCTCGCCCGAACAGGCCGTTCAGAATCTCAGGGAGCTGGGGGCCGACGACTTCGAGACCGTCAAGTCCAAGGCGCAGGAGCGCTGGGACGAAGTGCTGGGCCGCATCGAGGTCGAGGGCGGCGCCGAAGAGCAGATGCGCACCTTCTATTCGTGCCTGTACCGTTCGGTGCTTTTCCCGCGTAAATTCTATGAAGTGACCGCTTCGGGCGAAATCATGCACTACAGCCCCTACAACGGCGAAGTGCTGCCCGGCTACATGTATACCGACACCGGGTTCTGGGATACGTTCCGCAGTCTGTTCCCGCTGCTCAATCTGGTCTATCCTTCGGTGAACGCCGAAATCCAGCAGGGACTGGCCAACACGGCCCGCGAAAGCGGCTTCCTGCCCGAATGGGCCTCGCCGGGCCACCGCGGCTGCATGGTGGGCAACAACTCCGCATCGGTGGTGGCCGACGCGCTCCTCAAGGGCGTCACGCCCGAAAAGGAGTGGCAGACGCTCTACGAGGCCATGATGCACGCGCGCACGAACGTCCACCCCGGCGTCTCCTCGACCGGACGTCTGGGGCACGAGTATTACAACCGGCTGGGATACATTCCCTACGACGTGAAGATCAACGAGAATGTCGCCCGCACGCTCGAATACGCCTACGACGACTGGTGTATCGCGCAGGTGGCCCGCAAACTGGGTAAGACGGAGGATGCCGCGGCGCTTGAGGAGGCTTCGCGCAACTACCGCAACGTATTCGACAAGACGACCAAGCTGATGCGCGGCCGCAACGAGAACGGGGAGTTCCAGTCGCCGTTCAGCCCCTACAAGTGGGGCGACGCCTTCACCGAGGGCAACGCATGGCACTACACATGGTCGGTGTTCCACGATGTGCAGGGACTTGCCGAGCTGATGGGCGGCCGGGAAGGATTCGCCGAAATGCTCGACTCGGTGTTCGTCGTGCCGCCGATCTACGACGACAGCTATTACGGGACCCGCATTCACGAGATCACCGAGATGCAGGTGGCCGACATGGGCAACTACGCCCACGGCAACCAGCCTGCGCAGCATATGATCTACCTGTACAACTATGCGGGCCAGCCGTGGAAGGCGCAGTACTGGACGCGCGAGGTGATGGACCGTCTCTATTCGTCCAAGCCCGACGGCTACTGCGGCGACGAGGACAACGGCCAGACCTCCGCGTGGTATGTCTTCTCGGCCATGGGATTCTATCCCGTATGTCCGGCTTCGGACCAGTACGTCATAGGGTCGCCCCTGTTTCGCAAGGCGACCGTGAAACTGGAGAACGGAAAGAAGATCGTGATCGAGGCTCCGGACAACGCTCCCGAAAACCGCTATATCGGAACCATGAAGCTCGACGGGAAGCGATACGACCGCAACTTCATCCGCTGGTCGGACCTCGTAAAAGGCGCGAAAATAGACTTCGCGATGCAGCCCGATCCGGCGTACAAACGGGGTGTCGGCCCGCAGGACGCGCCCTATTCGCTCAGCCGTGAAGAATGTCGATAATTTGTCAATAGAATCTGACTTTCGGTTTTGAAAATTGGCCGGAAAATACTACTTTTGTAGCGTTGTTTTTACAATTGTTAGGTTAATCCGGACATATCTCATGACCTCCACAGGCAAAATCGATCAACGCGAACGAAAGAAACAGCAGGGCCAAGCCGCTGCATTCTATTCGTCGTGCCGACAGCAGGGTCAGAGCGCGCAGTCGCAGGGGCAGCAAATGTCCTGCAGCGGGATGCGCGGATAGATACCAGACCGCCATGACATGCGATGTCGTGGCGGTCTGCTTTTTTGAAAAAACTTAAAACCAAAGGATATGAAGGTCGGTGTGATTATGGGCTCGGTGAGCGATTACGAGGTGATGGCCGACGCCGTCGCCACGCTCGAACAATTCGGTGTCGATTTCGAAAAGCGCGTCGTAAGCGCCCACCGGACGCCCGATCTGTTGTGCGAGTATGCCAAGACGGCCAAGGCGCGCGGTATCGGCGTGATCATCGCCGGTGCGGGCGGCGCGGCGCATCTGCCCGGCATGGTGGCTTCGATGACGACGCTGCCCGTGGTGGGCGTTCCGGTCAAGTCGCGCGCCCTGAACGGGCTGGACTCGCTGTTGTCGATCGTGCAGATGCCCGCGGGCGTTCCCGTGGCCACCACGGCGATCAACGGTTCGAAGAATGCGGCGCTGATCGCCGTCTCGATTCTCGCTTTGCAGGATGCGGAACTCGCGGCCCGGCTCGAAGCGTTCCGCGCCAAACAGACCGCCGACGTACTTAAAGCGGAACTTTAGATGAAGACGATCGGCATCATAGGCGGCGGCCAGCTGGGGCTGATGATTATCGAACAGGCGCACCTGCTCGGTGCGCGCACGGTGTGTCTCGATCCTGCGGCGGACGCTCCGGCCTTTGCGCTCAGTGACGAGCGGATCGTGGCGGCGTATGACGACCCCGCGGCGCTGGAGGAGCTTTGCCGCCGCAGCGACGCGGTGACCTACGAGTTCGAGAACGTGCCGGGCAGCGTGCTGATTCCGCTTGAGAAGAGATACAACATCCCGCAGGGCTTCCGTCCGTTGTACGATTCGCAGGACCGCCTGCGCGAGAAGGACAACGCCCGTGCCGGCGGGCTGGCGACGCCCGAATACGCCGCCGCGGACGACGAAGCGTCGCTGCGTGCCGCCGTGGCGAAGATCGGCCTGCCCGCCGTGCTGAAGACCCGGACGCTGGGGTACGACGGTCACGGACAGCTGGTGCTGAAGACCGAGGCCGACATCGAGAAGGCTTTGCCGATGCTCGCCGTGCCCTGTATTCTGGAGCAGTTCGTGCCCTTCGATTTCGAAGCCAGCGTCGTGCTGGTCTCCGACGGCAGCCATGTCGTCACCTTTCCGATCGGTCGCAACATCCACCGCGACGGCATCCTCGATTTGTGCTTCGTGCCCGCGGAGGAGATGGACGACGAGCTGCGCGGACGGATGATCGCCGCCGGCGAGCGGTTTATGCTGACGTGCGGTTACCGGGGAATTCTGGCGATCGAGTTTTTCGTGAAGGGCCGCGAATTCTTCTTCAACGAAATGGCGCCGCGCCCCCACAATTCGGGACACTATACGATCGAAGGCTGTACGACCAACCAGTTCCGCGAGTTGGTGCGCTTCCTTTTGGGAGAGCCGCTGCAGGAGCCGCGGCTGGTGGCGCCGACCGTGATGAAGAATATCTTGGGACAGGACCTCGAAGCGGCCGAAGCGATCGCCGCCGAAAACCGTCCGGGCGTGCATGTCCGTCTCTACGGCAAGACCGAGAGCCGGCCGAAGCGCAAGATGGGACACATTACCTTCGTGGGCATGACTCCGGCGGAATACGGGGCCGTCTGGGCCGACCGGTTTGTGAAATAGCGGGGCCGGTCCCGCATGCGTCGCCGCAGGCGGACGGGAGGAGTTTCCGGAAGCGGCGGCGAGGACGAAGACCGGCGGAACGGTCGGTAAGGACCGCAGAAACGAATGAAGAATATTAAACGATATAGGATGAAAAACTACCGGATTTTTGTTGAAAAACATCCCCGTTTCCGGGTCGAGGCCGAAAGCCTGCGCCGGGAACTGAACGCCAACCTGAACCTCGATATCCGCGAACTGCGGCTGCTGAACGTTTACGATCTGTTCGGCTTTTCGGAGGAATTGCTCGAAAAGACCCGCTACAGCGTCTTCGGCGAAGTGGTGACCGACAGCGTGACCGATGCGTGCGACCTTGCGGGGCAGAAGTATATCGCCGTGGAGTATCTTCCCGGCCAGTTCGACCAGCGCGCCGCGTCGGCCGTGGACTGCGTTCGGCTGATCGACCCGTCGGCCGAGGTGCGCATCCGTTCGTCGAAGCTGCTGCTGTTCGACGGCGCGGTGACCGACGAGGAGATCGCGCGGATCAAACGCTACTATATCAATGCCGTCGAGTCGCGTGAAAAGGACCTGAGCGTACTCAGCGACATGGAGCAGGCCGAGGTGAAGCCCGTCGCCGTGCTCGAAGGCTTCACGAAGATGACCGACGCCGAGCTGGCGCCCTACTGCGCGCAGTACGGACTGGCGATGAACGCCGACGATCTGCGCGAGGTGGTGAAGTATTTCCGCGCCGAGGGCCGCGATCCCTATGAAACCGAACTGCGCATCCTCGATACCTATTGGAGCGACCATTGCCGCCATACGACCTTCACGACCGAGCTGGAGGGAATTACGGTCGAGGAGTCGTTCGTCAAGGACGAAATCGAAGATTCGCTGGCCCTCTACCTGCGCATCCGGCGTGAGCTGGGCCGCGAACACAAGAGCATCTGCCTGATGGACATGGCCACGATCGGCGCCCGCTACCTGCGCAAGAAGGGGCTGCTGGACGATATGGAGGTGAGCGACGAAAACAACGCCTGCTCGGTCTATGTCGATGTCGACGTGGACGGCCGGACCGAGAAGTGGCTGCTGCAGTTCAAGAACGAAACCCACAACCATCCGACCGAGATCGAGCCGTTCGGCGGCGCTTCGACCTGTCTGGGCGGCGCTATCCGCGACCCGCTGTCAGGCCGCAGCTACGTCTATCAGGCGATGCGCGTGACGGGGGCGGGCGACATCTACCAGAAGGTGGGCGACACGCTCGAAGGCAAACTCCCGCAGAGCGTGATTTCGAAAAAGGCCGCGGCCGGTTATTCGAGCTACGGCAACCAGATCGGTCTGGCCACGACCCACGTACGCGAGGTGTACCACGACGGCTATGTGGCCAAGCGTCTCGAAGTGGGCGCCGTGGTGGGCGCCGTGAAGGCGGAGAACGTCCGCCGCGAGAAACCCGCTCCGGGCGACAAGATCATCATGCTGGGCGGCCGTACGGGCCGCGACGGCATCGGCGGAGCTACCGGATCGTCGAAAGAACACAACACCAAGTCGCTGGAGACCTGCGGCAGCGAGGTGCAGAAGGGCAACGCTCCGGAGGAGCGCAAGCTCGAACGTCTGTTCCGCCGTCCGGAGGTGACGCGGCTCATCAAGAAATCGAACGACTTCGGCGCGGGCGGCGTCAGCGTCGCCATCGGCGAGCTGGCCGACGGGCTGGACATTTACCTCGACCGCGTGAAGACCAAGTACAGCGGCCTGAACTCCACGGAGCTGGCCATCAGCGAGTCGCAGGAGCGCATGGCGGTAGTCGTCGAAGCGAAGGACGTCGAGACGTTCATGCGCTACTGTCTCGAAGAGAATATCGAAGCCGTCGAGGTGGCCGACGTGACCGACACGGCCCGTATGCGGATGTTCAACAAGGACCGCAAGGTCGTGGACCTCTCGCGCGAGTTCATCGACAGCGCCGGCGCCCGGCATTATGCCGAAGCGAAGGTCGGCGAGGTGGAAAACCGCAATCCGTTCGTACGTGAAATCGCCGGCGATACGCTTGCCGCGCGTTTTGAGAATAACCTGAAAGATAACAATGTCGTTTCCCAGCGGGGACTTGTCGAGATGTTCGACTCGACGATCGGCGCCTCGACCGTACTGATGCCCTTCGGCGGCCGTACGCAGGGCAGTGAGACGCAGGTCTCGGTGCAGAAGCTTCCGACCGACGGCTGCACCGACACGGCCAGCATCATGGCCTTCGGTTACAATCCCTTCATCGCTTCGTGGAGCCCCTACCACGGCGCGGCCTATGCCGTGGTGGAAGCTGCGGCGAAGGTCGTGGCGGCGGGTGCGCGCTACGACAGGATGCGTTACTCGTATCAGGAGTATTTCGAGCGCATGACCAAGAATCCCGAATCGTGGGGCAAGCCTCTCGGCGCACTGCTCGGCGCGCTGAAGATGCAGGTCGAGCTGGGACTCCCGTCGATCGGCGGCAAGGACTCGATGAGCGGCACGTTCCAGCATATCAACGTCCCGCCGATGCTGATGGCTTTCGGCATCACGACGGTCGACGCCGGAACGGTCATCTCGACCGACTTCAAGAAGGCCGGCAGCCGCATCTACCTCGTGCGCCATACCCCGAAGGAGAATTACATGCCCGACACGGCGCAGCTGAAGGCCAACTTCGGTTTCGTGAGCGGGCAGATCGAGAGCGGGAAGATACTTTCGGCATGGTCCGTCGGATTCGGCGGCGTGGCCGAGGGCCTTGCGAAGATGGCTTTCGGCAACCGGATCGGCGCCGAGGTGACGACGGACGAAAGCAGGCTTTACGAATACGCCTACGGTTCGATTCTCGTGGAGAGCGACGGCGAACTGGACTTCCCGGCGGCCGAACTGCTGGGTGCGACCGTCGCCGACGAAGCCCTGACCGTGAACGGCGTACGGATGCCGCTCGACGGGTTGTACGAAGCCAATACCGTGAAATTCACGACGGTTTACCCCGACAAGGGCGAGAACCGTGCCGACGTGATGAGCGCCGAACCCGAACGCCGCACCTTTGCCTATGAGGGCGAAGCCGTCGAGCGTCCGGTGGCCTACCTGCCCGTATTCCCCGGCACGAACTGCGATTACGATACGGCCAAGGCGTTCCGCAACGCGGGAGCCGAGGTGACGACCAGCGTATTGTGCAATCTGGGCGGCGACGACATCCTGCGCTCGATCGCCCAGATGAAGGAGCATATCCGCCGCGCCCATATTTTCGTGCTTTGCGGCGGCTTCTCGTCGGGCGACGAGCCGGACGGCAGCGCGAAGTTTATCGTGAACGTACTTAACAACAAGGATATACGCGAGGAAATTCACGCGTTGCTTGACCGCGGCGGCCTTATCCTCGGCATCTGCAACGGTTTTCAGGCGCTGGTCAAGTCGGGACTGCTGCCGTACGGCCGTTTGGGCATGGTGACGAAGGATTCCCCGACGCTGTTCCGCAACGACGTCAACCGGCATATCTCGCAGATCGTCTCGACGCGCGTCTCGACGCTCAACTCCCCGTGGCTCGCGGGCTTCGAACTGGGCGAGGTGCACTCGATCGCCGTCAGCCACGGCGAGGGCAAGTTCGTCGTCAGCGAGGAGCTGGCCAAGGAGCTTTTCGCCAACGGGCAGGTGGCCTTCCAGTACGTCGATGCCGAAGGCCGCGTGACGGCCGAGGCGCCCTACAACCCCAACGGCTCGTCGTACGCCATCGAAGGCATCGTATCGCGCGACGGCCGGATTCTGGGCAAGATGGGCCATACGGAGCGTTACGGGAAGAACCTTTTCAAGAATATCGCCGGCAACAAGGAGCAGGCGCTGTTCCGCAATGCCGTCGAGTATTTCCGCAAATCGAAATAGTGTAAACCGAAACCATATGCCTATGAAGACCTCTTTTTATCGTTTTGCGGCGCTCCTGCTTTTTGCGGCGGCGCTGAGCGCAGGATGCGGCGAGCGGACGGACGACATGCGTCTGCTCTATTGGAATATTCAGAACGGCATGTGGTCGGACCAGAGCAACGGCTACGACAATTTCGTGGCGTGGGTCAAAGGCTACGATCCCGACGTATGCGTGTGGTGCGAGGCCCAGTCGATCTATAAGTCGGGTACGGCGGAGAGGATGGATTCCGTCGATCGCTACCTGACGGCTAACTGGGGCGAACTGGCGGCCCGTTACGGTCATAAATACTGGTATGTGGGCGGCCACCGCGACAATTTCCCGCAGGTCGTTACGTCGAAGTATCCGATCGAGAACGTGCAGCGGATCGTCGGCCAAGCTCCCGACAGCATCGTTTCGCACGGCGCGGGCTGGGCCCGGATCGTGAAGAACGGCAGGCCGGTCAATATCGTGACGCTCCATACGTGGCCGCAGGCGTATGCCTTTCAGGCCGTGGACCGCGACGCCAGCAGGGCCGAACACGGCGGTGACCGTTACCGGCGCATGGAGATCGAGTATATCTGCTCGCATACGATCGCTACGCAGTCCGACGCCGGACAGCAGTTGTGGATGATGATGGGCGACTTCAATTCGCGCTCGCGCCTCGACAACCGGGTTTACAACTATCCCGACGACGACACGCGCCTGCTGGTGCATGATTATATCGCGGAGCATACGCCCTATGTCGACGTGATCGCGGAGAAGCACCCCGGCGAATTCCATACCACGACCCACGGGCAGAGCCGCATCGACTTCGTCTACTGCACGCCGCCGCTCTGCGAACGGATCACCCGTGCCGAGGTGATTGCGGACGACTTCACCGAGCCGGTGCGCGATCCGGGCAAGTTGTCGAACTTCTACCACCCCTCGGACCACCGTCCGATTCTGGTGGACTTTGATATGAAATAGAACGAATCAACAAATAAACTTAAAAAACACAAACATCATGAAACAGCTCGAAATGCTCTACGAGGGCAAGGCAAAACAGGTTTTCCGCACCGACGATCCCGAAAAGATCATCATTCACTACAAGGATGCGGCGACGGCTTTCAACAACATCAAGAAGGCTACGATCGAGAACAAGGGCGTGCTGAACAACGCCATCTCGACCCTGATTTTCAAAGAGCTTCAGAAGGCGGGCATCAAGACGCACTACATCGAGACGATCAACGACCGCGACCAGATCTGCCGCAAGGTGACGATCATTCCGCTGGAGGTGATCGTGCGCAACATCATCGCAGGCTCGATGGCCCAGCGTCTGGGCATCGAGGAGGGCACGCAGCCGTCGAACACCATTTACGACATCTGCTACAAGAAGGACGAACTGGGCGACCCGCTGATCAACGACCACCACGCCGTAGCGCTGGGCGCCGTGACCTACGACGAGCTGGATCTGATTTACGCCATGACTTCGCGCATCAACGAAGTGCTGCGGAACATGTTCGCCAAGATGAACATCAACCTCGTGGACTTCAAGATCGAGTTCGGCCGCACGTCGGACGGCGAGATCGTCCTCGCCGACGAGGTGTCGCCCGACACCTGCCGTCTGTGGGACATGTCCACCAACGAGAAACTCGATAAGGACCGTTTCCGCCGCGATCTGGGCAAGGTGCGCGAGGCTTACGAGGAGATTCTTGCCCGTCTGCAGAAAATCGTGGAGTAATGGCGATGCGGCAGATTAGCGACCGGGAGTTGCATGAGGAGTGCGGTGTGTTCGGCGTCTTCGGGGTGCCCGACGCTGCATCGCTGAGCTATTACGGCCTGCATGCACTGCAGCACCGCGGACAGGAGGGCGCGGGTATCGTGGCCGTCGACGAAGGGGGAATTTTCCGCCGCATCAAGGGCAGCGGACTGGTGACCGAGGTGTTCGACGAGGCGAAACTGGCGACGCTCAAGGGAAATACGGCCATCGGCCATGTGCGCTATACGACCGCCGGAGGCGGCGGCATCGAGAACGTGCAGCCGTTTCTGTTCCGTCACAACACGGGCGATTTCGCGCTGGCCCACAACGGCAACATCGTCAATTCGGCCCTGTTGCGCGAGTATCTGGAGAACAAGGGCAGCCTGTTCCAGTCCACGTCGGACAGCGAGATTCTGGCCCACCTGATCAAGAAGGAGACCCGCTACCACGACCGGCCGCGCATCTTTTCGATCATCGATGCGCTGAACATGCTGGAGGGGGCGTTCGCGTTCCTGATCATGACCGCCAACCGCATTTACGCCTGCCGGGACAAATACGGCCTGCGTCCGCTGGCCATCGGCCGGCTGGGCGACGGCTATGTCGTGTCGAGCGAAACCTGCGCGTTCGACGTGCTGGGTGCCGAGTTCGTGCGCGACGTCGAGCCGGGCGAGATCGTGACGATCGACAGGCAGGGTATCCGCAGCCGCGACTACTCGATGTACAAGCGCTGCGAGATGTGCTCGATGGAGTATATCTACTTCGCCCGTCCGGACAGCGACATCGACGGCTGCAACGTCCACGCCTACCGCAAGGAGTCGGGGCGTCTGCTCTTCAAGGAGTCGCCGGCCGATGCGGATATCGTGGTCGGTGTTCCCGATTCGAGCCTCAGCGCAGCGATGGGCTACGCCGAAGCGAGCGGCCTGCCGTACGAAATGGGACTCATCAAGAACAAGTATATCGGCCGTACGTTTATCCAGCCCTCGCAGGAGCTGCGCGAGAAGGGTGTGCGGATGAAGCTTTCGGCCGTGCGCAGCATCGTCAAGGGCAAGCGCGTCGTGCTGGTGGACGACTCGATCGTGCGCGGCACCACTTCGCGCCGCATCGTCACGATGCTCAAGGAGGCCGGGGCGACGGAGGTGCATGTGCGCATCGCCAGTCCGCAGATGACACATCCGTGTTTTTACGGCGTGGACACTTCGACGCGCGACGAGCTGATTTCGGCCCGCAAGGACCTCGAAGGCGTACGCGAGGAGATTTGCGCCGATTCGCTGGCGTTCCTGACGCCCGGCGCGCTGCTCAAGGCCGGCAACCGCAAGGAGCTTTGCATGGCCTGCTTCACGGGCGAGTATCCCACGGCGCTGTACCAGTCGGTCGATGAGGCGAACAAAGATGTAAAATGTTAAGTAAACCATTCAAGTAGACTATAATGGCACAGAGTTATGAGAAGGCCGGCGTAAACCTCGAAGCCGGATACGAAGTGGTGCGGCGTATCAAGAAGCACGTCGCGTCGACCTCGCGTTTGGGCGTGATGGGCAATATCGGCGCCTTCGGCGGCATGTTCGACCTTTCGGCGCTGAACGTGAAGGAGCCGGTGCTGGTGAGCGGCACCGACGGCGTGGGCACCAAGCTCAAGCTGGCGTTCGAGATGGACAAGCACGACACGATCGGCGTCGATGCCGTGGCCATGTGCGTGAACGACGTGCTGGCGCAGGGCGCGGAACCGCTGGTGTTCCTCGATTACGTGGCCGTGGGCCACAACGAGCCGAAGAAGATCGAAGCCATCGTCAGCGGCGTGGCCGAAGGCTGCCGTCAGGCCGGCTGCGCGCTGGTGGGCGGCGAGACGGCCGAGATGCCGGGCATGTATGCGCAGGGCGAGTATGACATCGCGGGCTTTACGGTCGGCGTGGTCGAGAAGTCGAAACTGATCGACGGCTCGAAGGTCAAGGCGGGCGACGTGCTGGTCGGCATCGCGTCGAGCGGCGTGCACTCCAACGGTTTCAGCCTTGTGCGCAAGATCGTCGCCGACAACTGCTTCGACCTGCACGAGGTATATCCCGAACTGTCGAACAAACTGCTGGGCGAGGTGCTGCTGACTCCGACCAAAATCTATGTCAAGCAGGTGTTGGAGGTGATCCGCAACTGCGACGTACACGGCATCAGCCACATCACGGGCGGCGGATTCGACGAGAATATTCCCCGCATCCTGCACGACGGGCAGGGACTCGAAATCGATGAGGGCGCATGGGAGATTCTGCCCGTGTTCCGCTTCCTCGAAAAGTACGGCAAGGTGGCGCACCGCGAGATGTTCAACATCTTCAACATGGGTATCGGCATGGTCATCGCCCTCGATGCGTCGGAGGCGGACAAGGCCATCGGCATCCTGACCGCGCAGGGCGAAAAGGCCTCGGTGATAGGACGTGTAACCGACGCCGAAGGTGTCGTAATCCGCTAAGGCCGTGCGACGCCTCGCAGTCTTCGCCAGCGGCAGCGGCACCAACTTCGAAGCCATCGTCTCGGCCTGCGAGCAGGGCGTGACCGGGGGCGAGGTGGTGCTCATGGTTTGCGACAAACCCGGAGCGCGGGTTGTCGAACGCGCTGCCGCGCACGGTGTCGAAACGTTTGTCTTCGCGCCGAAGGAGTACGCTTCGAAGGCCGATTACGAACGTGAAATCGTGCGGCTGCTCGATGCCGCGGGCGTGGAACTGGTTTGTCTGGCGGGGTATATGCGCATCGTCGGTGACGTGTTGCTGGAGGCTTACGGAGGACGGATCGTCAATATCCATCCCTCGCTGCTGCCGGCGTTCCGCGGAGCGCATGCCATCGAACAGGCGATGGAATACGGCGTCAAGGTGTTCGGGGTGACGATCCACTATGTCGATGCGTCGCTCGACGGCGGACGGATCATCGCCCAGCGGGCCTTCGAGTACGACGGTGATGACATCGAAGAGCTGGAAGCCCGGATTCATGCGGTGGAATATCCGCTTTACGTAGAAACGATAAAAAAACTGCTCGATCCATGAGTGTCGCATTCAATACGCTCGAATCGCTCGTCGACCGGCAGGCCGTCGCCTTTATCGGCTCGGTCGATGCCGAGGGTTTCCCCAATATGAAGGCCATGCTCGCACCGCGCGTACGGGAGGGGCTTGAGGTCTTCTACTTTACGACCAACACCTCGTCGATGCGTGCGGCGCAATACCGCCGCAATCCCAAGGCGGCCGTCTATTTCTGCGACGGGGCTTCTTTCGAGGGGCTGATGCTCCGCGGGACGATGGAGGTGCTGGAGGACGCTGCCAGCCGGCGGCTGATCTGGCGCGAGGGCGATACGGAGTATTATCCGCAGAGCGTGGACGATCCGGACTACAGCGTACTGCGGTTTACGGCCGTGGAAGGCAGGTATTACAGTAATTTTCATTCGGAAAATATCGAAATAAAATAGTAACAGATGAGAGCATTGATAAGTGTCAGCGACAAAACGGGTGTCGTTGATTTCGCCAAGGGCCTGCGTGCCTTGGGCTGGGAGGTGATCGCCACGGGCGGCACGATGAAACTGCTGGCCGACAGCGGTGTCGAGGTTATCAACATCAGCGACGTGACGGGATTTCCCGAAATCTGCGACGGCCGCGTCAAGACCCTGCACCCCAACGTGCACGGCGGCCTGCTGGCCCGCCGCGACGATCCCGAACACCTGAAAGCGCTGAAGGAGAACAAGATCGAGTTTATCGACATGGTCTGCGTGAACCTCTATCCGTTCCGGGAGACGATCTCGAAGCCCGACGTGAAGATGGAGGACGCCATCGAGAATATCGATATCGGCGGTCCCTCGATGCTGCGTTCGGCGGCCAAGAACTGGGCCGACGTGACGGTGGTCTGCGACCCTGCGGACTATGCGCAGATTCTCGACGAAATCCGCGCCGGCGGCAATACCGAGAA
This sequence comes from Alistipes finegoldii DSM 17242, assembly GCF_000265365.1. Taxonomy (NCBI): domain Bacteria; kingdom Pseudomonadati; phylum Bacteroidota; class Bacteroidia; order Bacteroidales; family Rikenellaceae; genus Alistipes; species Alistipes finegoldii. The sequence goes on from NC_018011.1 coordinate 2,615,954, forward strand.
GGTTACGCGCCTGAAGCTTTCGGCCAAGGCCTATACCCATACCGCCGAGTACGATTCGATGATCGCGACCTACATGCGTGCGCAGGCCGGACTCAATGAGAAGCTGTTTCTCGAATTCGACCTCGTGCAGTCGCTGCGTTACGGCGAGAACCCGCACCAGTCGGCCCGATTCTACCGCGAGGAGAAAAAGGTTCCCTATTCGCTGGCTTTTGCCAAGCAGCTCAACGGCAAGGAGTTGTCGTACAACAATATCCAGGATGCCAACGCCGCGCTGTGCATCGTGCGTGAGTTCGACAAGCCCTTCTGCGTGGGTCTGAAGCATATGAATCCCTGCGGCGCGGCGGTAGGAAAGGATGTCGTGGAGGCGTGGACCAAGGCCTATGAAGCCGACAAGGTGTCGATTTTCGGCGGTATCGTGGCGACGAACCGCACCGTTACGAAGGAGGCGGCCGAGTTGATGAAGCCGATTTTCCTCGAAATCATCATGGCTCCCAAATTCGACGAGGGCGCGCTCGAAGTGCTTTGCACGAAGAAAAACCTGCGGCTGCTGGAGGTCGATATGGAGCAGGGCGCCGTCGGACAGAAGCAGTATGTCAGCGTGAACGGCGGTCTGTTGGTGCAGGACCTCGACGTGGAGACGAAGAGCGTGACGGCCGATATGTGCGTGACGGCGGCGAAACCCGCAGCGGAGCAGATGGACGACATGAACTTCGGCTGGCATATCGTCAAGCATGTGAAGTCGAACGCCATCGTGGTCGTGAAGGACGGCCGGACGCTGGGCGTCGGCGCAGGCCAGATGAACCGCATCGGTTCGGCCGAGATCGCCCTCAAACAGGCGCATGCCGCGGGCGTTACCGAAGGGCTGGTGCTGGCTTCGGACGGCTTCTTCCCCTTCGACGACTGCGTGACGCTGGCCGCCGAATACGGCGTGACGGCGATCGTGCAGCCGGGCGGTTCGGTGCGCGACGAAGATTCGGTCAAGAAGGCCGACGAGAAGGGCATCGCCATGGTATTTACGGGCGAAAGGCATTTCAAGCACTAGCAGAGCTTTAGTGCTTGACCATGCGGCGAACTATATTGATAATCCTCCTGAATCCCCCTTTGAAAAGGGGGACTTTGGATAAAGATTGTCAGGTTTGTCGCTTGATTCATCTGTGAAAAAACATGGATATTTTTGAAATTTCTTTGAAAGAACGGATAAAATAAACGGATATGAAAGTTCTGGTAATAGGCGGCGGCGGCCGTGAACATGCGATCGTAGACGCCCTCGCACGCTCGGCGCAGGTGGAGAAAATCTGGTGCGCCCCCGGCAATGCGGGCATTGCGGCGCAGGCCGAGTGCGTGGCGATCAAGGAGACCGAGGTGGAGAGACTGCGCGACTTCGCAGCGGCCAACGAAATCGGCCTTACGGTCGTGGGGCCGGAGGTGGCGCTGGCGGCGGGAGTCGTCGATGCGTTCAAGGCCGCCGGGCTGCGGATCTTCGGCCCGACGAAAGCCGCCGCGCGGATCGAATCGAGCAAGGAGTTCGCCAAGGACCTGATGGCCAAATACGCTATTCCGACGGCGGGGTACCGCGCTTTCACGGAGTATGCCGAAGCGTTGGATTACGTGGCTTCGCGTCCGCTTCCGGCGGTGTTGAAGTACGACGGGCTGGCGGCCGGCAAGGGCGTGGTGATCGCCGAGACGCTGGAAGAGGCCGACGCCGCACTGAAAGACATGCTGCTCGACGACAAGTTCGGCGAAGGCAAGGTCGTGGTCGAGGACTTCCTTACGGGACCCGAATTTTCGTTCATGTGCTTCGTGTCGGGCCGCAAGGTGTGGCCGATGGCGCTGGCGCAGGACCACAAGCGCGCCTTCGACGGCGACAAGGGGCCCAACACGGGCGGTATGGGGGCCTATTCCCCGCTGCCGTTCGTTACGGCGGAGGATGAGCGGTATGCGCTCGAAAGGATCCTGCAGCCGACGGCCGATGCGATGGTCGCCGAAGGGTGTCCGTTCGAAGGGGTGCTGTACGGCGGTCTGATGAAGACTCCGCAGGGGATCAAGGTGATCGAGTTCAACGCTCGTTTCGGCGATCCCGAAACCGAGGTCGTGCTGCCGCGCCTGAAGAGCGATATCGTCGATATCTTCTGCGCCGTGACCGACGGAGCGGATACGCGGCTCGAATGGCATGATTTCGCGACGCTGGGCGTCGTACTGGCCTCGAAGGGCTATCCCGGCTCCTATGAGAAGGGACACGAGATCAAGGGACTCGACCGGGTCGGAAGCGCTGTGTACCATATGGGTACGAAGGCCGACGGCGGCCGTATTCTGACGGCGGGCGGCCGTGTGCTGTTCGTCGTAGGCAAGGGGGCGACGCTGGCCGAAGCCCGTGCGAATGCGTTGAAGGACGTGGTGCAGATCGGATGCGACAATCTTTTTTACAGGACCGATATCGGACACTGGGCATTTGAAAAATAGTTGGAAAATATGATAATCAGCGGAAAAGAACTTTCAGCGAAACTTAAGGCCGAGATGGCCGCCGAGGTGGCGACGTTCGGCGAAAAATACGGCCGGGTGCCCCATCTGGTCGTGATTCTGGTGGGTGAAGACCCCGGCAGCGTGTCGTATGTGACGGGTAAGGCCAAGGCGTCGGCCGAGGTGGGGATTCGCAACACGACGATCCGCAAGCCGGAGACGATTTCGGAAGCGGAGCTGCTCGGCATTATCGCCGAATTGAATGCCGACGCGGAGGTGGACGGTATTCTGGTGCAACTGCCCCTGCCGAAACATATCGACGAGGACAAGGTGATCGAGGCGATCGACAAGGCCAAGGACGTGGACGGCTTTCATCCCCTGAACGTGGCGGCTTTGTGGCAGAAACAGCCCTGCACGCTCCCCTGCACGCCGAAGGGCATCATCAAGATGCTGAAGGCCGCAGGCGTCGGGATTGCGGGCAAGGAGGCCGTGGTGATCGGCCGCAGCAATATCGTGGGGCTTCCCGTGTCGAAACTGCTGCTGGATGAGAATGCTACGGTGACGATGACGCACAGCCGCACGCGCAATCTGCCGGAGGTGACACGCCGGGCCGATATTCTGGTCGTGGCGATCGGCCGGCCGAAATTCGTAACGGCCGACATGGTGCGTGAAGGCGCCGTGGTGATCGACGTGGGTGTAAACCGCGATCCTGAGACCGGGAAGTTGTGCGGCGACGTCGATTTCGCCGCAGTCGAGCCGAAGGCTTCGGTCATCACCCCCGTGCCGGGCGGTGTGGGGCCGATGACGATTTGCTGCCTGATGGAGAATACGATCGAGTGTTTTCTGCGGCGGATGGGCCGGAAATAGATGATGAATGCCTGAATCGGGTTTTCCCGGTTTGGGACAAGCATTCCGATAAGATAGGGTCCGTGGCCGGACCGAAATGCCCCGAAGCGAAAGCTTCGGGGCATTTGTTTTCCTGCGGGACAAACTGCGTCTTGCCTTTGCCGTTATCTCCGTGCCGCTGCGCAGGGATTGGTGTCGTGTGCTGTGTGCCGTGTGCCGTGTGCGGCGGCGGACGGCTTTCGCTGGGTTTTGCGTGCTGTCTTTATCCTTTTTGCTGGTGTTGGTATACATTTGCGTCCACGGGCTGTCCGTTGTAGTGCGACTTGGTATACAAAAAAGTCCTTTTGCTGGGCTTTAGCGGTTCTTGAGGTACATCTGCAGGGGATTATGCTTACCTTCGAATGTCACAATGAACGAAATTGTGTGTGCGAAATTAAACAATTCGGATCGGTGTGAATAATTGCGACCTTTTTTGATAGAACAATAAGGATTGCCCGCTTAATTCGTCCTGCGAGTTGCAGACCGTCCGGAAAATACGTACACTAATTTAAAAAAATCTCAACAATGAAACGTTTTTATTTGGTTGCTGCCCTTGCAGCGACAGCGATGGCTGCGGCCTTTTTTACTTCGTGTGACAAGCAGGATGAAGTTACCCCCCCCCAGCCTGAAAGCGCAGCATTAGGATTCCAGTCGGTTGTTACTGCAGCTCTGGAAACCCGTGCGGCAGGCGATCCGACTCCGCTCAATGCCTCGTTCAAAATCAATCTCGACACCAATGATGCTTATTCCACGGCTGTAAATAATCAGGAAGTTAAATATACGGTTGGCAGCGGCTATTCGATTTCTCCCGCGATTTATTTGTTGAAATCTTCCCGGAATATGGTCGCTTGGGCTCCGGTCGGCATCGAACCCGATGCCGAGGCTGCTCCCAATGTCTTTACGCTGAATCCGGGGAATACAACTGCGGCCGTCGATTTTGTATATCAGGAGAATACGGAGGTGAATTCAGGTAAGTGCACGGATCTGGCATTGACTCTGAAACACGCTTTTGCAAAACTGACGTTTACGTTGAATGCCACGAACTACCCGTTCAGTGCGCCGAGTCTTTCGTCGCTCGTGGTCAAGGGAACTCCCGGAGTCTCGACAATAGATATTTCAAACGGTTCTTATTCGACTGTTACGGATGCCGACCTGACGGTGGTCAGTACGGCTACTGACTTTACGAGTCCGAATGCCGTTACGGCATTGGTCCTTCCCAAAGCTGCAGCTTCGTTGACACTCGATTGTACGCTCGACGGGACTGCGTATCAGAATATCGCAGTCAAGGATATTGCCAAATTGGATGCCGGCGCGAATTATAACATTACGATAAACATAACGGGAACGGAGATATCGGTCTCCGGCGTGCAGGTCCCGGACTGGACTGCCGGCGGTAATGGTTCGGCAGATCTGAAATAAGGGGACTGGCCGTTTGCCCCGACCGTAAACATGAAGGGAACTGTCTGCAAGGACAGTTCCCTTTTTATTGTAAGAGCCGTTGTCGGAATCTGCTCCGGATGCACTATTTTTTCTTATAGTAACTGCATTGCAGCGTTTCGGGCATCGGGGCCGAGGCATCGCGGCGCCAGACCATCGCAAGGTCCTTCGACGGATCGCCCGTGCCGAAGTCGAAGCCGTCCGGCGAAGCGAAGGTTACGGGAATTGCGCCGGAGAATCCGTATGGGGCGTAGAATCCGCGCAGCCATTCCTCGCTGGGGATCAGCAGTGCCGCGTCGTCGCCGCGATCGGCGATCAGCCGCATCGCTTCGCCCATCAGCTTGCCGGCCAGCCCCCGGCGGCGGAATTCGGGAGCCGTCGCCACGCCGTAGATATAGGTCGTGCGGCCCAGCTGGCTTTCGAACGGCAGCAGGTGGAGCATCGCCGCCGTGCGGCCTTCGTATTCGGCCGTGAGCATGCGGCTGCGGCTGTAGTAGCGTATCAGGAACGAGTCGATGAACTGTTCGTCGTCGCCGAAGGCCGCGGTCCACAACTCTTTGCAGGCGATTTCGTCGGGGTGCAGGTGTATGGCCGTGAATTTGTGCTGGATGACGGCGGGGTGGTAGGAGAGTTTCGACTGGCGCAGACCGTCGATGCCGAGGTCCTCCTCGCGGTTGATCAGCGTGAAGCGTTCGGGCAGATGCTCGGCGAAGAGTTTGTTGATGATCGTGAAGGCTCCGTCGTAATCCGTGTCGGCCTTTTCGACGTGGGTGTCGAACGTGTGGTCGTTGACCGCCGAGCCGAACGTAAAGGCGACCAGCTTGTCACCGACGTAGATGCAGCCGCCCAGCATTTCCAGCTCCTCGAAGTGGTCGAAGGCCCGCTGCATGGCCCGCTGTTCGGCGCAGAGTTCCGAGGTGTGTCCCTCGTGCGCCCGGCGCCATTCGCGTTCGAGCTGCATGCACTCCGCGAAACGGTCGCGCGTCAGATTCTCGTACCGGAAGTCGGGGTATTCGGACATGAAGCGGTTGATGTGGTTGCGCTTGGGCTGGTAGCGGCGTCCCGTCAGGTTGCGCAGGTCTTCGGCGTTGTAGACGTAGTCTTCCAGTGCGCGGTCCGATTCGAATGCGAAAAGTCCCGCGTGCATGTTGCGGATCATCTCGCGGCCTTCGTCCGTCAGGCCGATCAGGCGCAGACGCTGCCCGTGGGCGTGGGCGTCTTCGCGCAGGGCGGGGATGATGCCCGCGAAATCGCCCTCGCCGACGGGCTGCATGTAGCCGATCTTCTCGCCGCCGCCGATGTGGAAGCGGATGACCAGAAAGCCGTCGATCACGGCCCATGCGCTATGGTACATTGCCTGCCAGCAGTACATGTTGGCGAATGCGAGGTCGCAGTTGAGGATGCCCGAAGGCATGGTATGGCGCTCGATGATCTGTTTGTCTTCGAGGCGTACGGGTTTGAATTCAATCATTGGGGGTGTAACTCTTGCGTTCGATATGGCTGTAATACTGCTGGATCAGCGCCCGGAACGACTGCATCAGGCTGTCGGCGGCGGGGGTGACCGGGCACTCCTGAACCTGCGCTCCCGAATCGTCGAGCACGACGGCGCCTTCGCCGGTCAGCGCGCGGAACTTCCCGTCGTACGACACCGACCAGCGTGGCCGCTCAGGCTCGTTCAGCACGTCGCGTCCGAAGGCGAAATAAGGTTCCTCGCTGCCCACGAGACCCAGCACCGTGGGCATGATGTCGAGCTGCTGCACTACGTCGCCGACCTCGCCCCGCAGCGCGCCGTCGGGCGTGTACATGAAGCCTATGATGTGGTAGTTGCCGGGGTAGGTGCGGGTCACGGGTGCGAATTTTTCGGACGATACATGATCGGCCACGAATACAAAAACCGTGCGGCGGAACCACTCTTCGCGGCCGAAACGTTCGAAAAAGAGGCGGAATGCATTGTCGTCGTAAGCCACGCCCTTGTGGATTTTGGTGTAGCCGTCGGGCAGCGTGTTTACGTATCGGGCGGGTACGACGAACGGATGGTGCGACGAGAGGGTGAAGAGCGTGGCGAAGAAGGGTTCCGGAGTTTCGGAAAGCTCCTCGCCCATGAATTGCAGGAACGGTTCGTCCCAGATGCCCCAGTAGCCGTCGAAATCCTCTTTGCCGTGCCGGGCTTCGTAATCCTCGCGGCTGACGAGCCGCTCCACGCCGGCCGAACGGGCATAGGCGCCGAAACCCATCGAGCCGCGCTCCGAACCGCAGAAAAACGCCGTGGCGTAACCTTTGTCGCGCAGGATGGCCGGCAGCTGCCGGCTTTCGCCCAACGACTGCGGCATCAGCACGAACGGCGTCTTGAACGACGGGATGCTGCCCAGCACCGAAGGCATGGCCTGAATCGAGCGGGTGCCGTTGGCATACATCCGTTTGAAGCACAACCCGCTGCGCATCAGCGAGTCGAGGAACGGCGTGAAACCTTTGGTCTTTCGGTCGGCATAGATTTCGGGCATCAGGTGCGCCGAATGTTCGGCCGACATGCTCTCCATAATGAAAATCACGACGTTGCGGCCCGCGAGGTTTACGGCCGTGCTGTCCGCCGGCTGATGGACCGGTGTGAAGCGGCGCGGCAGCTCTTCGGGCGGGAAGAATTTTTTATAGCTGACGCCGCCCGCACTGCCGATGGTGCGCAGGATGCAGAACGGATTGCTCAGAATCAGGTTGGCCTTGCCGCTGTCCGCAGTGTAGAGCGTGGCGTTGGAGAGGGTGATCGGCCGCGTCATGCGGGTCATGCCGCCGCGCATGCCGGCGATGCAGAGTCCGGCTGCGACGACGAAAATCGCCGTGCCGCCCGCATAGTAGCCCCAGCCCCGGCTCAGGAGGCTCTCCTCGCGTATCTTGCGGCCGTAGCCCCACACGAGCAGGGCGGTCAGGGCCGCCGCTGCGATGACCAGATACCAGTTTTCGGCCATGAATTTGCCGACCAGCTGCAACGAGTTGCCGTTGTCGGCGAAGAAGATTTCATCGGCGGTGAACCGCTTCTGCGTGTAGCGGAAATAGACGCAGTCGGCCATATTGACCGCCACGACCAGCACGGCGTTTACGACGGCGTAGTACCAGAACAGCAGACGGCGGTACCACTTGCGTTCGCGCGCGTGCAGAGGCAGCAGCGAGAGCAATACGAACACCCCGTCGGCGTAGACGACCGACGCGGTGTCGAATTTGAGTGAACCCGCCAGCAGCTGCCCCAGCTCTCCCCAGCTCAGCGGTCCCAGCAGCTGCGCGTTGTAGAGATAGAAAATCACGCGGCAGAGCATCAGCACCGCGTAAAGCAGTGCAATGCGCCGTAGCAGCATGGCCGTGGGGGTGTGCAGCAGGCGTTTCATGTTCCGGGGTGTTTTCGTGCGCGGTTCGTGCGCGGGCTATTCGCAGGCTTTGAGCGACATGTCGAGCGACTTGATCTGGTGCGTCAGCGCGCCGACCGAGATGAAATCGACGCCGCACTCGGCGTAGTCGCGCATCGTGTCGAGCGTGATGCCGCCGCTGGATTCGGTCTCGCAGCGTCCGGCGACCTTCTTCACCGCTTCGCGTGTCATGGCGGGCGTGAAGTTGTCGAACATGATGCGGTCCGCGCCGCCTGCGGCGAAGACTTCGTCGATGTCCTCCAGCGAACGCACCTCGCATTCGATCGGAATATCCTTGCCCTTGGCCTTGAGGTATTCGCGGGCGCCGCAGATCGCCTTGCGGATGCCGCCGGCAAAGTCGATGTGGTTGTCTTTCAGCAGGATCATGTCGAAAAGACCCATGCGGTGGTTTTCACCGCCGCCGATCTTCACGGCCATCTTGTCCAGTACGCGCATGCCGGGCGTGGTCTTGCGGGTGTCGAGGACTTTGGTGTGCAGTCCTTCGAGCCGCGCGACGTAAACGGCGGTCTGCGTCGCTACGCCGCTCATGCGCTGCATGATGTTGAGGATGATGCGCTCGGCCTGCAGCAGCGAACGCAGGCGGCCCGATACGTAAAACGCCACGTCGCCGGGTTTTACGCGGTCGCCGTCGTGAAGCACCTGCTCGAAGTGCATGTCGGGGTCGAGACGGTCGAATACGATCCGGGCGATTTCGATGCCGGCGATGATGCCTTCCTGCTTGCAAAGCAGGCGCATGCGGCCGTGTTCGCCGGCCGGGATGCACGAAAGCGACGTGTGGTCGCCGTCGCCGATGTCTTCTTTGATGCAAAGCTCGATAAGCTCGTCTACGAAAGGTCTGTATTCGGGTTTCATGTTCTTATTTGATAAGTGTTCCGTTGAATTCAGCTGTGTGGTTCAGGTGATAGGTGGGGTTGGTGCAAGTGAAGACCAAGTGGAATTTTTCTGCGTTGTCGGTCACTTCGCATGCGAAATTCGAAATTACGTAGTCTTCGTAAGGGGCATCGTCGATTTCGGGGATGATTGCGCCTGTGCTTTCGAAAATCGTCGATCCGTCGTCGTTGTGGCGTGATAGTTTGGGAAATACGATGGTCTTTACCGGTTCACGCGGGTTGTCGGTGAATTTTACATTCTTCATCGTCAGCGCAACGCTCTTGTCCGGCTGTTCGGTAAGGTTGCAGATTACGCCCGAAGTCTGGTTTGTCACGTCGCCTGCCGTGTCGGTGACTTTCAGTGTGCAGGTATATGACCCTGAGTCGGGATTGAAGTTTTCGTCGTCGTTGTCGCAGGCGGTGACGGTTGCGGCAGCCAGCAGGAGGAATAGTAATTTTTTCATGTTGCGTTATCCGTTTTATAAGTTAATGTTCAGTGTGATGCCGAATGTGCGGGGGCGTCCGCGCTGGACGAACTCGTTGCCGATCGATTTGAAATAGAATACGTCGTAACCGGCGTCGGTGAGGTTGCGGCCCCAGACGCTGAGCGAGTAGCGGGCGTGTTCGAAGCGTACCGAAGCGTCCGTAAGCGCGTAGAAAGGTTGTGAAAGCGTATTTTCTTCGTTCCACCAGATGCGGCCCGCGCAGCGGACGCCGGCCTGAAACACCAGATCGCCGAGCCATTTCACGCCGGTCGGGACGGTCCATGCGGCTCCGGCCGAAAGGGTGAGCTGCGGGGCGTAGGGGATGCGGTTGTCCTTGTAGCTGATGCGCACGGGATCGCCGTCGTCGTTCTTTACGGTCGTTTCGTACCGGACAAACCGGGCGTCGGTGTAGCCGTACGCGAGGTTGATGTCGAAGGTGCGCCACGGCGAAATCTGAACGGCCGCTTCGGCTCCGAGACTGCGCGTGCGCCCGGCGTTGGTCATCATGCGGCCGGTGGTCTGTCCCGGCGGAAAGACGGTGAGCTGCTGGTCGCGGCAGTCGATGTAGAACAGTGCGAAATCGCCCCGGACCGCGCCCTCCATGCACGAGAAATGCCCGCCGATCTCGTAGTTCCAGCTGTATTCGGGTTTGTAGGCGACGCCCCGCTGCACGTCGTACACTTCGCCGATGCCCATGCGGTTCATCATCTTCTGCTGGAGGACGTCGGAAAATATCTGGGTGTTGAAGCCGCCCGACTTGTAGCCCTTGGCGATGGTCAGGTAGAGGTTGCGCGTCTCGTCGAAGGAGTACATGACCGAGAATTTGGGCAGCAGCTCGGTAAAGGTCTGTTTCAATGTGCTGCGGTCGTCGATGTCTATTGGCCGTTCGTAGGCAGTCTCGTTTTTGATGTGGGTTTTGGTGTACCACGTATCCGTATAGTTGCGGTAACGCAGGCGGGCGTGCTCGAAGTCGAAGCGCAATCCTGCGGTGAAGCGCCAGCGTCCCAGCGTATAGTTGGATTCGTGGTAGAGGGCGCCGCCAGCCGAAGGCATGCGGAAATCGCTCCCCAGAAAGAGCTCGTCGCCGCCCGTTCCGTCCTTCAGCCCCCAGCTGTAGCGGTAGCTCTGGTCGTTTTCGTTGGCGTATTTGAGGATCAGCTCCTCGATGCCCGTCTGTTTGAAGTGCACCGGGGCGTTCATCGTGCCGTGGCGGTAGAATCCGAATGCCCCCAGCAGCCAGCGGTAGGCTTTGTCCCCGCGCGAACGGAAGACGAGGTCCTCAGTCACGCTATGCTCGGTACGGGCCTGCCTGAGCGTGAAATACGAGAGGGGCAGGAAATCCTGATCGAGGATCATCTCGTCGTCGGAATACTGGTAGCACGTGATGGAGGCGACGGTGAAATTGCCGGCGTCGTAGCGGATCGTGAGTCCGTCGCTCAGGGCGGTGCGGCGGTAGGAGCAGGGGTCGTTGTAGCGGATTTCCCCGCGGCGGACGACGGGGCGTCCGTCGTCGCCGATGATGTCGTCGCCGACATAGGCATAGGGATAGCCGCCCTGTTCGAGCACCGAGAACGAAAGCGTATTGTCGATGCGGAGTCCCGTGCGGTTGCGCCACTGGGTTTTCCAGCGTCCGCCGCCCAGCCGTTCCCAGTCGCATTTGTCGCCCGTGGCGAGATTCTCGAAGAATCCGCCCGTGTGGGTATAATAACCCGTTACGGCCATGCCCAGATCGGGCGTGAGTTTGTAGTAGGACGAGGCGCGGAACTTGTAGCTGTCGCCGCTGCCGTATTCGGCGCTCAGGCGCACGCCCTCGTACGAGAGCGGCGAGAGGGTGTAGACGTTGATTACGCCGCCCATCGTATTGCGGCCGTAGAGCGTGCTCTGCGGTCCGCGGAGTACTTCGATGCGTTCGGCGTCGGCCAGTTCCGTGTCGTAATTGTCCTTGTTGAGAACCGGTACGTTGTCGATATTGAGTCCCATGACCGGCTGGTCGATGCGCGCACCGAGTCCCCGGACGTAGATCGACGAGGTCATGCGCGAGCCGTAGTCGGGGGCGAAGAAGTTGGGGACCTGCTGGGAGAGGTGTTTCAGTGCGCCGATGCGCTCCCGTTCGATGGCGCGGCTGCCGACAATCGTCGCCGCGACGGGCTGCGACCGCAGGACCATGCCCTGCTTGATGGCCGTCACCTGCACCTTGTCCACCACGATCACGGTATCCGCCGCGGCCGGTTCCTCCCCGGCCGTGCCGGCGACTGCCGCCGTTGCCGCGGCATGCCGTTCCGGTGTCTGTGCTCCCCCGGCCGCCGCGAGGAGCGGAAGGAGTGTCAGAAGCGGTATGGTCAGTTGTCTGAGGTGCACGGTAAAGCGTTTGATTCGGATGCAAAGTAACGGATTTATTTCGGAAGCTGCAATCCTAATTTATGAGGAGGGGGCTTCACAGTTCGCCGGCATCGACGTAACCGGCCGTCAGGGCGTAGATGGCCAGACCCGCCACCGAGCGGATACCCAGCTTCTCCATGATGTTGCGGCGGTGCGAAATGACGGTCGTAAGCCCGATTTGCAGGCTGTTGGCGATCTGTTTGTTCATATAACCGCGGGCGATCAGCGCCAGCACCTCGGCTTCGCGGCCCGAAAGGGGCGCGGCTTCAGGACGCACCGCGCCGGGAACGATGTGTTCGGACCGGTGCGCGCCGTGGTGCATGCGCAGGATGTCGCGGACGATCGCCTCCTCGTTGGTGCAGACGTCGATGCAGTGCATGTCCGCATAAGCAGGCTGGGGCTGTCCGCTGCAAAGCAGGATCGTTTTGCTGCGCCGGGCGCGGAAGAAACTGCCGTGCGTGACGAAGAGCTGCGCCGCCACGAAGAAGTGGAAGAAGCGTTCCGGGTCCGCTTCCGTGAAGGATTCGAAGTCGCCGAAAAGTTCGACGTCGGCGGCGGGAATGATCTTTTCGAGAATGGATTTCATCCCGACGCCCATCAGGACGTTGGGCGCTGCGACGGCTATGGCGGGACGGCGCTCCATCGGCTTACTCGTGGTGATAGGGTTCGTTGTTGAGAATGGTGAAGGCGCGGTAGATCTGCTCGGCGAAGATCGCCCGCACGATCTGGTGCGAAAAGGTCATGCGCGAAAGGGACAGACGGGCGTCGGAGCGTTTGTAGACCTCCTCCGAGAATCCGTAAGGTCCGCCGATGACCAGCACCAGACGTTTCACGCCGCTGTTCATGCGTTTCTGGAGCCAATAGGCGAATTCGACCGACCGCATTTCGTCGCCCCGCTCGTCGAGCAGTACGACGTAGTCGCCGTCCGACAACTGGCGCAGGATCGCTTCGCCTTCGGCCGTGCGCTGCTGTTTGACGCTGAGGTTCTTGGTGTTGCGGATGTCGGGCAGGGCGGTGACCGCGAATTTGCAGTAGAAGTTTACGCGCCGGGCGTACATTTCGACCAGCGACGCGACCTCCTTCGAGTCGGTTTTGCCTATGACTATCAGTTCGATGACCATTTCTTTTCGTAAATCGTTTCCGCAGTCTGCCGCCGCATGCCGGACCGTGACTTGGTTGCCGGTCGAAGCGTTTGCCGGAGCTGCGCGAAAGGGGGGCGGGGCGTCGTAGCCCGGCCGGGGGTCGGAGCCGTAAAAAGCGGATTACAGGTCCGAATTCCATTCGCCGTCGGCGTCGGTGTAGATCACCGGCCGCGATTTCTCGACCGACTTGAGCCACTCGTAAGCCTTGTACATGTTGTAACCGTTGCCCGATTCGCCGCCCAGCGCGAAGGCGACGACGCAGGTGTGGTTGCGCGAGCGGTAGTACATCGCCTTGACCCGTTCGAGGTATTCGTCGGCCAGCGCGGGATCGTTCGACGGCGTGCCGCCCACACGGCGGTCGTCGCGCCTGTCGGGAGCGTTGATGTTGGCCCGGTCGATGACGTAAAGACCGAGTTCGTCGCAAAGTTCGTAGAACCACGCCGGCTGCGGATAGTCGGGGCAGACGGTGTTGCTGCCCTTGGATTTGAGGTTTTTCAGCTCCGCGAGGGTGATTTTACGGTCTGCGGCGGCGTTGTAGCGGGTTTTGACGAGTTTGATCTCCTTGTCGAAGCGGGTGATGCGGCCGTCGGTGAATTCGGTCTTGCCGAAGCCGATCTTCAGCGGCATGTATTCGCGGTAAGCTCCGTCGCGGCGCGTGAAGAGCATGACTTTGTAGAGCGGCGGATTCTTGGCGCCCGGTTCCCATTTGTTGGCGTTGGTGCCGTAAATGAAGGGGCTGAAGCGCACCGTGTCGGTCGTGCGGCCCGGAATCACGACTTCGCGGATGTTGAAGTCGAGCAGCTTGCCCTGCGGCGAGTAGATGTCGTAACCCACGGTGACGGGTTCGTCGTAGTTGAATGCGTTCTGGGCGACGATGGCCAGTTCGAGTACGCCGAATTTGCGGGTGGAGTCGGGGACGAGCGCGATTTCGAAGTCGCGGATCGAGCGTTTGTTCTGGGTGTATAGGTAGCTGTTTTCGAATGCCTTGCGCGACGCCGGGGCGGCGTTGAGCGCATCGGCCGCGCTGCGGCGCAGAGTCAGCACGACGGCGTTCTTGCCTTCGCGGATGTAGGGCGTCAGCGCGAATTCGGCGGGCGTCGAGGAGTCTTCGACCTCGGCGACCTCGGTGTCGTTGACCGTGAGCGTATAGGCCGTGCCGACGTTTTCGAGGTGGAGGTACACCACGCCGTCGGTCCAGACGTAGGGAATGTCTATCACCTGTCCGACGGCCACCGCGTCGTCCGTGGCCGCGAACGCTTCGGGGGTGTAGGCGATATAGGCTTCGACGCCTGCGCGGTTGCGGGCGTCGGCGTCGTGGCGCTTGTCGTAGGGAACGACCTCGGTGCGCTGGATGCGTCCCGCTTCGACCGGACGCGAGAGAATCTCGGTCGCGGGCGGCTCCTTGATATTGTAGAGGTCCTGTGCCCGGATGCCTGCGGCGCAGAGGATCGCCGCCGTCAGCAGTATGGTACGTTTCATCGTGCGTGTTCTTATATAGGTTAGGCAAAGGTACTTTTTTTTTGTCAAATCGCAAATAATAGGTATCTTTGTAAATTCGAAAAGAACGAATAGGAGCATTGATAAATAGGAGCATTGATAAAATGAAAGATATGAAATCGCAGAGAATCGCAGAAATTCTGAAGTCGGGTGCCGAGGACACCGACATCGTCGTCAAAGGTTGGGTGCGCACCAAGCGCGGAAACAAGAATGTGGCGTTCATCGCCCTCAATGACGGATCGTGCGTTGCGAATATCCAGATAGTGGTCGATCTTGCCAAGTTCGGCGAAGAGCAGCTCAAACCCATCACCACGGGCGCCTGCATCCGTGTGGACGGACGGCTCGTGGCGTCGCTCGGATCGGGCCAGCGCGTCGAGGTGCAGGCCGAGAAGATCGAGATCTACGGCACGGCCGATCCGGAGACCTATCCCCTGCAGAAAAAGGGGCATTCGCTGGAGTTCCTGCGCGACATCGCCTATCTGCGTCCGCGCACCAATACCTTCGGCGCGGTGCTGCGCATCCGGCACGCCATGGCCTACGCCATTCACGAATATTTCAACAGGGAGGGGTTCTATTACTTCCACACCCCGCTTATCACGGCTTCGGACTGCGAGGGTGCAGGCGCCATGTTTCAGGTGACGACGCTCGACCTGAACGACGTGCCCAAGAATGAGCAGGGACAGGTCGATTTCTCGCAGGACTTCTTCGGCAAGGCCTGCAACCTGACCGTGTCGGGCCAGCTCGAAGGCGAGCTGGGCGCGCTGTCGCTGGGCCGCATCTACACCTTCGGTCCCACGTTCCGCGCCGAGAATTCCAATACTCCGCGCCATGCGTCGGAGTTCTGGATGATCGAGCCGGAGGCCGCCTTCTATGAGCTGGAGGACAACATGGAGCTGGCCGAGGATTTCCTCAAGTACCTGATCCGGTATGCGCTGGACAACTGCGCCGAGGACCTCGAATTCATGAACAAGATGTGGGACAACGGACTGCTGGACCGCCTGCACTTCGTGCTGGAGAACGACTTCAAGCGTCTCGACTACACCGAGGGCATCGAAATACTGAAGGCTTCGGGCCGCAAGTTCGAATTCCCCTGCGACTGGGGCTGCGACCTGCAGTCGGAGCATGAGCGTTATCTGGTCGAGGAGCATTTCAAGCGTCCCGTCATCCTGATCAACTATCCCAAGGACATCAAGGCCTTCTACATGAAGCAGAACGACGACGGCAAGACCGTACGCGCTATGGACGTATTGTTCCCCGGAATCGGCGAAATCATCGGCGGATCGGAGCGTGAGGCCGATTATGGCAAGCTTCATGCAAGGGTCGCCGAATTGGGCATGAACGAGAAGGAGCTTTGGTGGTATCTCGACACCCGCCGCTGGGGTTCGGCTCCGCATTCGGGCTTCGGTCTGGGCTTCGACCGGCTGCTGCTCTTCGTGACGGGCATGACCAACATCCGCGACGTGCAGCCGTTCCCGCGCACGCCGAAGAACGCCGATTTTTAAAACCGCCCGGAAAGGCCGTTTCACACCTCATGCTGCCGGACCCGAACGAATTTCTTGTTCGGGCTGTGCGGGGCAGGCCTAGAAATAGGCGCCTTTCCATACGATTTACCCGGTTGCGGCCGTTTGTTTACTAACCGAAAGAAGAAACCAAATTCAGAACGAACTATTCTTAATTTGGAAAAAGTATGGCTATTAATCAGAAACAGGTATTATCGCTTCAGCAGAAGCTCTCTCCGCAGCAGATTCAGATGATCAAGCTCTTGGAGCTGCCCACCGTGCAGCTCGAACAACGTATCAAACAGGAGATTGAGGACAACATCGTGCTGGAGGAGGAGGAACATGCGTCCGAAGAGGAGGAGCAGCCGCAGCAGATCTCCGTGGACGAGTATCTGCGCGAAGACGATACGCCTTCCTATAAAAGCCGCATAAACAACTATTCGAAAGACGACAAACAGCGTCCGGTTTTCCTGACCGAAGGCCGTTCGCTGCCCGAATATCTGCTTGAACAGCTCGGTTTCCGCAACCTTTCGGAGCGTGACATGCGTCTGGCCGCCTATCTGGTCGGGAGCATCGATGAGGACGGTTACCTGCGCCGCGATCTGGAATCCGTCGCCGACGACATCGCCTTCACGCTCGGAATCGAGACTTCGGCCGAGGAGCTGGAGCGCCTGCTCGGAGTCCTGCACGAACTGGAACCGGCCGGTATCGGCGCCCGCAACCTGCGGGAGTGCCTGCTGCTGCAGATGGCGCAGATTCCGATCAACAGCCGCCCCCGGCGGCTGGCCCGCAAGATTCTGACCAACTATTTCGAAGAGTTCGTCAAGAAGCATTACGAGAAACTGATGTCGCGCCTGCAGGTGTCGGAGGAGGATTTCCGCGAAGCGATCGCCGAGATCAGGCGGCTCTCGCCCAAGCCCGGCAACCTCTATGCCGAGGGCGGCACCGACACGACGCCCTACATCATTCCCGATTTTATCCTCGATTATCAGGACGGGCGGTTCCAGCTCTCGCTCAATTCGTACAACGTCCCCGAAGTCCGCGTGAACCGTCGTTATATGGACATGATCCGCGAGATGGTCGGCTCCGACGGCACGGTCCGCGAGAAGGACAAGGAGGCGATTCAGTTCGTGAAGAACAAGATCGACTCGGCCAAATGGTTCATCTCGGCCATCAAGCAGCGTCACGACACGCTGATGCGCACGATGCAGACCATTCTCGACTACCAGCAGGAGTACTTCAAGGACGGCGACAAATCGAAACTGCGGCCGATGATCCTCAAGGACATCGCCGACCGCACGGGACTCGACGTTTCGACGATCTCGCGCGTGGTGAACAGCAAGTACGTGCAGACCCAGTTCGGCATCATCCTGCTCAAGTCGCTCTTCTCGGAGGCGATGCAGACCGAGAGCGGCGAGGAGGTGTCGAGCTATGAAATCAAAAACATATTGCAGGAGTGTATCGACGAGGAGGACAAGCGCCATCCGCTGACGGATGAGACGCTGATGGACATTCTCAACTCGAAAGGCTACCGGATTGCCCGCCGCACGGTGGCCAAGTACCGCGAAATGCTCGGAATCCCCGTCGCCCGGCTTCGCAAACAGATATAGATGAAGAACAGAAAACCGGCCGCCGGCCGTTTGCGCCCCGTGCGGGGACGTTGCGGGCGGATACGGAACCGATTTGCGCTGATCCGCCGGGCCGCCCCGGAAGGCGGCGGCAGGTCTGAGGCAGTTGCGGCCGGTGTGATAATTTGAAGAATGTACAGAAAACTCTCGAACGGCATATCGTGGGCTTTGCACCCGTTTCTGCTGCCTCTCTACATGATCGGCGTACTGCTGACGCTTACCGTCTTCGCGCATTATCCGTCGGGCGTGAAGATCTACCTGCTGTGGGTGGTGGCGCTTTATGCCATTATCATCCCCCTGCTGGCGCTGGGGGTGCTACGGTCGCTGGGCCGGATTTCGGATTACAGGATCGACGACCGCCGCGAGCGGCTTCTGCCACTGCTGGTAGGCGCCGTGTGCTATGTGCTGTGCGCCATTACGATCGCCAAAATTCCCTCCGCCATCTTCCTGCGTAAGTTCATGATCGCCGCCGCCTGCTGCGAGGTGATGTGTCTGGTGGTGTCGCTCTATTGGAAGATCAGCCTGCACCTGACGGCGATGGGGGCCGTGGTCGCATTGCTGGTGGTGATGAATATCGCGGGCGTGGGCGACATGATGGTTCCGCTGATGATCGCCATACTCTGCGCCGGGGCGCTGGCTTCGGCCCGTCTCTATCTGGGGTGTCACAACGGGCAGCAGGTGCTGGCCGGATTCTGCGGCGGGTTCGCCGTCGCGGCGCTGGCCGTGCTGTTTCTGTAGTCGGTGCGGATCTGAAATAGGAAAGCCCGGAGCATTGCTCCGGGCTTTTTCGTATGCGGACTGCGGATCAGACGCATCCCTGCGCCAGCATGGCGTTGGCGACCTTCATGAAGCCGCCGATGTTGGCGCCGTTGACGTAGTTGATGTAGCCGTCGGCCTGAGTTCCGTACTGCACGCAGACGGAGTGGATGTTCTGCATGATCGAGCGGAGCTTGGCGTCCACCTCTTCGGGCGACCACGTGATGCGCATCGAGTTCTGCGTCATTTCGAGACCCGACGTCGCCACGCCGCCTGCATTGGCGGCTTTGCCCGGCGCGTAGAGCAGCTTGTGCTGCTGGAAGATGCGGATGGCGTCGGGCGTCGAGGGCATGTTGGCGCCTTCGGCGACGCAGATGCAGCCGTTGTCGACGAGCGCCTGCGCTTCGTCGCCGTTCAGCTCGTTCTGCGTGGCGCACGGCATGGCGATGTCGCACTTGACGCCCCACGGACGCTGGCCGGGGTAGTAGGTCGCCGAAGGATAGCGGTCGGCGTACTCCTTGATACGGCCGCGGAAGATATTTTTCAATTCCATTACATAGTCCAGTTTCGCGGCGTCGATGCCTTCGGGATCGTGGATGTAACCCGACGAGTCGGAGAGCGTCACGACCTTGGCGCCGAGCTGCGTGGCTTTCTGGCAGGCGTACTGCGCCACGTTGCCCGAACCCGAAATGCAGACGGTCTTGCCTTCGAAGCTCTCTTTGCGCGTGGCGAGCATCTCCTGCGCGAAGTAGCAGGTGCCGTAGCCCGTGGCTTCGGGGCGCAGCGGGCTGCCGCCCCAGTCGCGGCCCTTGCCGGTGAGCGTGCCCGTGAATTCGTCGCGCAGACGTTTGTACTGGCCGAACATGAAGCCGATTTCACGGCCGCCGACGCCGATGTCGCCCGCCGGAACGTCGGTGTCCTGTCCGATGTGACGCTGAAGCTCGGTCATGAACGACTGGCAGAACTTCATCACTTCGTTGTCCGAACGGCCCTTGGGGTTGAAGTCCGAACCGCCTTTGCCGCCGCCCATGGGCAGGGTCGTCAGGCTGTTCTTGAAGGTCTGTTCGAAGGCGAGGAACTTGAGGATCGAGAGATTGACCGAAGGATGGAAGCGGATGCCGCCCTTGTAGGGGCCGATGGCACTGTTCATCTGTACGCGATAGCCGCGGTTGATTTCGATTTCGCCTTTGTCGTTGAGCCACGGCACGCGGAAAATGATGACGCGTTCGGGTTCGGCGATGCGCTCCAGAACTTTCATTTTCTGCAATACGGGGCTTGCCACGATGTGGGGTGCCAGCGATTCGGCCACCTCGCGGACAGCCTGATGGAATTCCGGCTCGTTGGGGTTGCGGAGGGTGAGTTGCGCCATGAAATCTTCGACGTACTGATGGGCTTGATCGTTCATAGTCAATCTGTGTTTTGAGGGTTATTATTCGAGTACCGCTGTAAAAATAATGTATCTTCGGGAGTTTTGCAAGTTCTTTAAGAATTTGCTAAAATATTTTACTTATGCGATTTTCAGTTTCAGACCCTCTTGTGCTTACTGTCTGCGGGAAGGGACGGACCGGGGGTGAAAATCCGTAATAAAAAATGACAGATCCGTTGTGAATCTGTCATTTGAAAAAAAATGTAATTTTTTTCGCCTACTTCGCATTTTCTCCCGCTTGGCGGCTGAATTCGAAGCCGATGTAGACGTTTTTGTAGTTTTCGAGCAGCGCGACGATGGTCTCCATCGACGATATTTTGCTGCCCATCGCCTTGACCATGTCGATGAGTTTGGTGACGGGGAAGACCAGCAGCAGATTAGAGCCGTCGATGTAGGCGTGCCCCGGAACCGAACCCAGATCGAGTTTGTCCTTGGCGAAGCTGAGCGTGGCGACATGCGTCGAAGCGTCGAATTCGTAGGTTCCCGAAAGTTCGTATTTGCCCATCAGGGTGGTGAATTTGCCGTCTTTGGCGAATGTGACCGTATCGGCGCCGGGTTTGATGCCGGCCATCTGGTAGCCCTTGTCGAGCTGCTGTTTGATGTTGTCCTGAAGTACCGTGCCGCCGAGCTGGCTCAGCAGGTCGTTGCCCTCGAATTTCACGCCCGGAGCGGTGTAGTTCCATGTGCCGGTGAGCGCATATTGCGTCAGCTTGCCGTCGGTGGCCTTGTCTGCGGCGGTCGTGGCGGCTTTTTTCAAGGCTTCCTTCCAGTCCTGCGCCGTGGCGGAGCTTCCGGCGAGCAGGAGCGTCGCAATCGCCAGTAAGAGATTTCTTTTCATGATCATTTCAGGTATTTCAGGGTTTCGAGTTCTTTGAGCCACACGGCCGCCGAGGCGTCCGAAGGCATGCGCCAGTCGCCGCGCGGCGAGAGCGCCGCGGAGCCGACCTTCGGGCCGTCGGGCATGGCCGAACGCTTGAACTGCTGCGAGAAGAAGCGGCGGAAGAAGACCGTCAGCCATTTGAGGATCGTTGCGCGGTCGTAACTGCCGTGGAAGGCCTGCTCGGCGAGGAACAGGATTTTAGCCGGGCCGTAGCCTGCGCGGATGAAGTTGTAGAGGAAGAAGTCGTGGAGTTCGTAGGGACCCACGAGGTCCTCGGTTTTCTGGGCGATTTTTCCCTCCTTGTCGGCCGGGAGCAGTTCGGGGCTGACCGGGGTGTCGATGACGTCGAGCAGCGTCGCGCGCGCGGCCATGTCGGATTCCGTGTCCGCGACCCATTGCACGAGGTGGCGCACCAGTGTTTTGGGCACCGAGGCGTTCACGCCGTACATCGACATCTGGTCGCCGTTGTAGGTGGCCCAGCCCAGCGCCAGCTCACTCAGGTCGCCCGTGCCGACCACCAGACCGCCCTCCATGTTGGCGACGTCCATCAGTATCTGCGTGCGCTCGCGGGCCTGACTGTTTTCATAGGCCGCCGAGCGGTCTTCGGGATCGAGTCCGATGTCGCTGAAGTGCTGCGAGCAGGCGTCGCGGATCGGAATTTCGCGGATCGTGACGCCCAGCCCGCGCATCAGTTCCAGCGCGTTGTTGTAGGTGCGGTCCGTGGTGCCGAAGCCGGGCATGGTGATGCCGATGATTCCGGCGCGGTCGAGTCCCAGCTTGTCGAACGTGCGGACCGTGACGAGCAGGGCCAGCGTCGAATCCAGTCCGCCCGAAATGCCGATTACGGCCTTTTCGCAGCGGGTGTGCACCAGCCTTTTGGCCAGCCCGTGCGACTGTATCTGGAAAATCTCCTCGCAGCGTTCGCTGCGGTGCGCTTCGTCCTGCGGCACGAACGGCATCGGGTCGATGTCGCGGTCGAGCGCCGCGGCCCGGAGCCCTTCGGGGACCTCCATTTCGATTACGGAGTTCTCCGCCGCCCCTTCGTGCATGCGGAACGAGGTGTTGCGGCGGCGTTCGAATTCCAGCCGCTGAATGTCGATATCGGCTACGACGAGCTGCTCTTCGAGCCGGAAGCGTTCCGATTCGCGGAGTATCCGGCCGTTTTCGGCGACGATGCCGTTGCCGGCGAACACCAGATCGGTGGACGATTCGCCGAAGCCTGCCGAGCAGTAGACGTATCCCGCGAGGGTGCGGGCCGACTGCTGGGCCACGAGCTGACGCAGGTAGGCGTGCTTGCCCACCGATTCGGGCGACGCCGAGAGGTTGAAGATCACCTTGGCGCCGTTGAGCGCGAGGTGCGACGAAGGCGGAATGGCGGTCCAGAGGTCCTCGCAGATTTCGACGCCGAATTCCGTGCCGTTGATCCCGAACGTGAGGTCCGCGCCGAAGTCGGCGCTCTGCTCCGCGACGGAGATCGTCTCTTCCGAGATTCCGGCGCCGGATGCGAACCAGCGGTTTTCGTAGAACTCCGTATAGTCGGGGATGTAGGTCTTGGGTACGACGCCCAGCACACGGCCCTGCGTGAAAACGACGGCGCAGTTGTAGAGTGTCGAGCCGTGGCGCAGGGGCGCGCCGGCGATGATGACCAGCGGCAGTTTGCGCGTGGCTTTTACCAGCCGCGCAAGGGCTTCGTCGGCCGCGTCGAGCAGCGCCGGCTGCAGCAGCAGGTCGGCGCAGGTGTAGGCCGTGACGGCCAGTTCGGGAAACGCGACGATCTCGACGCCCCGCTGCACGGCCTCTTCGGCCATCGCGGCGATCCGCTCGGTGTTGAAGTCGCAGTCGCCGACCCGTACGTGCGGCACCGCTGCCGCCACTTTCAGAAAACCGAAATTATCCATAGGTTTGTATGTTGTTTTGCCGCCGTCTTCGCTCCGGATCCCCGCTTTGCGGCGGGGACGGAGATGCGGCGGATTCGTCGCGGCGGCGGTCCGGACTGCCGCCGTTGCGGTCATATGTTTATTCGGCCCACAACTGTGCGAGGTTCAGGATCACCTGCTGGGCCTTGCGCATCGTGGTGAGCGAGCAGTATTCGAATTTGCCGTGGAAGTTCATGCCGCCCGTGAAGAGATTGGGGCAGGGGAGTCCCATGAACGAGAGCCGTGCGCCGTCCGTGCCGCCGCGAATCGGGCGGACGAGCGGTTTCACGCCGGCGCGCTCCATCGCTTCGAGCGCCTTGTCGATCACCTGCGGATGCGGTTCGACCATCTTGCGCATGTTGAAGTACTGGTCCTTGACGGTGAGGGTCAGCACTTCGTCGCCGTATTTCTTTTTCAGCAGATCGACGCAGGCCCACATGAAGACCTTCTTCTGTTCGAATTTGTCGGCGTCGTGGTCGCGGATGATGTAGCTGACGGAAGCCTTCTCGACCGTGCCGTTCAGTCCCACGCAGTGGTAGAATCCCTCGTACCCTTCGGTATGTTCGGGGCGCTGGCAGGCCGGAAGGAAACGCTGCAGGTCGCAGGCTACCTCGATGGCGTTGATCATCTTGTCCTTGGCGTATCCGGGGTGGACGTTGCGGCCTTGGATGTCGATTTTGGCGCTCGCGGCGTTGAAGTTCTCGTACTCCAGTTCGCCCTCCATGCCGCCGTCCACCGTGTAGGCGAAGTCGGCGCCGAAAGCCTTGACGTCGAAGAAATCCACGCCCCGGCCCACCTCCTCGTCGGGCGTGAAGCCGATGCGGATTTTGCCGTGTTTGATTTCGGGATGTGCGAGCAGGTACTCCGCGGCGGTCATGATCTCTGCCACGCCCGCCTTGTCGTCGGCGCCGAGCAGCGTCGTGCCGTCGGTGTGGATCAGCGTGTGGCCTTTGAAGAACTCCAGTTCGGGGAAGTCCGCGACCCGCATCGTGAGCTGGCCGTTCAGCGCGATGTCGCCGCCGTCGTACTCCTCGATGATGCGGGGCTTGACATCCTTGCCGCTCATGTCGGGCGACGTGTCCGCATGGGCGATGAAGCCGATCACGGGAGCGTTCTCGCAGCCCGGCGTCGCGGGGACGGTGCCCATCACGTAGCCGTATCGGTCCATCGTGACTTCGGTCATGCCGAGCGCCTGCATTTCGTCGCGCAGGGCGGCCAGCAGGACTTTCTGTTTCTCGGTCGAAGGGAACGTGCCGCTCTCCTCGGACGACTGCGTGTCGTAGGAGACGTATTTCAGGAATCTTTCTTTGAGGTCCATGATCTTAGCAGTATGGTTATTTTTATTCATTATTTTGCTCTATCATATACTCGGCATATTCATTTCCGGTATAATTTTTAGACACGATGTAATCAAATATTAAATCATCGTCGAATTCAACAGAAATAGATGCTTTTGACGCATTTCCCACATAACTTGTATAAAATGTAAAAGCTTTTGAAGAACCAGGAGAAAGTGCGTCATATGTAATATAGCCATCATCATCGGTAATCGCATTCCCATTTCTGTCTTTGTATACTATTTTATATTTGGGTTTTGGGATCGTGAATGTTGATTTATTGATGCATATCCCCTGTCCATTTGCTGAATTACCGTAATATGATGTTTCCCAACTCCAATTTTTAATGAGGACTTTTGATTTTAGTTCTGAATAAACATTCACATATTCATTGAACATCATTGCTTTTGCTATGACAAGTTTTTTAGCTATTTGTTGGTCTGTCTTGTCTGCCTTATTATCAATGCAACCTGTTTTTACAGCAAATTTGAACTCACTATTATCTTCATATCCACAGAATCCTTCGCTGTCGTAAATAATATATTTTTTTGGATCCGATGGAGACGGTTCAAGATATAATGTAATATCTCGATTAAATGATTTTCCAAATCCATTTGTAAAATTGTTTTCAATTAATACGGCTATTTTTTTGTCATTTAGTCGCTTTACTTCATTAATTTTAATATTGTCGGATTTGTAATATGATGGTAAGTTTGATGCTGCGGGATATATTTCGGTAATTATGTTGTCCTTATCATTCTTAATATAGGAAAATAATTCATTTACAGCGTTTGTTGCCAATTCTTTTCTATTTACACAGCTGGAAAAGAATAAAGAACAAATGATATAAACAAGGATTATATGAAATCTTTTCATTGTATATTCACTTAAATCATTATAAATTTGAGCAATTAAGACATCAGAGTATGGAATAAGTCCGAGTTCTTGTTATTTTATTTGTATTTATTCCTCTTCCTTTGCTTTCAGCGTGTGCCAGCCGAAGTAGCCGATCAGTGCGAGGTACATGACCAGTCCGGTCCACTCTGCGGCGTTCGACGAGGCCCATCCGCTCAGGAACCAGTCCACCTCGGCGAATTTCAGCAGGGCGCTCACCACGCCCATCAGCGCGCCGCCGGCGATGAAGCCCGACGCGATCAGCGTGCCGCGGTCGAAGCGCGCCTTGTTGAGAGCTTCGTCCTTCGAGCGGTTCGAAACGAACCACGCTACCAGACCGCCGACTACCAGCGGAGCGTTCAGCTCCATCGGGATGAACATGCCCAGTGCGAAAGCGAGTGCCGGAACGCCGATCGAGGTCAGCACCAGCGCCAGCGCCGCGCCGCAGAAGTAGAGCATCCACGGGGTCTGGCCGCCGGTCATCAGGGGCTGGATCACGGCCGCCATGGCGTTGGCCTGCGGAGCCACGAGGGCGCCCTCGCCCACGAATCCGTACGATTTGTTGAGGATGATCATCACCCCGGCCACGGTTGCCGCAGCAACGAACGTGCCGAGGAATTTCCATGCCTCCTGCTTGCGGGGCGTGGTGCCGAGCCAGTAGCCGATCTTGAGGTCGGTGATGAAGCCGCCGGCCATCGAGAGCGCCGTGCAGACCACGCCGCCGATGATCAGCGCCGCCGTCATGCCCGTCGTGCCGCTCAGTCCGACGCTTACGAGCACCAGCGACGAGAGGATGAGCGTCATCAGCGTCATGCCCGACACGGGGTTCGTGCCGACGATGGCGATGGCGTTGGCCGCCACGGTCGTGAAGAGGAACGAGATGACGAAGACGATCAGAATGGCCGTTACGGACTGTACCCAGCCGTCGAGTAGTCCGAAGTGGAAGAAGACGAAGATCGAGACGAGCGTGGCGATCAGGATCGTGAGGATGCGCTTCATCGTCAGGTCGCGCTGCGTGCGTTCGGTAGCGGCGGCTTGGGTTTTGTTGCCCCCCCCCAACTCCGAAACGGCCAGCCCTACGGCCTGACGGATGATCTTCGACTGTTTGACGATGCCGATGATGCCCGCCATGGCGATACCGCCGATGCCCAGCGGCTTGCCGATGAAGGCGAAGAGGTTCTCGGCCGTGAAAAGACGCTGCGGATCGGCCATGATGTCGGCGCGCGTTACGCCCAGCAGCGAAGCCATGGCAGCCGGGTCGATGCTGTCGGCCAGCGAACCCACCAGCGGCACGACGAGGAACCAGACCAGACACGAACCTGCGGTGATGATCATGGCGTATTTCAGACCGATGATGTAGCCCAGACCCAGCACGGCGGCCGAGGTGTTGAGCGAAAAGACGACCTTGAACTTGTCGGCGGCGACCTGTCCCCATGCGCAGATGCGCGTCGAGACCGCTTCGGTCCACATGCCGAACGTGCCGACGGCGAAATCGTAAAGACCGCCTATGAGTCCCGCCACGGCCAGCAGCTTGGCCTGATTGCCGCCCTTCTCGCCGGAGATGAGCACTTCGGTCGTAGCCGTCGCTTCGGGGAAGGGGTATTTACCGTGCATCTCCTTGACGAAGTATTTGCGGAACGGGATCAGCAGGACGATACCCAGCAGGCCGCCGAAGAGCGACGAGAGGAATACCTGATAGAATGCCGCGTCGAGTCCGAGGATGTAGAGCGCCGGGAGGGTGAAGATGGCGCCCGCGACGATTACGCCCGAACAGGCGCCGATCGACTGGATGATGACGTTCTGTCCCAGCATGTTCTTTTTACCCAGTACGTTGCCCATGCCGACGGCGATGATGGCGATCGGGATCGCCGCTTCGAATACCTGTCCGACCTTCAGGCCGAGAAATGCCGCCGCGGCCGAGAAGACGACGGCCATGACGATGCCCATCGTGACCGAATAGGGCGTCACCTCGCGGGGCGACGACGAGGCGGGCATGATGGGCGTGTACTCTTCGCCCGGTTTGAGTTCCCGGTAAGCGTTTTCGGGCAGCGATGTAAGTTGTTTTTCCTGTTCCATTTATTGAGGTTCTTTGATGTATTTGTCCAGATCCTTGAGGATGTAGTAGCGGTTGAGCGATGCGGGCGCCTTCTTCTCGTCGAGGTAGCTGTAGAGGGCGCCGATTGCGGCCGCCAGACGCAGCCGCTCGCCGTGCTCTTCGGATGCCGCGGCGAAGTCGAACAGCAGTTCGGCGAATTTTTCGAGGTCCGCGTCGCTGAATCCGTATTCGCCGACGAGGGTGGCGATGAAATCCTCTCCGGCCAGCAGCGTGTCGATGTCCAGATCCAACTGCTCGGCCAGCTCCGTTTTGGCGGTTTCCCGGATGAGTTCGGGGGCGCCCGACTTTTTGAGGAGACCGATTTTGTCCAGAAGGGCTGCGATCAGCTCTCCGATGCGGTTGATTTCACGTAAGATATAGTCTTCCATAGTTAGCGGTTGTCGCCGCTGCCCGAAATGATGTGACGCTGCATGCGCGAACGGAGCTTGTCGACGTTCATCTGCGCCACGTCGTCCAGTTCGTAGCCCAGATCGCGCGAGAGCGTGGCGCAGTACCACAATACGTCGCCGATCTCCTTGACGATTTCGAGCCGTTTCTCGTCGGAGAACTCCTCGTGTCCGTCGCGGATGACTTTCTTGACTTTGTCGGCCACCTCGCCCGCTTCGCCCGTCAGTCCGAGCGTGGGGTAGATGATGCGGCGGTTTTCGGGGTAGATCGCCGTTTCGAGCGCGTGCTGCTGATATTCGTTGAGTGTCATGAATGCTGAGAATTTGAACGTTTGGGAATAACTGTCGGACAAAAATAACAAAATAATTTAGAAATACGCACCAAAAAGCCCTTGTTCCTCACGAACAAGGGCCGAAGAATCGCGCCGCTTCCCCGGCGGCGGGGTGTTTTGCCGCCTACGGCCCGATTCGCACGAATCCGGATTCCGGACGGCGGGACGAATCGGGGAGTGCTGCGGTTATGCGCGGGGCGGTTCCGAACGCGGTCTTTCCGCTGTTGGAAATCAACGGGAACAGTCTGGCCGGATTAACGGCGGCCGCCGGCGATTATCATTTCGCGGAGCGTGGCGTTGAACGGCTCCTGCCGGAGCAGCTCCTCCAGCGTGAGGTGCATGCGGTAGCGCCAGTAATAGCGGGGCGCGGCCGGGATGTTGATGCGCTCCCTGTCCGCATGCGGACTGCGCAGGGCCGCGTCGGTCGCGAGCCAGTCCTGCAGCGGAAGTATGGCGAGCATGGCCGGGGAGCGTAGGTGCATGTCGACGATGCGGCGGCAGATCCACGGTTCGCAGGTGCGGGGAGCGTCGCCCTCCATGCCCAGCACTTCGCGGTAGAAACGTTCCGAGAGTTCGCGGTTCTCCTCCCACCATGCCCGCAGGGGATTCATGTCGTGGGTCGAGGTGGTGCAGACCGAGAAATAGGGGTAGCGCGCCGGGTCGGCGAACACCTCGCCCAGCGATTTGGGCATCCGCTGGATTTCGAGCGAAAGGATTTGCAGTGCGCGCATCGTTTCGGGAACGCTGTCGGGAATCATGCCGAGGTCCTCGCCGCAGGCCAGCATCCGCGTCGCCGAGAGGAGCACGGGGAGTTTGCGCAGGGCCGACTCCTGCCAGAACCGGTTGTGGCGGCGGTAAAAGAAGTCGTCGTGAAGCCGGTCGAAAGTGTCGCGCCGCTGCGGGTCGAGGGTGCGGTACATATAGGTCGATTGGGCCGCGATGCGGGGATGGAAAAAACCTTTGCGGCGCGGGTCCTCGATGAACAGCACGTCGTCGAGCAGCGTCATCAGCCCTTCGCGCAGGCGGCTTCGGCGCGGATCGTCGCCGGGAAAGCGCTCGGCGACCTTGCGTTGCGTCGCATAGGCGGGCAGCAGCCGGCCCTCCTTCATGCAGGTCGTGCGCACTTCGTCGGCCAGCTCGCCGAACAGTTCGCCGAGCATCCGGTCGTCGGGCGCGGGAACGGTGAAGCGTCCCCCGGCCGTATCGAAGCCCATGCCGCGCAGTTCGTCGGCGGAGTAGGGCAGGGCGGGATTGAAATAGCCCAGCAGGCCGTGAACGGCATGTACGGGAATCTCCCAGATGCGGAAGAAGCCGAGGATATGGTCGATGCGGAAAGCGTCGAAATATTCGGCCATCTTCGCCATGCGGGCCTGCCACCACGCATAGCCGTCCTGCGCCATGTGCTCCCAGTCGTAGGTCGGGAAGCCCCAGTTCTGGCCCGATGCGGAAAAGGCGTCGGGCGGTGCTCCGGCCTGCGAATCCATGTGGAAAAGCCGCGGATGAATCCATGCGTCGGCGCTCGTCCGGCTGACGCCGATCGGCAGGTCGCCCTTGAGGACGACGCCCCGGCTGCGGGCGTAGGCGCAGACCTCGGACAGTTGCGTGTGCAGGTGGTACTGCACGAAGCAGTGAAACGCGATTTCGCGGCTGTTGCGGCGGCAGTAGGCTTCGACGGCCTTTTTGTCGTAGCGGGCGTAATCGCCCCAGCGGGAGAAATCGGCGGTGCCGAACTCGTCGCGCAGGGTGCGGTAGGCGGCATACGGTAGGAGCCAACGGCTGTTGGCCTGCATGAATTCCCGGTAGTCGCGGCGGGTGGCGGTGCGACGCCCCTCTCGCTCGAACGCGCTGCGCAGCAGACGCAGTTTATGCGTATTGACCTGTTGGTAATCGACTTCGGGCAGGGCGTTCAGCCGGTCGCGCAGGCTGCGGTATTCGTCGTCCTCTTCGACGCCGGCGGCGGTCAGCCGGATGAACTGCGGGTGCAGGGCGAAGATCGAATTGGCGTTGTAGGGGTAGGAGTCTTCCCACGTGCCGTTCATCGTGGTGTCGTTGATCGGCAGCAGCTGGAGTACCCGCTGGCCCGTTGCGGCGGCCCAGTCGATCAGCAGTTTCAGGTCGTGGAATTCGCCGACGCCGAATCCGGCTTCCGAGCGGAGCGAAAAGACCGGAATCGCCGTCCCGGCTCCGCGCCACCTGCGTTCGGGGAAGCGGAGGTACGCCGCGGCTTCGACGATGTGTTCGCCTTCGCCGGGCAGGTCGTTCCATGCGCGGTTGGGACCTTCCTCCCACATGATCGGGGTCAGGGTCCTGCGGTCGGCGATCAGGAACTTGTATTCGAATCTCTGCGGCGCGTCGAGCCGGAGATCCCACTCCGGAAACCGGCTGTCGTCCATCGGAACGATCCGCTGCCACCCCTCCAGCTCCCTGCCGCTGCCTGCGACGGCCAGCACTTCGTCGGGGCGCAGGGTCGGCAGGACGACGCGCAGGGTGATGTTGCCGCCGTTTTTCTGCTGCGGCCCGCTTTCGCCGCGGCCGAATATGCCCCGCGTGAAGGCCGAGGAGTAGAAGGGCGTATCGGCGGGCATGTCGATCCAGCGGTCGCGGATGCGGAGCGTGCGGGGCGCAGGTGTGGCGGGGATGCGCAGGATGTGCGGACGCCATTCGCGGCGGATGCACACGCCCTCGCGCTCGACTTCGTAACGGTATTCTGCCGGTTGCGCCGCAGGGGCGTATCGCTCTACGGCGCAGGTCCAGACGCCGCTGTCGGCGTATTGCAGGGCGATGCGCCGCCTGCCGAGGCGGAGTACGAGCTGTTCGCCCCAGCGGGTGCGGTATTCGATGCTGAACAGGAGTGTCATGGCATTGGATTGTGGGAGGTTCTGATCGGTACTTGGGGTGTCGATTGTCTTTTTGCGGAATCAAAAATAACCAAAATAATCGAATGACGGAAATCCCCCGGCGGAGAAGCGGCGAAAAGCGAACCTCAGAGTCCTTCGATGAATCCGGTGACGGCGGCGACCAGCTCCGGAGCGACCGGAAGCGTATCGTCCGTATAGGCGGCGATCTGCTCCGTGCGCGTGGGGCCGGAGGCTTTTTTGAGCGTGTGGGTCATGCCTTCGATGATCGTTTTCCGGGACCGGGACTGGGCTTTCGCCAGTGCGTCGGCGTTGTCGGGCGTCACTTGGAAGTCGATGTCGCCGTTGACGATCAGTACGGGAACCGTCACTTTGCGAATCTCCTCGCGCGGGTCGTAGCTCAGCGACGAGATCCAGAATGTCTGTAACGGGGGTGCGAAGAGGGGCGTCAGTTCGGGCGGACACGACTCGACCCGTTCGCCGCGTTTCAGGGCGGCGGTGATGGCACGGGCCTGCATCAGCAGCTCCATGTGTGTCGGGGCGAGTTGTGCGGCCAGCTGAAGCTGGAGTATTTCGTCGAGCGGATAGCCGGCGCCCGCCAACGAAATCACGGCATCGACTTCGGGGCATTGTTGCGCCGCGCAGAAGGCGATCAGCGCCCCCTCGCTGTGGCCGATCAGCACGATGCGGCGGAAATCCTGCCGGGAGAGGTACTCGGCCCATGCCGCAGCGTCGCCGATGAAGTCGTCGAGCGTGGCGTCGGCCATTTTGTCCGGGTCGTCGAATTTGCTCGATCCGATGCCCCGTTTGTCGTAGCGGAGCGTGGCGATACCCGCTTTTTCAAGCTCCTGCGCCAGATAGAGGTAGTTGTTCGTGTTGCCGTTGCGGGGTGTGGGACCTGATCCCGCGATGAGGACCGCCACGGTTTCGGCGCCTTCGTCAGGCGTGAGCAGCGTGCCGTAGAGGGTTCCGAAATTGCGTTCGAGCGAAACGCTTTTCTCGCCGGCGGCGGCATTGGCCGCGGCCAGCAGCAGAAGTGCGGACAGCAATCGTTTCATGGCATTATTATTTAGGCGGTTCTCGTTCGTCGGTGTGGTTCTGTCCGGGGTAAAGGCGCTTTTTGTCGGCGCGGCGCCCCTCTTCGCTCCGGGCTCTCCCTTGTTCCGGGTCCTGTCTCGCTCCGGGTCCTGTCTCGCTCCGGGGCCTCCTTCTGCTTCGGGCCCCTCCTCGTTCCGGCGTTGTGCGGCGGAACGGTCCTGTAAGGCGGGGCGACTCTGTGCGCGGGAGGGCCTGCCGGGCGATGTTACAGCTCTTCGAGCGCCTTTTCCAGCCCGATGCCGCGTGAACCCTTGACCAGCACGAAGGCGTTCTCGACCGGACGGCGGCGCAGTTCGGCGATCAGCTCCTCGCGCGAGGGGAAGAGGGCGGTGTTGGCGGGCTGCGGCTCCATGCCGGCGCAGGCGCGGGCGAATTCTCCGCCCACGAGCATCAGTTCAGCGTCCGGATTCCGGGCTGCGAGGGCGACGATGTCGCGGTGCTCCTGCTCCGACCATGCGCCCAGTTCGAGCATGTCGCCCAGAATCAGCACGCGGCGGCTTCTGCCGCCGGCCGGCTCGGCGAGGAAGTTGAGGACCGAAGCGCGCATGCTCGACGGGTTGGCGTTGTAGCAATCCACGATCAGCGTGTTGCGCTCCGTTTCGGTCCGCTGCGAACGGTTGTTGTCGGGCATATAGCTGCCGACGGCGTGGCGGATGCGTTCGCCGTCGATGTCGAAATAGCGTCCTACGGCCACGGCCGCCGCGATGTTGAAGCGGTTGTAGTCTCCTTCCAGATGGTGCGCGATGCCGTCGGCCAGTGTTACGGAGTAGTATTCCGCAGCCAGCCCGTCGCGCTCCGCGGCCATGTTGGTCAGCGTTTGGTCTTCGCGCGGGACGAAGGCGCGGCCGCCGTTCGCGGCCAGATAGTCCAGCAGCTCGCCCTTGCCGCGGCGAATGCCCTCCGGGCCGCCGAATCCTTCGAGGTGCGCGCGGCCGATGTTGGTCAGGATGCCGTAGTTGGGTTCGGCGATAGACGCCAGCAGGGCGATTTCGCCGCAGGCGCTGGCGCCCATTTCGACCACGCCGAATTCGGTGTCGCGGGTCATGGCGAGCAGCGTCAGCGGCACGCCGATGTGGTTGTTGAGATTGCCGTGCGTGGCATAGACTTCGAAGCGTTCGGCCAGCACGCGGCTCACCAGCTCCTTGGTCGTGGTCTTGCCGTTGCTGCCCGAAATGGCCAGAATCGGAATCGCCAGTTCGCGGCGGTATTCGCGCGCCAGCTCCTGAAGGGCTTCGAGCGTATCGCCGACGAGTACCGTGCGGTCGCCGCTGACGGCCGCAGGATCGTCCACGACGGCGTATGCGGCGCCTTTGGAGAGTGCGTCGGCGGCGAAGCGGTTGCCGTCGAAGGTCGCCCCGTGCAGGGCGAAGAAGACGGACCCCGGCTCGATGCGGCGCGTGTCGGTCGAGATGCGGGGGTGCCGCCGGAAAATATCGTACAGTTCGGACATATGGATGCCGTATATGCGGGCTGCCGGCCCGGATGCGTCAGATGTGTTTGTCTCCGTTGTGGAATTTGACTTCGTCGATGAATTTCTTGATGTTCTGCTCCTCGGAGCGGGGGCAGATCATCAGCACGTCGTCGGTATCCACGACGATATACTCCTTCAGGCCGCTGATGACGGCCACCTTGTCCTTGGGCAGCGAAACGATGCTGCTGCGCGTGTCGTAAAGGTAGCACCCCTGCTCAGGCACGGCGTTGGCGTAGCGGTCCTTGCGCGAATGCTGGTAGACCGAGCCCCACGTGCCTACGTCGCTCCAGCCGAAATCGCCGCAGCGGACGTATACGTTGTCGGCCTTCTCCATGATGCCGTAGTCGATCGAAATGGCGCGGCACTCCGAGAAGACGATTTCGACGGTGGTTTTCTCGGCGTCGGTGCCCAGCGCCTTCATCACGCCGCTGAACATGGCGTGGTGTTCGGGCAGGTGTTTCCGGAACGCTTCGACGATGGTCTGCACTTTCCAGATGAAGATGCCCGAATTCCAGAAGAATTCGCCCGTCTGCAGGAAGGTCTGCGCCAGTTCGAGGTTCGGTTTCTCGGTGAAGCACTTGACCTTGCTGATGACGTTGGTGTCCGAAACCTGAATGTAGCCGTAACCCGTATCGGGACGTGTCGGTTTGATGCCGACGGTCAGCAGGGCGTCGTGTTTGTCGGCGAATTCGAGACACTCGCCGATGATCTGGCGGAAGTCCTCTTCGTTGAGAATCAGGTGGTCGGCCGGGGTGACGATCATCTCCGCATCGGGATTCTGTTTCATCAGCGTGTAGGCCGCATAGGCGATGCAGGGGGCCGTATTGCGGCCGATCGGTTCGCAGAGCACCTGCCGTTCGCCGATTTCGGGGATGTGTTCGAGTACGAGGTCCTTGTATTTATGGTTGGTCACGACGAGAAAGTTCTCGGCGGGGACGATTTTTGCAAAGCGTTCGTAAGTGTGGCGGATAAACGATTTTCCCGTTCCCAGTATGTCGAGGAACTGTTTGGGCATCGACTGCCTGCTCTTGGGCCAGAAGCGCGAACCGATGCCGCCGGCCATGATGACACAATATTTGTTGCTTGCCATAAGTTATAATATGGAATTAAGTGAGACAAAGATAAAAATATTTTGTAACTTTGCCGCCTATTGCTGGAATAAATATTTTTAGGTTCCCGATGAAAATAAAACTGTTCACCATACCCAATCTGCTGACCCTCTCAAGCCTGCTCTGCGGCTCGTTTGCGGCGGTTTCGGCGTTGGTTTACCACGATCTGGAGCTGACTTTCTGGCTCACCGTCGCCGCGGGCGTCTTCGACTATTGCGACGGCTTCGCCGCCCGGCTGCTGAAGTGTCCCTCGGCCATCGGCGTCCAGCTGGATTCGCTCTCCGACATGGTTTCGTTCGGATTCGTTCCGGCTTCGGTGCTTTTCGTGCTGTGGAACGACGCGCTTGCGGCCGATGCCGAACCGTGGATGCGCTACGGCGGCAGCGTGCTCTGCTTCGTGGTGGCGGCCTTTTCGGCGCTGCGGCTGGCCAAGTTCAATATCGACGAAACGCAGCACACCGAATTCTGCGGCCTGCCCACTCCGGCCAATGCGCTGTTCTTCGCTGCACTGGGCTGGATGAACGCCGAGACGGGCTTCAGTCTGGGCGTCTGGGTGCTCCTGCTGATGCCGGTCATGTCGTGGCTGCTCATATCGCCGGTGAGAATGTTCGCTTTCAAGTTCCGGAGTTTTTCTTTTAAAGGCAACGAGATCCGCTATCTCTTTATTGCGCTGTCCGTTGTCCTGTTGGTCGCCTTGGGTGTTCGGGCCGTCCCGGTTATCATTCTGCTTTATATCGTCGTTTCGGCGGTAAACTGGATCGTGACGCTAAAGAGCCGTGATTCAGCGGCTTGCCCGGAGGAATAATTTTATATCTAAATTTTTTTAATTACCTTTGCCGCGGATTCCCGTTCTATGTCGAGATTGACGAAAAGAATATTGCTGACAGCTTTGCTCGGTCTGTTCCTGACAGCGCCCGGCGTCGTCCGTTCGCAGGGTTTCGACGCCAAGACGCTGATGCGTGCGCAGCAGCGCGGGCAGACCGGCAGCCTCTACGGCAACAATCCGTTCGAACAGCCTGCGGAAGAGGGCGAGGAGGGCGAACAGCAGCCGCAGGATACGACCAAGAAGGAGCGCAAGATCCGCAAGCCGCTCGAATCCTATTTTTTCAGCGATTCGGTCCGCTCGCTGAACAATTTCCGCTGGAACGTCAGGCGCGACTACAACCGCGTTGAGATCGGACCGCTGGACACGACGCTGACCGACTGGCGCATCGACTATCCGTTCTACCGCGAAGAGGTGGGCGACATCGCGCAGGGCGCTCTCGGACAGGCTTCGCTGCCTATGAACTATTTCCGGCGGCCCCAGAACTTCGACTTCGGTTTCGCGAGTCCCTACTATGCCTACACGTACGATATGGAGAACGTGCCCTTCTACAATACGAAGAAGCCGATCATCCGCATGACCTACCTCGAATCGGGACAGAAGCGTTTCCGCGAGGAGAACTTCAACATCATGCACGCGCAGAACGTCTCGCCGACGACGGGATTCAACGTCGATTACAAGGCGCGGGGAACGCGCGGCCAGTATATTTGGTCCCGCACCAAGAACCACAACCTCGCGGTGGCGTTCAACCATACGGGCAAACGCTATTCGGTGCATGCGGCCTATTACAACAACCACATCGAGCAGCAGGAAAACGGCGGCGTGGTCGGCACGTGGGCCATTGCCGATACGACGTTCCAGATGCCGTCGGGCGTGCCGATGAAGCTGGCCGACGCCGAGGCGCAGAATACCTACCGCAACAACGCCTTCTTCGTCACCCAGTCGTATGCGCTTCCGCTGCAGCGGGTGACGGACAACGATTTTTCGCTGGCCGACCTTTCGGCGGTATTCATAGGCCATTCGTTCGAGTACAGCTCGTGGAGCAAGGTCTATACGGATATAAAGGCTGGCTATACGAACGAGCGGGGCGAGCGGGACCCGGAGACGGGCGAATTCAAGCCTACGGAGGGGATTTACTACAAGGACTGGTTCATCAATCCCCGCGATACGCGCGACTCGATTTACGAGCGCGTTATCTCGAACCGCTTCTTCGTTCAGGCGCAGCCTTGGGACCGCAACGGCGTGGTAGGCACGATTGATGCCGGCATAGGCATCGACATGCATACCTACTCGCAGTTCGAAATGCGTGATTTCCTGACGGGAAAGTATACGAAGGTCAACAAGACCAGCTATTTCGCATACGGCTCCGTCGGAGGCAAGATAAAAAAATATGTCGATTGGGATGCGAACCTCAAGTTCTACCCGTCGGGATACAGAGGCGGAGACCTCACCTTGGGCGCCCATCTGGCGCTGACGGGGTATCTCCGCGGACACCCCCTGATTCTCGAAGGTCGGTTCACGATGGACCGCCGCTCGCCCAACTACTGGCAGGAGAATCTCTTCTCGAACCATTATATATGGTCCACTCCTTTAGGCAAGGAGAATGAAACTCGGTTCGAGGTGAAGTTTTCGATTCCCGATTTCGCGTTTGAAGCGGGAGCATGGCAGGGCGTCGTCAGCGACAAGATCTATTACGACGCAGACAGCCAGATTACCCAGCAGGGTGGAAACGTAAGCCTCACGAGTGTGTACGCTCGCAAAGATTTCCGCTTAGGCGGACTTCATTTGGACAACAGGGTATTGTTGCAGTGGAGTACGAATCAAGAAGTTGCACCCGTTCCGCTTTTGAGCGCCTTCCTTTCGTATTATTACGAATTCTGGGTCGTGCGCGACGTACTGCGCCTGCAGATCGGTTTGGACGGACGTTATAATACGCGTTATTATGCGCCCGGTTACAATCCCGCACTGTCGGCGTTTTACAACCAGCGCGAGGTCGAGGTGGGGAATTATCCCTACGTGGACGCTTTCGTCATGGGTAAGTGGAAGAGAATGCGGATATTCCTGAAATATCAGCATGTGAACAAGGGACTGTTCGGTAACGGAGAATATTTCTCGGCGGCTAACTATCCGCTGAATCCGGGCATGTTCAAAATCGGTATCTCATGGGGTTTCTATGATTAGCGTATTGTTCTGCGCGGTGTGAACTGCCCGCAAAACAACCTTTTATGTTAAAAAAGACAGTTTTAACGTTTGCGTTCTTAACAATTCTTACGACATTTTACGGCTTTAACGCCAAGTTCAGCACACCCGTGACGGACGACATGCTGAACGAAGAGGCCGATTTCGGCAATTCGCTGCTCAGCGACGGCGATTACGTGATTTCGGCCTACGACAACATCATTCGCAACATCAGCGAAAAAGAGGGCCACGACTGGCGCCTGATGAGCGCCATCGCGTATCACGAGTCGCGTTTTACGCCCGATATCACCTCGCGCAGCGGAGCCAAGGGACTGATGCAGATCATGCCTTCGGTAGCGCGTCAGTTCGACGTTCCGGCAGGCGATATAGCCAATCCAGAGACCAACATATGGCTGGCCAACAAGCTGATGTCGAAAATAAAGAGTACGCTCCGTTTTCCTGCGGAAACTTCGGACAAGGACCGGATGAGCATAATACTGGCCTGCTACAACAGCGGTATAGGCCATGTGAACGATGCCCGGCGTCTGGCGCGTGTCAACGGGGAGGATCCCAATTCGTGGGAGGTGGTAGCCCGGTACCTGCAGCTCAAGGCGCAGCCCGAATACTACGAGAACGAAGTGGTCAAGTGCGGCCGTTTCACCGGCAGCCGGCAGACGCTGGCTTACGTGAACGACGTGATAGGCCGTTATGACAAATATTGCCGGGTCGCCGTGAGGTGATTTCCGCCCGGCGGAACGTAAGCCAGAGTGCGATAACGAAGCGGCAGAACCATCGGTTCTGCCGCTTTTGTTTTTTGTTCTGAGAGGGGCGGCGAAGGAGTGGGAACAGCAGCGAGCGATTGAGACTGCGGTGAGGGATTGGAGACTGCGGTGGGGGAGGCAGCGGCGCGGAACTGGGACCTGAGTGCCCGTAATGAAAAAGGATGGGACGCCGACGCGTCCCATCCTTTTTCGTTGTGTTTTCCGGTTTTAACGCTCCCGGCTTAATAAACCCATTCGAAGTCGTCGACGTACATCGTGTTCGTCGTGCAGCCGACCATGAAGTCGCCGTAGGCGCTGGTCGAGCAGGAGATGACGATGCTGTATTTGCCCGTGGGACGGGCCTGCGTGTCGTAGAAATCGAGCGGCAGCGTGATTTCGGTCATCCGGTCGCCGGCGGTCGAACGGTCGATGAACAGCGAACCGCAGGCGATGATCTTGCCCTCGTCCGTTGCCGTGGTTTCCGTCGGGTCCCAAGTGCCGGTCGGGGCGCCCCTTCCCGAAGCTACCCGGTGACGGGCATTCCAGTCTACGATTGCCACGAAGATCCGGGCCTTGTCCTGATCGCCCTTGCCGATCGGCGCTCCGCTGTGTTTTGTCTGATTGACGATGCCGACCGTCGCATGGTATTTTACTTTCATGCCGGAGGGGCGTGCCGTCCATGTGTAGGGCTGCCCGAATTCCACGACGCCGGTCGTCAGACCGTCTTTGTAGAAGATGCCGGACATCAGGTTGCCCGCGGCCAGTCCCACGATCGGGGGAGCCGAGGCTTTCAGCAGGGCGCAGCGGCTGCCGCCCATTCCGTCGAAAGCGGCCGATGTGCAGAGTTCCTCAGCGAAGCCGTTGTTGCCGCTGGCCCAGAATTCCGCATTCTGATTCTCTTGTGTGAAGCACGAAAGCCCCGGATTTTCCATGTTGCCGTCGGGTATGACGTCGCCCGCGGGGACGGTGTATTCGGACGTTTCGGTCGCTTCTCCGTTGACGAGCAGCCGCAACTCGTAGGTCTGACCCGCATAGACGCCCTTGGTCCGCACCAGACGTTTGACGGGGAGCCCGGCGGCGTTGGTCGAGTTCGTCCATTCGGGGGTGACAGCGGCCGTGAAGAGTCCGGTTTCGTCCCGCTCGCCCTTTTGCGTCGCCTGCCACTCGTCGGTGCCTTTCACACGGTATTGGATCACAGCATTGGGATACTCCTCTTCCGTTACCATGGCGGTTATGACGCCCGTGTTGTTCCAGAGATCGGTTTCGCGGAATGCTACTTTCAGGTCGGTATGCTCGACATGGAGCGTCCAGCGTTCGGTCGTTCCGTGATAGGTCGCATCGACGAAACGCATCGTTTCGAAGCCCGAAGCCGAAAGTTCTTCCGCCGTGGGAGAGTAGGTCGTGATGTCGGCAGGACCCAGTTTGAGCCGGGTGACTGTAATGTCGCCGAGGTTCGTCCCCTTGGCCACATAGGCCGTCGCCGTACGTTTCTGGGCGTCTATTACCGTCGCGCCGATCTGGCCTGCGACCGTAAAGGCGCGCTCGATCGGCTGTTCGGCCACGATCGTCCATTCGTAATCCTGATAGAGCGAGAGAGTGACGTACAGCGGCGAACGCAGGTCGAATTCTCCGCTGAGGGGCCGCGACGTTTTGATCTGGCCGATGAAAGACTCCGTGTCGGTCATCATCGGATTGGAGGTCGCGACGTCGAACGTAACCTTGTCGATGCCGACTTTGCGTATGTCGGTTTTCTCATCCAGCGTAAGCGCCACGGTGCGGTTGGCGATGCTGATGCCCGACACGGTGAAGCCGCTGCCTTCGACGCCCGCGATCCTGAGTTCGACGACGGGATAAGGCACGTCGTTGTCGATGCACGAAGCGGCTAAAAGAAGCGCTGCTGCCGAGAAGAGTATGCGGAAATATTTCATGTCTTACTGCTTTTTCTTGTCCCACAAATGGATCGTCATGCCGAAATTGATGGCTGCGATGTTGAGCCGGAAGCGCATGTTCGAAGCCTTGCGCGAACCGACCTTGTTGCCGTCGGCATCCTTCTGGGTGACGGAATTGTACTGTATGCCACCCAGCCCGAACGAAAGCGTCGCGCAGACGTTGGGGAAGATGTAGACGGCCGCTCCCGGATTAAACGAAAGTTTTACCTGCGTATTGTCACTGTAGGTACGATTGGGGTTGCCGCCCTCCTTGCGGTCGGGGTCGTACAGGAAGTTCGAAGTACCCGTAGAGAGGGCCAGTTCGAATTCGGCGAAGAGTCCGAAACGCCCCTTGGGATCGAGTCCGGCGTACGAACGGTGGAAGATGCCGAACGAGTAGTTGTCGCTCGAAAGGTCGATATAGGGGAGCTGCCCCGAAAGGTCGTTGCCCTCGCCGGCATCGAAATAGGTGTTGTCGAGCGTGCCGCTCATGTGGCGGTAACCGAAACGCACGCCGATGCAGTTGTTGTCGCGGTAGAAATAGCCGACAAAGGGTTTGACCGTAGCAACCGTACCGTCCGCGTTGATGTTGTCGAGGATGAGCATGATGTTCGTATCGTCGCTTGACAGGGTGCCGTACGATGCCGTCAGCCCCATCATCACTTCGCCTTTGTAGGCGAATTTGAGTTTGTTGATTTCGCGGTCGATGCGTTTGCGCGTCGGCAGAAAGCGCTGTTCCTTGGGCCGTTTCTGCTTTTCGGCGGCGATGGGCGACGGTGCGGGCGTCGCAAAGGCGTCTGCGGTCAGCTGATTTCCGGATGTCTGTTCCGCGGCGGGCATTGCTGTCCGTTCCGCAGGGGCTGCGGCGGATTCGGCCGTGACCGAAGGCGTTTCAGCGTCGGCAGCGGTTTCGGACTGCTGCATTGCGGGACGGGCTTGTTCTGTCTCCGCTGCGGCGCCGAGCGTAATGAATACCGAGAAGATGGAAAGTATGATTCGTTTCATGTGCTTGCCGATTTTAGAGATAGAATGCCATACCGAGTCCGATCGAGAAGATGTTGACCTTGAAGTTCATCATGCTGGCGTCGCGCTTGCCGACCGTAACCTGATTGTGTACCTGCTTGGTGTGCGTATAGGTGATACCCATTACGCCGACGTTTACTTCGACGGCCATGTTGTTCGTCGCGAAGGCCACGATGCCGGGCGAAATGCCGAGCGAGAAGGTGTAGCCTGTTTCGTAGGTGCCCTTCACCGGGGAATCCTTGGCGAAGCGCGCCTGCGTGCCGCCTCCGGACAGCTGCATTTCGTTGAAGAGCGCGAAGCGTTTGTTGCGTCCCAGCGGAATGTACTGCCGCCAGATTACCGCCACCGAGTAGCTGTGGCGCAGCGAATAGTAGTCGTTCACCTCGAAATTGAGGTCCGAATCCTCGCCGCCGAGGTTGAGGTCGGCCTTGTCGAGCTTGAGCAGCGAGCGCGAGTAGATGAAGCGTCCTCCGATGGCCATGTTGTCGCGCAATGCGTAGGCGATCATCGGGCTGACCTTGAAGGTGTAGCCCTTCGATTCGATGCCTTCGACGACCAGAAACCGGTAGGTTTCGTTCGAATGGGTCGAGTAGGAAGCCGTTCCTCCGAATATCCACTGTCCGCGCGGGACGAAGAGGTTGTGCGTGTCGGTCAGACCGCGCTGTTGGCGCATTTCATTGATTGTGAGCGCGCGTTCCTGTCCGACGCTGTCGGCCGGGAGGGACGCGTCCTCCGTTGTCTGCTGCGCACGCAGCGCCTGAGCCGTACCTGCGAGATACAGCAGGGTCAGGAGCGTGCTGATGGTTATTTTGCGCATTGTCGTGCGTTTAGTCGTTAATATACCCATTCAAAATCGTCGATATACATCACATTCGTCGTGCAGGCGTCCATAAAGTCGCCGTACGCACTCGTTGCGCAGGATACGGCGATATTGAATTTGCCCTGCGGAGCAACGGCCGTGTTCTGGTAATAATTTATCGGCATCGTGATTTCTACCATTTCATCGCCGGGGGTTGTCTCGTCGATGAATTTCGATGCATAGCCGATAATGGGACCGTTGGCTGCTTCGGTCTGTGTCTCCGGATCCCATGTGCCTGTCGGGGCTTTTGTGCCGGCAAATACCTTTTGCTGGGCCGACCAGTCCACGATACATACGAATACCCGCGCTTTGTCCATTTCGCCGACGGGAATCTTCCCTTCGTGGAGGTTGTAGTCCACAAGTCCGATTGTTGCGTGGTATTTGAATTTGATTGCTTTCGGCCTTGCGTTGTAGGTGAAATTTTTGCCGAAAGAGACATTGCCACCCATTGGGACAAGCGAAATGCCGAAGTCTCCCGTAAATAGATTACCCGGAGCAGGAACCTTGGCCAGCGTGTTATAGGTTGCGGTCAGTTTGGCGCAATAGCTTCCGACTCTGCCGGGCATGGTATCGTCGCGGGTGCACAGGTCTTTGGCGAACGAGTTATAACCGCTTCCCCAGAACGTGTATTTGGTGCCGCTTCCCGGAAACTGCTTGTCGCTTCTCCACATTTCGAGACTGCCGTCAGTCATGGCATTGCCTGCTTGGGTCGTGAATTGCCCGGTATGCTCTGCGCCGTTAATGGTGGCTTTATAGTCATAAGTGTTTCCTGCGGAAATGCCGGTCCCGTCTTTGATTCGCGAATAGGGCAGCACCGTATTGGGCGTACTCCAGTCGGCTTCGGTCTTATTTTCCCATTCGGGCGCATAGGTCGCCGAGATGAAATCGTCGCCCTGCGACGTGCCGGTCAGGTATTTCCATTGGCCGTCGCTGCCGCACAGACCGAACGTTACGTTTGCCGACCGGGTGAAATCCACGACCTGCAGCGTTACGGTATTGGCCCAGAGGTCGTAGCTTTTTTCCGTAACCGGAACCAGTCCCTGCAGACGGTAGGTCGTCGAAATCTCGTTGCTGCCGCCGTTGGCGTCTTCCACATGGATCGTCACGGCGTGGTCGCCGCCCGCTAGTCCTGCGAAGAAGGCGTCGGACAACGTCAGTTCGGTGTTGTATTTATCGGTAGGCGTGAATGAAATGCCTTCGTGCGTGCCGGTGAGCAAGTCGTAGCTGTCGTCGCCGACCGAGACCGTGAATTTTTTCAGCTCTGCGAAAGCCATGATCCGGTATTTCTTCTCGCCGGACGTGTATTTCTGCACCTCGTCGTTGTCGAATCCCTCGGTGAGAAGGGCCGGATCGGGACTGAAAATAATCTTGTCGTCCTTGTCTTCCGTCTCGGTATCGACGCGGATCAGCAGGGCGTCGATATAACCCGGCAGGTCGGGGGAGTAGCGGAAGGTGAAGACGTATTTGCCGCCGGCCTTGACCTCGGTCAGCGTGTTTTCCATCTCGACCTGCTTGCCCGACGTATGCGTGCCGCGGAACATCCATGCCAGCGAAGTCGTACCTGCGGGCAGGGTGTAATAGCCCGTGCCTTCGTCCGTGAATTTGAGCGCAGGAACCGCACCCGACTCGGCTTCCGCCTCGTCGAATTTGTCCGTACCGGCTATCCATACGAAGTAGCCCGGATCGAGATTCTCGACGATCGAAGCGTCGAATTTGACTTCGACGACGGTGTTCGCGATCTTGCAAACTACCTCCGCATGGGTCGTTTCGCCGGGTTTGACGGTGAATGTCTCCTCGCCTTTGTAGAAGCGTTTCGAGAAATCCGCGGGGACCTGTTCGCCCGCCTCGACCGCTACGCGGTAAGTGCCGGAGAGCAGCTCCAGCCGTTCGGGAATGTCGTCTTTCGCGGCGTATTTGCGGAGCAGCCCGCCCTCGCTGTTATAGATATACACTTTCTGGTATTGCAGCGGATCGTATTCGCCGTTGTCTTCCGCCCGCGAGGTCGAAATCGTCATCGCCATCACGCCCGTGCGCCCGTCGCCGGCAGGAGTTTCGTCCTGCGAGCATGACGCGCCGGTGAGTGCCGTGAGCAGCATGGCGATATATGTGATGTGTCTTTTCATTATTCGGCGGCTTTAACGATGAGTTTGACGGTCTTGTGCGTCAATACGTTGTTGTTGTCCGTCACGTCGAGGACGAAGTTATGCTCGCCCGGAATCTCCAGCAGTATCTCGACGAATTTGGTGATCGAGAACATTACGGCGGTCTGGTTCTTCACCTGTTCGTTGATCGGGAATCCGAATTCGTCGTGGAGAATCGCGGCCAGATCGGCCGGAATGTCGCAGATGTCGAACTTCTCCGGCCTGTTGATGACCGGAAGCAGATCTTTCAGTGCCTCGGAGTCGATCGTAACCCAGAACGACTTGATGCCTGCAGTTGCAGTCACGTCGATGTCGATGACCATGTCTTTCTGCACTTCGTACTGCTGGTCGATATCATAGCCTCTCCAGACGATTGCAGGACCCTCCTGACCCGCGCTTTTGTCCACGACGAGCGTCAGCGCGGCGGCGGTCGAGACGCCTTTGTCGTCGGTCATGTCGAACGAGAAGGTGTGCGTGCCGTCGAATTCGTAGAGCGCCTTGATCTGCCCTGCGATGTTGAAGCTCTTGGCCTGCTGGCCCTTGAGTTCGCCGCCTACCGGGTAGCCGAATCCTTTGAGTATGATGCCTGCCGGCGACGACGCGTCGAGCGCGCAGAGGTCGAACGTTTCGGGAAGCTGGATCGCCGCCATCGAAGCCATGAACTGACTGCTGGTCGAA
Source organism: Alistipes finegoldii DSM 17242 (assembly GCF_000265365.1). Taxonomy (NCBI): domain Bacteria; kingdom Pseudomonadati; phylum Bacteroidota; class Bacteroidia; order Bacteroidales; family Rikenellaceae; genus Alistipes; species Alistipes finegoldii. The sequence goes on from NC_018011.1 coordinate 2,660,612, forward strand.
GCGATATTGACGCGCAGCGACTCGATGCCGTTGGGCGATGCGAGGTCGAAGACGAACGGTTCGATGCAGTTGCCGTTGTCGTCGAACATGGCGTCCGTCAGCGTAAAAGGCTTGGACATGTCATGTCCGGGCCATGCGAGAGCCGGTGCGCTGGGGTCTTCGAGAAGCTCTTCCAGCAGGTTGTCGGTGCCGTCTACGACGAAAGAGTTGTCCTGAATGATGTTGTTGTCCACCGTTACCTGAAACAGAAGCGTTCCTTTGTCGGCGTAGTTGATTACGACCGAAATCTTACGCCACTGGCCGGCCTTGACTCCCGTGATCTGCTTGCTGAACTGCGCGGGGATGTCGGTGCCGGCGAAAACGCCGTCGAAGTTGAAAACCAGCGTATTCTCGATGTCCAGCGATTTGAAGTAGGCCGCGCGCGTTTCGGTTTTGAGAAACTCCTGACTGGTCTGGCCCAGCGATATGGTCGCCTTGCTGGTGTCGGCCAGCATGCCGGCCAGTTCGGACGAATAATCCACCGTGACCTTGATATTCTGCAATGTGCAGACCACCTCTTCGAGCTGGGTCGTCTGCGCCTTTGAAATCGTGAAGCTGCTCGTCGCGCCGTAAACCGGGTGCTCCCACGCTACGTCCGGAGTGCTCTCCTTCGAGCGCACCTCCATGCGGTAGGCGCCCACCGGAAGTTCCATCGGCTCGGCGAGCTGCTGTTTGAGTTCGGCATAGGTTTTTTTGAATACCTGCGCGTTGTCGGCGTCGAGAATTTCTACGATGAAACCGTCCACGTCGGGTTGCTCGGCACGGGTGCCGGATACGGCCTGCGGGCTTTGCGTTTGGTCCGAAGTGTCGTCGGGACGAACGTCCGTCTCGTCATAGACCACCCGCATCGAAAGGCCGCTTACCGACAGGAAGCCCGTCGCGTCGCCCGGCGTCGGCTTGGGTTCCTCCTTGTAGGGAGGTTCTTCGTTCACACAGCCTGCCGCAACGAACGCTGCAACCGCCAACATCGTAAAAAGTCTGGTAAATGTCTTCATATCTTTTGCTGTTTTTATTCCTTATTTGGTATCGTCTATGGCCCCCTCGTTGACTTCGCAGTCAATCTGCCGGGTTTCGGTGTAGTCGTCGCTGAGCGTGACGGTCAGCGTGACGCTGCCCGCATCCTTGGCGTCGAAGGTGAGAACGTGGCAGGTGCGCGGCGAAGTGGCTTCGAGCGTTTGCTCGGAGAAGGTGACCTTAGGCCCCTCGTCGGTTCCGGTCTGGCTCTGGCGGCGTGCCGTGCCGGTTACCTTGAGCGTCGTGGCGCTTTTGACGAATACCGGCTCGTCGGCGGGCGTGCTGCCGGGCGTGAAGTCGAACTGGTTGCCCGATGCCGTCGTTACGGTAAACTGCGCGTCGTGGAAATAGTTGAGGAACTGTTCCGTGGCGCGGACCACCGTCTGCGAGTTGGCGATCGTAGCGGTCATCTCCACCGTTGCAGCGCGGCGGGGCAGCACCTCGACGCTCTTCTCCGCGGCATAATAGGGTTTGTCGATTCCCTCCGCATCGGGGTCGCCGTGTGCGACGGAGACGGCGTAGGTTCCCATTCGGAACACGGCGTCGCTCTGCTCGAATTCCGTGAGCGTATCCCACTGCTGCGTCCCCGATTCTCCGGTGACCGTAAGCGTGAAATCGCCGGCTTGGGGGACGGAGGGCGCAGCCGGCATCCGGGAAGTGTCGTCCGATGCGGCGACGATCGAACCGTCGGCGGTGCAGCTGACCTTCAGCGTGCCGTATTCCGTGCCTTCGGCCTTGTTTTCCGTGGAGCATCCGGCCGCCAGCAGGGCCGCCGATGCCATTAAGTATATGAGTTGTCTTTTCATGGTATTCCAGCCGTTCAATGGTGAGTGTTGTCGGTCGTGCCGTTTGCGGACGGCGCTGCCGGAGCGTCAGCTGCATGTGCCGCTTTGACTGTCCCGGTCGGGGCGCCTTTATACGAAACGTCCCGAAGCGTCTGTTTGGAGCGGGATGTCCGGGTTTTTGTTCGCATGGATGCAGTCTTTTGTTGACAATATGCAAAAATAGGCATGTGCCGCGGATTTGTAAAATAAATTCAACGAACAGCGCATTTTTCATCACGAACACTCGACGCGCCGCACTCCGACGGACCGGATTCTCCTCTCTTCGGATGTCTTTCCGCAGCCGGGAAATGGCTTGCGCGCCCTTCTTTCGCGGTGCGGGCGGTGCCTAATAAAAGAACCTCCCTGCAATCGCAGGGAGGTCGGGGGTGAAGGCCGCGGGGCCTTCGGGTTTGTTATCGGAGGATTAGTATACCCACTTGAAATCGTCTACCCAGAGTTTGTTCGTGTCGCATCCGGTCAGATAGTCGCCCAAGTAGCTGGTAGCAGTCGAAATGACCAGCGTGTACTTGCTCGTCGGAGCCTTGTCCGTCTTTTCGTAATAGACGATCGGAAGCTCCAGATCCTTCATGCTGCCGGTGTGAGACTCCGTGATGTAGGCGGAACCGTAGCCGATGATTTTGCCTTCGTTCAGGCTCGATACGGTTTCCGGGTCCCAGAACGTCGTTTTGTCCACCTTGGTGCCCGATTTCACCGCATGGCGGTCGCTCCATTCTACGATACAGACGAAGATGCGTCCTTTGTCGATGCCGGTGCTTACGGGCGGATCGTTCTTGACCCGGTTGATTTCGCCTATCTCGGCGGCATATTTCAGTTTGAGGGCGGCGGGACGTGCGGAATAGGTGTAGGGCTGTCCGAATTGTGCGTAACCGACCGTGCCGTCCATCACGAAATCTCCGGTGTAGAGGTTGCCCGCAGCGAATGCGATGCCTGCATACTTCGCGGCGAGTTGCGCGCAGTAGTTGCCGACCTTGCCGGAATAGGTGGCCTGAGTGCATAATTTGTCGGTTCCCGAACTGGTCAGATAGGCGTTGTTGCCGCTGTCCCAGAATTTGTCGGTCCCTGTTGCGTCTTCGTATTTGACGGCATTCGGATAGGGTACGTTGGCAGAGCCTGAGAACATCTTTTTCATCGATTTCGTACTCCAGCTCTCCATGCCTGCATTGGGAATGACGTCGCCGTTGTTGTTTTTCGGCGTGAATTCGCCCGAAGCGACCGTTGCGCCGTCGGCGAGCAGTTGGTATTCGTAGCTCTTGCGGGCGAAGATGCCGGTCTTGGGATCGACGGTATATATGGTAAGGCCTGCGTCATTTGTTCCCTCTGTCCATGTCGGGCTGATTTTGGCCGTGCGGGACCCGTCTGCATTGGCTGTAATATCGGCGTCGTTCCATGTGGTCTGACCTTTGATTCTGTATTGCACGGAAACGGATGTCGCATCGGCAGGGATGTTCAAGGTAAACGATGCTGTATTGGCCCAAAGGTCTGCGTCGTTGTTGTAAGTGATGGGGGAAACGACTGTTTTTACGTATTTCAGCGTGATGACTGTTTTTTGTCCGGCATTGTCCGTGACGGTGAACTTGAAATCGGAGTTCGTCGTTTCGGTCACCTCGGCGCAGACCATGGCGAGCATGTCTATCAGACCGCCGATCTGGAAATACACATGCTGCTGGTTGAGCAGTTGTGCCGGAGTCGGAAAACCGAATCCGGCTAAAGCGGCTGCCATGTCATTATTGGCGGGATTGGTCAGTTCCATCGAAGGGGCGAGTTTTACCGCCTCCAGCAAATTTTGTTCGCTTCCCTCCATAGGAGTTGTCAGTACCGACGAGGTGATATCCACCTGCATCGACTTGATGCCGCCCGGTGCGCTGACCCGGATATTGGCGCTGTTGCCGCTTTCGAGCAGTTCGGTGGGTGTCGTAAGGTCTTCGTGGCCGATCCACTTGACGGTCGGGGCTGCGGCTTTGGTGAATGATGCGGTCCGCTCCACCGTGTAGACCCAGTTGGCGACGACGGGTGTCGTTCGGGTGATCGTGAAGCTTGCTGCGTTGCCTTTGTCGGTGCAGGCCGAGAAGGTCAGGTCGCCGTAGCTGTCATCAGGGAGCACGTTGAAAAAGGTCTCGCTGTAATCGGCCGAAGGAGCCGTGCCGTCGGCGTAGGTGACGGTGATGTGCTCCGAGTTGATCGAGATGGGAGAGCCCATTGCGGAGGTGCCTTCGACGACCAGCTTCGGGGTGATAGCCGACGGATCGTATGTGGCGTTCGGGTCCGAGGGAACGGTGAAGGTCAGCTTTTCGGAGGCGATCGGTTTTTTCGACGTCAGCATGACGGAGGCTATTTTCTCCGACGCAGCGCCGCCTTGCAGTTTGAGCGCGAGGATCGAGGTGATGCGGTGAAGATTGAACTTTACGGCATTCCCTTCCGGCGTTTTGCCCGGCTTGGCGTTGTTGTGGGTGATGGCGTCGGCGGCCATGATGTCGAATTCGCTGTTGTATTTGTTTCCGTTCTGGGTGCGCAGGGCGCTGAAAGGAACCGTTACGGTCGTGCCGGAAACGGTGGCGTTTCCGTTGTGAGGGTAGAAGGCGCGGTACGCCCAAGTGCCTGCGGAGCCGAAGAGCGAGCCTGTAAAAGCCTTGCTGTCTGTGGTGTACGTAAATTGCAGGAGCTTCGAGAAGTCGTTGGCGAGGACGCCGAGTTTGTCTTCGCCGTTCCATGTGCCGGTAAGACCGGTGCCGAAATCGACGTTGATGTCGGCGCGGCTTTGTTCGCGGGGAGCGATATCGGCGAGAAAACCGACGGCAGTTGCTCCGTCGCCGGATGTTGCGGGAACTTCCTCGTAGGTGCTGCACGCGCCGAGGAGAAGCGCTGCGGTCAGCGTTAAAAGAGAGACTTGTTTTTTCATGGCTGCCGGTTTTTTATTCGTTTTCGCCCAAATAAAAATCGTCGTAGCAGCTCAGGGGGCTGATTCCGTCGGAGGAAGGGACGTCTCCGGACGTGGCAAATCCTTTTTCCGCGGCGACCTCAATCGTCTCGATCATCGGGGCGGAGTATTGCCCCCCCCCTTTCGTGGTTGATACAATTTCCATGGTATGCAATAGTTTAAAATGGTATGCAATAGTTTAAAGTGACCTAACAAAAATAGGCGGAAAGCGGATCATCTGAAAATAAATTCAATGAACGGGCAGTGTTTCATCACGAAAAGGCATGTTTGCCTTGTGGAACCGGAATCGATTGCGGCAATATTGCAAGGCGGTGGAAATCAACAAAAAACCTCCCTGCAGGCGCAGGGAGGTCGGGGGTGAAGGCCGCGGGGCCTTCGGGTTTGTTATCGGGAGATCAGTATACCCACTCGAAATCGTCTACCCAGAGTTTGTTCGCGTCGCATCCGGTCAGGTAGTCGCCCAGATAGCTGGTCGCGGTCGAGATGACCAGCGTGTAGTTGCCCGTCGGAGGTGTGTCCGTCTTTTCGTAATAGACGATCGGAAGCGCCAGATCCTTCATGCTGCCGGTGTGAGACTCCGTGATGTAGGCGGGACCGTAGCCGATGATTTTGCCTTCGTTCAGGCTCGATACGGTTTCGGGGTCCCAGAACGTCGTCTTGTCCACCGTGGTGCCCGATTGCACCGCATGGCGGTCGCTCCATTCGACGATACAGACGAAGATGCGTCCTTTGTCGATGCCGGTGCTTACGGGCGGATCGTTCTTGACCCGGTTGATTTCGCCTATCTCGGCGGCGTATTTCAGTTTGAGGGCGGCGGGACGTGCCGAATAGGTGTACGGCTGTCCGAATTGTGCGTAACCGACTGTGCCGTCCATCACGAAATCTCCGGTGTAGAGGTTGCCCGCAGCGAATGCGATGCCTGCATACTTCGCGGCGAGTTGCGCGCAATAATCACCGACCATGCCGGGATATGTTGCCTGAGTGCATAATTTGTCGGTTCCCGAACTGGTCATATAGGCGTTCGGATAGGGTACGTTGGCAGAGCCTGAGAATATCTTTTTCATCGATTTCGTGCTCCAGCTCTCCATGCCTGCATTGGGAATGACGTCGCCGTTGTTGTTTTTCGGCGTGAATTCGCCCGAAGCGACTGTTGCGCCGTCGGCGAGCAGTCGGTATTCGTAGCTCTTGCGGGCGAAGATGCCGGTCTTGGGATCGACGCTATGGATCGTCAGCCTCGCTTCGTTGGTGCCGGTGGTCCAGTCGGGGCTGATCAGGGCCGTGCGGCTGCCGTCGTCGTTCGGCCCGGAGACGCTGGCGGCGTTCCATGCGCTTTCGCCCTTTATGCGGTATTCCGGCACGACGCTGCCGGCGTCGGCGAACTGATTGCTGATCGTCAGCGAGGCGGTGTTTTTCCAAAGGTCCGTTTGATCTACCCGCACGAGCGCCGGGGCCGTGAAGGTCAGCGATTGCTCGGTCACCTGCCCCGCGAGATCGGTCACCTTGACGTCGAAGACGTGTTCGCTGCCGGGGTCGGGACCCAGCAGGAGGATCATCGGCACGAGTGCCGTGATGTCGAAAACGCACTCTTTTTTATATTGTATTTCGGTCTGGCAGCTGAGTCCGAGATCTGCGAAGGAGATTTCCTCGATGACGTCGGAATCGTTGAACAGGTCGAGTTTCGAAATGCCCAGCATGCCCAGTACGGGCGACGAAACATCGACTTCCAGACCGGCGATGCCTCCCGGTACATGGATGTTGATGGCGGCGGAGTAGGTGAGTTGGTTGTTGTCGTCCACGGTGATTTCGTGCGCTTGGTCGATCTCATGTCCCGGCCAGTCGAACGACGGAGCTTCGAGCGGAGCGAAGACGGGCGTTTCGGCGCGCTTGTAGAGCTTGCCTGCGGCAAACGGTTTGTCTGCCCCGCGTTCGATGGCGACCGTACCGATCCGGGGTGCCGTAATCACGTCTACAGTCAGTTTGTCGTAGCTCCCCGGCATGATGTTGAAGAAGGCGTTGATGTCGTTGGCGTCGGGAGCCGTGCCCTGCTCGAAGCCCAGCGCGATGAGGTTCGACGGAGCGGTTTGGCTGAATGCGAGTCCGGAGCCCATGTCTGAAATGTCGAAGTCGATGCTCGCGGCCGAGAGCGTCTGGGTTTCGTTTTCCGAAGTCAGCAGCAGGTAGCGGACCTTGTCGGCATTGTCTCCGCCTTTTACCTCCAGATTGAGAATCGAGGTCAGGCGGCTGAGGGTGAATCGGACCGGATCGCCTTCGTCGGTTTTGCCCGGTTCGGCATTGGCGAAGTTCAGGCACGGGGCCACCAGTGCGTCGGAGGCGCAGTTGAAAGCGTTGCCGCTCTGGGTGCGCAGGTTGCCGAACGGAATGCTGGCTTTGGTGCCGTTTACGGTCGCATGGGGATAGAAAGCCATGTATTGCCACGCACCGCTCTGCGCCGGCAGCTCTCCTTCGAATGCGAAGTCGTTGTTGTTGGTGAACGGCCGAAGTTCGGGAGTTGAGCCGGGGGCGGTGAAAAGAATTCCCATAGCGTCGTTCTCTTCCCAATATCCGGTAAATGTGCTTTCCCCGACGGAGATGCCGGCACGGGTTTCGGCGTCGTCGGCGACATCGGCAAGGAGCTTTACGGACGTATTGCCGGCGCGCGCCGGATCGTTCGTCTCGTCGTAACTGCTGCAGCCCGCAAACAGTGCGGCCGCAGCGAGGATTGACAGAGCTTTATGGAAGTTTTTCATAGCTGCGCCGTTTTTTATTCGTTATCCAAATAGAAATCGTCGTAGCTTGCGCCGGTCGGCTCTACGCCGCCGCCGGGGAAGGAGTTGGCAAATCCCTTTTCGGGCTGCACGTCGATCTGTTCGAGCAGGGGTGTGACATAGCACAGCTTCCCCGCCCGGTGGGTGGTTACATTCTTCATAGTCAAAATCTGTTAATTGCGTCAAAAGCAAATGTAGGAAGGTCCTGACTAAGATGAAAATAAATTCAACGAACCGGCGGATTCTTCCAATGAACCGGTAGATTTGGCGGACGGCGGACGGGCTGAAATGGTTTAAGAAAGAGCGAAAAGGTTTGCTTGGCGAACGATAAAGGCCGCCCGACGATTCGGACGGCCTTCAATATCGAGCCTTTCGGACGGTTATTTTACGTATTTGTTCAGCCAGCCGAAGAACTCGCGGTTCCAGACGAGCGAGTTCTGGGGTTTGAACACCTGATGGGCTTCGTTTTCGAACTCCACCAGACGGGCCGGGATTCCGCGGACGCGGGCGGCGGTGAACGCTTCGAGCGACTGCGTGTAGGGGATGCGGAAGTCGTATTCGCCCGTGAAGATCAGCATGGGCGTGTCCCATTTCTCGACGAATTTGTGCGGCGAATTGGCGTAGGAGCGCTGTGCGACTTCATTCGACCGATCCCAGTAGGGACCTCCGTAATCGTTGTTGATGAAAAACAGCTCCTCGGTTTGGCCGTACATCGACTCGAAGTTGAAGATGCCGCAGTGCGAGATAAAGGCCTTGAACCGTTTCTCGTGGCATCCGGCCAGGAAATAGACCGAATATCCGCCGTACGATGCGCCGACGCATCCCATGCGGGTCTCGTCGGCCCACGGCTCCTTCGCCACGTCGTCGATGGCCGAGAGGTAGTCGCGGATGTTCTGGCCCGAATAGTCGCCCGAAATCTGGTCGAGCCACTCCTGTCCGAACGAGGGCAGGCCGCGGCGGTTGGGCGCAACGACGACGTAACCCTGCGCCGCCATCAGCTGGAAATTCCAGCGGTAGCTCCAGAACTGCGAAACGACGCTCTGCGGACCGCCCTGACAGTAGAGCAGCGTGGGGTATTTCTTGGCGGGATCGAAGTCGGGCGGCAGGATCACCCACGTCAGCATCTGTTTGCCGTCGGTGGTCCTGACCCAGCGTTTCTGCACCTCGCCCATTCTGATATTGTCGTAGACGGGTTTGTTGATGGCCGAAATCTGCGTCAGCGTGCCGTCGGCGGGATTCACGTCGAAGAACTCCGTGGCCATCGAGATCGTACACATTTCGGCGGCGATCCTGTCGCCCGCCATCGAGAAGGCGTTGATGTCGTGGTCGCCGCGGGTCACCACTTCGACTTCGCCGACCGAAGGCGCGATGCGGCATATCTGGTGCGTGGCTTCGATCGGGGCGATGAAGTAGAGCATGTCGCTGCCGCTCCAGACGACGTTCATGGCGTTGTAGTCGAAATCCTCGGTCAGGTCCTGCATTTGGGCCGTCTGGCAGTCGTAGAGGAACAGGCGCGCCTTGTCCGACTCGTTGCCGGCACGGCGCTGCGAGAGGAACGCGATCTGCCGGTCGTCGGGCGACCAGACGGGGTATTTGTCGTAACCCGCCATCGTGGCCATGTCTGCGATCGGTTCGCCGGTATTGACGTTTACGGGTTTGCAGATGTTCTGCGTCACGCCGTTTTCGAGGACGTAGACGAAGATGTCCGAATCGGTCGAAACGGCGTACTCGGTGCCGGTCAGCGGCTTGCAGGTGTACGCCAGCATCGTTCCGGCGTTGTTCCACGCGATTTCGGCCATGTCGAAGTAGGGTGCCAGCGGAGCGTCCCACGCGGCGTCCTTGCCGATGATGTCCACGCCGGGCTTCAGCCCCTCGGCTCCGAAGTCGCCGACGAAGATATGCAGGTAGGAACCCTCGTCCCAGTAATTCCAGTGGCGGGCCATCAGGTCGTCGTAGATGCGGGCCTTCGATTTGTCCATGTCCTTGTAGACGTCCGACGACTTGCGGTCGCAGACCTCGACGCGCTGTACGTACCACGCCTTGTCGCCGCGGGGACTGATGCCGAAGCCTTCGACGTCCTTGTCGAATGCCGAGAGCTGTCTGGCGTTGCCGCCTGCGGGCGTCATTTCCCATACCTGCATCGAGCCGCTGCGGTCCGAGAGGAAGTAGATCTTCTCCCCGTCGGCGCTCCACTTGGGATCGGCGTTGTTCGACGCGGTGTCGGTCAGGCGCGTCACGGCCTTGGTCGCAAGGTCTTCGACCCAGATGGTCGTCACGCCGCGGTTTTCGGCCATGTTGTAGTCGGTCTGCGCATAGAGGAGCGTACGCCCGTCGGGCGAGAGCGACGAGGAGCCTGCACGGCTCATTTTCCACATCACCTCAGGGGTGAGAATGCCTGTGGCGATCTCATCGGCCGTCAGGGCATTGTCGATGGTAAGGGGCTGCGGCCGCCTGCTGTCGCATGCGCTCAGTCCCGTAGCTGCAATAGCCATAAAAAGGAGTAATTTTTTCATTTTCGGTCGGGTTTCTTCTATTTATTCGTATTTTTGCATTCAAATCCGATCGGCATGAACCATACCGTATATTTTGCAGATAAATCCGTGATTTTCACTTCGGACGCGCTCGGCGGCGAATGCTATGCCGTCGTGCCCGCAGATCCGGCGGACCTATCACGAGCGAAGGTAACGAAAATTCTCGAATCGCACAACTGCGTCGCAGTCGTTTCTGCCGATCCCGACGCGGCGTTCCGCTCTTTTGCGGCTGATTTTACGCAGATCGAAGCGGCGGGCGGCGTGGTGGTGAACGACCGCGGCGAGTGGCTGATGATGCGCCGCAACGGCCGCTGGGACCTGCCCAAGGGACATCTCGAATGCGGCGAGCGCATCGAAGCGTGCGCCGTGCGCGAAATCGTCGAGGAGACGGGCGTGTGCGCCGAACCGGTGCGGCCGCTGTGCCGGACGTGGCACGCCTATTATTTCCCGAAGACCGAACGCTGGGAGCTGAAACGCACCCATTGGTACGAACTGCGCGCGGCGGCCTGCGGCGACCTCGTACCGCAGACCGAAGAGGGGATCGAGACGGTCGTCTGGTGCACTCCGGCCGAAGCGATGGCCCATGCCGCCGGGAGTTTCCCCACGGTGCGAGCCGTGCTCGAACGGCTCGAAGCCTGCTTGTCTGACGATAAAAAACGCTGATCCATATGCTTTCAATCTCCGCTTCCGCCTATCCCGACTCGAAGCCCCATTATGCGATCCTCGACGGTCTGCGCGGCGTCGCGTCGCTGGTCGTCGTGGCTTTTCATCTTTTCGAGGCGCATGCCGCGAGCCATGCCGACCAGATCATCAACCACGGCTATCTGGCCGTCGATTTCTTCTTCGTCCTTTCGGGCTTCGTCATCGGCTATGCCTACGACGACCGCTGGGGACGCATGACCTACCGCGATTTCTTCAAGCGCCGTCTGATCCGCCTGCATCCCATGGTAGTGATGGGCATGCTGATCGGCGCTGCGGCGTTCTCCTTCGGCGCCTGAGGACCTTACGAAATGATCGCCGGCGTTCCGGTCGGACGCATGCTTCTGATCCTGCTGCTGGGGTGTCTGATGATTCCCGTGCCGCCGTCGATGGATATTCGCGGCTGGAGTGAGACCTATCCGCTGGACGGCCCCGCATGGTCGCTTTTCTTCGAGTATATCGCCAATATCTGCTATGCCCTTGTCCTGCGGCGTCTTTCGAAGCTGTTGCTGGGGGCGCTCGCCGTTGTCGCGGCATGCTTTACGGTGCGTCTCGCCGTGACGCAGGGCGATATGATCGGCGGCTGGGCGCTCGACGGCGAACAGCTCGGCGTAGGTTTCACGCGGCTGGCCTATCCGTTTATCGCCGGACTGCTGCTGTCGCGCGTCGGAAAGCCGGTCCGTCTGCGCGGCGCTTTCTGGCTTTGCAGTCTCTGCGTCGTCGCCGTGCTGGCCATGCCGCATCTGGGGACGGACCGCTTGTGGCTGAACGGTCTCTACGACGCCGTGTGCATCATCGTCCTCTTCCCGCTGGTCGTAGCGGCCGGCGCGGGCGGCAAAGTCACGGACCGGGAGTCGAAAAAGGTCTGCGGTTTCTTGGGCGATATCTCCTATCCGCTGTATATCACGCACTATCCGTTCGTCTATATTTATACTGCGTGGGTGGTCGATACCCGTCCCGCATGGCCCGAAGCACTGGGGTACGGTGCACTGGTCTATGGCGGCAGCATCCTGCTGGCGTGGTTGTGCCTGCGTCTGTACGACGAACCGGTGCGCGGGTGGCTCAAACGCCGCTTCATGCAGCGCAAACCGGTGCAGGGGTAATTTTGTCGCACGGACGACTCCAGCCGGAGTCGCGTTTTCGTGTCGTCAGTTCGATTTCTCCGTCAGTTTCTCCTGCACCTCGTACGCTTCCGCGATCAGGTCGCGCGGATAGTCGTACATTTCCAGAATCCGGATGGCGTTGCGGGTGGTGAGCGGTCCCGTGTGCAGCCGGTAGTCGAAGACCAGCTTCCCGCCGATCACCTCCTCGCGGAAATGGTGCAGTTCGTAGCCGTCTTTGCGGAGCAGCTCCGCCAGCTCGACGTCGTGCGTCGATACCAGCACGAGATGCGGTCCCCGGTTGAGATGCGCCAGTACGGCTTTTCCGGCGGCGATGCGTTCGGTCGTGTTCGTGCCCTTGAAAAGTTCGTCGAGGGCGAACAGACACGGCGCCGGCTCCTGCGATGCGTCGATGAACCGTTTGACGGTCAGTACTTCCTGCAGGTAATAGCTCGTCCCTTCGGCGATGTCGTCCGAGATGCGGATCGAGCTGTAAATCTTCATGTACGGAGCCGTGTAGGCCTCGGCGAAGCAAATGTCGAGCGTCTCGGCCAGCAGGGCGTTGAGCACCAGCGTGCGGATGAACGTAGTCTTGCCCGACATGTTGGAGCCGGTGAGCAGCAGCCCCGTGCCGTCCAGCTCCAGCGTGTTGGGCACGCAGTTCTCGATGAGCGGATGTACGACCTCCTCGGTCCGCAGGTATTTCCCGTCGGTGAATTCCGGGCGGCAGGTCGGCGTTTCGCCGCGCAGGCGTGCCGCCGAAATCGCGGCGTCGGTCTCTCCGATGAACCGGAACAGTCCGTGGATGGCGTCGCGGCGCGCTATGATGCTGCCGATGAAGCGGTGGAAGAGAATCACCTCGACGTTGAAGGCCGCCTTCAGCAGTTCGAGCACCAGCCATACGGCCGCGGCCAGCTCGTTGGCGCTGTCGCCCTGCGTGCCGACCACGCGGCTGCGCCGTTCGACCTCGGAGACCTGACGGATGACCTTCAGGGCCTCCTCCGTGCCGGGAACCTCCTCGGCCGCGAGATGCCGGGCGGTCCGCAGCGCCAGCGACAACTGTTTCACGGCCGAAGCATAGATCGAAATGTTGAGCTTGTTGCTGTAATGGATATACATGTTCGCGGCGAAGACGGCAAGGAACAGCAACAGCAGCAGCGGATAGAGAAAGCTCAGCAGCAGCGACAGCACGGCTGCGGCCGAGAGCAGGTAGACGAGAGCGATGCGGCGCACCTGCTCCGGTTTGTCGAAAATCAGGTTTTGCAGGTCGTAGGCGTCGTCGTCCGAGAGCCGCGAAAGGTGTTTCGCGCATTGTTCGGCATGTCCGGTGTTCCCGGCGAAATGATCCGTCCTGCGACCGAACTCCTGCACCTCTTCCGTGCCGCGCAGGGTCCTCAGACGGGCGTACAGGTATTGCTGTCCCGGTTTGGAGGCGGTGCGGTCGATACGCTCGAATACGGCGTTGAGGTCGAGGTCGGCCGTGGTCTCGGCGTCGATGGTCTGAAAAGAGCTCTCTTCCGAAGAGACGTTGTAGAAATAACGGCTTGTCAGGTCGAAATTACACGCGGCCCGTTTTTCGCCGGATGCTCCGGGAAGCCCCAAAAAGGTTGTCAGGTATGCAGTAGGTTTCATGGTCGCGTGTCGGTTGTTCTGGCGTCCGACCGGAACGGCCGGTCGGATGCGGGGCGGTGGGCAGGGGGGCCGTATCGCATGCGGTCCCACATTCCGTGCCGCCTCTGCGTTAATATTGCGGTGCGGCGTTCATCGCCTTGGCGATGCCTTCGGCGATCTGATCCAGTCCGCCTTGGAGTTTGCCGCCGATCATCATTTTCATCATCATATTCAGCTCGATGTGCAGCACCAGCCGCATGCGGGTGTCGGTGTCCGAGACCTTGTGGAGCTGGATCCAGAATGCGAAGTCCATCGGCACTCCGCCGCCGTCGGCGACGATCTTGACGTGCCGGGGCGCTTCGCGCTCCTCCATGCGGAGCTTTACGGTGAAGCCTTTGGCTTTGAACGAGCAGGTGTCTTCGGTCGCCTGCCACTCCTCGACCTTGTCTGCCACGGCGGGCGTCAGGTTGTCGAAACGGCTGATGACGGCGTAAATCTGTTCGGCGGGACGCAAAATCTGTTGCTGTTTGGAGATGTATTCCTGCATGGTTGTATTTAATGGGTGAATCGGATTTCAGCGCAGGGCCGGCCTGAGTTTATCCCTTCCGGAGCCTGCCGCCTGCAAAAGTAGTGATTTTTCGCGGGACGGGCAAATTGTCCGCCGCCGGGGGCGGAACATGAACCGCCCGGCAACCTGCCCGGTGTAGCGGGGCGTGTTGCCGGACGTATGTGCAGGCTCGGAGTGTCAGTCGATCTCGAACGTGCGGGCCGTGTCGCTGTCCACGGTGATGCGTACCGTCATCACGTTGTCGGGCAGCAGCTGCTCGATCTTTTCGGGCCATTCGACCAGACAGAGGTCGCCCGAATAGAAATACTCTTCGTAGCCGAAGTCGTAAGCTTCGCGGACGTCGTTGATGCGGTAGAAGTCGAAATGGTGGATGCGGCGGCCGCCCTTGCCCTTGTACTGGTTGACGATGGCGAACGTGGGGCTGGTTACGGTGTCCGTCGCGCCCAGCTGCGCGGCGATTTCGCGGATCAGCGTCGTTTTTCCGGCGCCCATTTCTCCGCGGAAGGCGACTACCGTGCGGCGGCCGAGGGCTTCGATGACCGCTTCGGCGACGTCCGGCAGGTCGTCCTGCGAGGTGATATGGATGGTTTTCATCTATTGTTTGGGTTTTAAGACGATGTAGGGCACGATCATCTCTTCCATCGAGATGCCGCCGTGCTGGAATGTATTGCGGTAGTAGCGGATATGGCGGTTCGCGTCGTTGTTGTAAACCAGAAAATCCGAATTGTAGGCGAAGATGTAGCTCGACGTGAGGTTGCTCGACGGAAGCTGCACGTCTTCGGGCTTGAGCACTTCGTAGACGTCGCGGGAGTTGTAGGCCAAGTTGCGGCCCGTTTTGTAGCGCAGGTTGGCCGAAGTCTCGCGGTCGCCGGTCACCTTCACCGGATTGTCCACGCGGATGGTGCCGTGGTCGGAGGTGATAACCACCGTGTGTCCCCGTTCCGAGAGGAGTTTGAGGATGGTGTAGAGGTCCGAATGTTCGAACCACGAGCGCGTCAGCGAGCGGAACGCCGCGTCGTCCTCGGTGAGTTCGCGGATGATGTCGGTTTCGGTGCGCGCGTGCGAGAGAATGTCGAGGAAATTGTAGACGATGACCGAGAAGTCGGCGTCGTACACCTTTTGTATATTGTCCACCAGTTTGCGGCCCTGCTCCGGGCGCACGAGCTTGTCGAACGAGAATTTCCAGTTCTTGCCGTTCTGGGCCATCAGCCGTTTGAGGAACTCCTCCTCGTACTGGTTCTTTCCGCCCTCCTCGTTGTCGTTGAGCCATTTGTTGGGCATCAGCTTGTCGATGGCCAGCGGCATCAGTCCCGCGAATATGGCGTTGCGGGCGTATTGGGTGGCCGTGGGCAGGATAGCGCAGTAGAAATCGTCCTGCGCCACGTCGTAATAGCCTCTCAGCAGCGAGGAGATCGACCGCCACTGGTCGTAGCGGAAGTTGTCGATCAGCAGCAGCGTGGTCTTCGGATTCTCGTCAGCCACCGGGAAGATGTTGGTGCGCATCAGCGTGTGCGACATCACGGGAGTGTCTTCCGAACGCCTGTTGATCCAGTTGTAGTAGTTGCGGCGCACGAACTTGCAGAACTCCTGATTGGCCTCGGTTTTCTGGTAGGTCAGCACCTCCTTGATGCTCTGGTCGGTGGATTCCGAAAGATCGACCTCCCAGTTGGCCAGCTTGCGGTACAGCGAACACCAGTCGCCGAAGGTCTCGGCCATCTGCAGCGACGAGGAGATGCGTCCGAATTCCGAACGGTAGTCGGCCGTGGTCTGCTCGGTGACGAGCTGCTGCTGGTGGACGTTCTTCTTGATCGAGAGCAGCACCTGATTGGGGTTCACGGGCTTGATGAGGTAGTCGGCGATCTTCGAGCCGACGGCCTTGTCCATGATGTTCTCCTCCTCGCTCTTGGTCACCATGATGACGGGCGTGGTGGGGCGCACCTCCTTGATCTTGGGGAGCGTTTCGAGTCCCGTCATACCGGGCATCATTTCGTCGAGGATTATCAGGTCGTAGGCCCCTTCGGAAGCCATGTCGATCGCGTCGTAGCCGTTGTTGCAGGTGTCTACTTCGTAGCCCTTCTGTTTGAGGAACAGGACGTGGGGCTTCAGCAGTTCGACCTCGTCGTCCACCCAGAGTATTTTGACCATACCGTTAGCGGAATTTAGTTTGCAAAATTAGTTATTTTATTATCAAACGCAAAAACCGGGCGTTTATTGAGTCCCCGTATTTTCCGGCGCGGAATATAACCGCTTCGGCGCCGGCGTGCAGGGCGGGATTTCCGCCCCTGCACGCCGGAATTCCGGATGGTGTTTTGGGTATATTTTTGTTCCCAAAAGGTCGGGGCGCTTTTGGGCGCTTAGAGACTATGTTGCTGATCCATAATTGATTGCCGTGTCGTCCGTCCGACGGAGTCCGACGGGGAATAATTGCCTGACACATAATATTTTAATTTTCGGGCGAGTTTTGCCCGATATTTGTTATCGTACTGTTTCAGTGGCAGGTAGAGGACTGCGGGAAAAATAATGAAAAAAAACTGCGGTTTGTTGGCTAAAATGTAAATAAAGCGTATATTTGCAGTCCGAATGTCTTCACACGAACTTAATAATTTAATACTATATAGAAATGACAAAGGCAGATATCGTAAGCGAAATCGCTAAGAGCACCGGAGTTGAAAAGGTGCAGGTACAGGCAATCGTTGAGGCTTTCATGGATAGCATCAAGACGTCGCTGACCAACAAGAACAACGTGTATCTCCGTGGTTTCGGCAGTTTCATCGTAAAGAAGCGCGCCAAGAAGGTTGCCCGCAACATCTCGAAGAATACGACCATTACCATTCCCGAACACAACATTCCCGCTTTCAAGCCCGCCAAGAGCTTTGCGGCGAAGGTGAAATAATTTAAATAAATAAGAACCTCAAAAAATCAAGGACTATGCCAAACGGAAAGAAGCATAAGCGACACAAGATGGCTACCCACAAACGCAAAAAACGTTTGCGTAAGAACCGTCACAAGAAAAAGTAGGGTAGCACTTTAGTGCTAAACGATAGATAAAGCTAAAGGAACCCCAAGTTCTTTTAGCTTTACCTATTTTTCAGCGGTTTTTCGTGACGGCATCCTGCTTCCGGGGCATGGGACTCGGTGCGGAGCCGCCGTTTCCGGGAGTCCTAACCTTTCCCGATCCTCTTCCGAGGGCGTTTCGGGGCGGACTCCACGATAACCGCAAAAAATAGTCCGGGGCCTTTCCGCGCCCGGACCGCGTGCCGGACGACGGGTCCGCACGGTTTTTATCCTTTGGAGTTCGCCGCCACTTCAGACCAAAAAGCGGCCTAACCGATTTCAGTATTCCGCGTCTTCGTCTCCGGAGCGCGACACACGATATAGATGAACAGAGAATTAATTGTAAACGTCAACCCGACCGAAATTTCCATCGCGTTGTGCGAGGACAAGGTCCTTGTCGAACTCAACAAGGAGCAGTGTCAGACCGGGTTCGCCGTCGGGGATATCTACCTCGGAAAAGTACGTAAGATCATGCCGGGTCTCAATGCGGCATTCGTCAATATAGGACACGAAAAGGACGCCTTTATCCATTATCTCGATCTGGGCGGTCAGTTTCTTTCGTTGCAGAAGCTCGTCGCTTCGCAGCAGCCCGGCAAACGGGGCCTGCGCGTCGAGAGCATGAAGCTCGAACCGCCCGTGGAGAAGTCGGGCAAGATCGGCGACTACCTGCAGGTCGGCCAAAACATCATGGTGCAGATCGCCAAGGAGGCCATCTCGACCAAGGGGCCCCGTCTGACGGCCGATATTTCGCTGGCCGGACGCAACGTCGTGCTGGTGCCCTTCTCGTCGAAGGTCTTCCTGTCGCAGAAGATCCGTTCGGTGGACGAGAAGAAACGCCTGAAGCGGATCGCCGCCGCCGTGCTGCCCAAGAATTTCGGCGTCATCATCCGCACTGCGGCCATGGAGGCCAAGGACGAGGATATCGAACACGACATCCAGACCCAGATCGACCGCTGGCGCAAGACCTGCGCGGCGATCAAGAAAAACACGGCTCCCGCCCAGCTGATGAGCGAGATGAACCGCGCCAATACGATCATCCGCGACTCGCTGAACGGTTCGTTCTCGCAGATCGCCGTGGACGACGAGGCGATGTACAACGACATCCGCGGTTATATCAGGCAGATCGAACCCGAAAAGGAGAAGATCGTCAAACTCTACCGCGGCAACGTGCCCATTTTCGACAACTTCGACATCTCGAAGCAGATCAAGTCGCTCTTCGCCAAATATGTCTCGCTGCGCCGCGGCGCCTACCTCATTATCGAGCATACGGAGGCCATGAACGTCATCGACGTCAATTCGGGCAACCGCACCAAGGCCGAGGACAATCAGGAGCAGACGGCGATGGACGTCAATCTGGCCGCTGCGGCCGAAATCGCCCGCCAGCTGCGTCTGCGCGACTTGGGCGGCATCGTCATCATCGACTTCATCGACCTGCGCAAGGCGCAGAACCGGCAGGCGCTCTACGACGAAATGGTGAAGCTGATGGCTACCGACAAGGCCAAGCACACGGTCCTGCCGCTCACCAAGTTCGGCCTGATGCAGATCACCCGCCAGCGGGTGCGTCCCGTGGCCGTGGAGGAGGTTTCGGACGTCTGCCCGACCTGCAACGGATCGGGCAAGATCGAACCGACGGTGCTGCTGGACAAGAAGATCGAGAACCAGATTTCGTTCCTTACGCATGACCGCGGTCACAAATATATCAAGCTGGTCGTAAGCCCCTATGTGGCCTCCTTCCTCAAGCAGGGCCTTTGGTCGCTGCGCCGCCGCTGGCAGTGGAAATACAAGGTGCGGCTGCATGTCGTCGCCGACCAGAGTCTCGGTATCGTCGAGGTCCATTACCACGACCGCAAGGACAACGACCTGATAAACAAGTAACCGTATGACTGCCCGCGAGCAGCTGGCGCAGTTCGCCGCCGGGTCGAAAGCCCTGCCCCGCCTGTGCCGCGAATATAAGAAAGAGCGCGCAACCGTCCATCTGAAAGAGCTGGTCGGCGGCGCTCTTTCGTTCTATGCCGCTGCCGCTGCGGCGAAAACCGGGGGCGTACACGTCTTCGTCGCCGAGGACCGCGACGCTGCGGCCTACCTGATGAACGACTTCTATAACCTGCTGGACGAGAAGCAGGTCTATTTCTTCCCCTCCTCCTACAAGCGTTCGGTGGCCTACGGCGCCGAAGATGCGCAGGGCGTGGTGCAGCGCACGGCGGCGATGAGCGCCGTGAAGGGCTTCACGAAAGGGTATCTGATCGTCTGCACCTATCCCGAAGCGCTGGTCGAGCGGGTCGCCGACGCCGAAACCCTCCGGCGGGACACGATCGCCGTGAAAGTCGGCGACAGTATCTCGATCGCCGTGCTGGAGGACGCGCTCGTCGATGCGAACTTCACCCGCGTCGATTTCGTCTATGAGCCGGGCCAGTATTCGGTGCGCGGCGGTATCGTGGACGTCTTCTCCTTCTCGGAAAGCAAACCCTACCGTATCGACTTTTTCGGCGACGAGGTGGACTCGATCCGCCGTTTCAACATTTCGAGCCAGCTCTCGGCCGACAAACTCGACCGGGTGGAGATCATTCCCAACCTCAATGCCGGCGATGGGGCGGCGAAGGTGTCGTTCGTGCAGTTTGCGGGCGACGCGGCGGCCTATTGGTTCTACGACGCCGATTACGTGCTGCGTCGGGTGAACGATATCCGCCGCAAGACGCTTGCCGACATGGAACGTCCTGAGGAGATCGACCGCCTGATGACCAGCCGTAACGCACTGCTCGGCGATTTGGCGAACTGCCGGATGCTCGCCCTGCGCGACAACCTGCCGGAGCGTCCCGCCACGGCGGCCGTAGAGTTCGATACGGCTCCCCAGCCTAAGTTCAACAAGAATTTCGAGATGCTGGCCGACGACATGATCCGCAATTCGCTGCGCGGGTACACGACCTATATCCTCTCGGAAAACAAGGTGCAGGTCGAGCGTCTCGAAAACATCTTTCACCAGATCGGACGCGGGCAGGCCGTCGTGCGGCCCCTTTCGGTGACGCTGCACGAGGGTTTCGTGGACAACGACCTGAAGTTGTGCCTCTATACCGATCATCAGATTTTCGACCGCTACCAGCGTTACCGCATCAACGGCGAGATCAGGCGCGACGAACAGATGACCGTCGCCGAGCTGAACCAGCTGCGGCCGGGCGACTATGTGGTGCATATCGACCACGGCGTGGGCCGCTTCGACGGGCTTGTGAAGATCAACGAAAACGGCAAGGCGCACGAGGCGATCAAACTGGTCTACAAGGATGGAGACGTGCTGTTCGTGAACGTCCATTCGCTCCATCGCATTTCGCGCTACAAGTCGGGCGACGGCGAGCCGCCGAAGGTCTACAAGCTGGGCAACGGCGCATGGCAGAAGCTCAAGAACGCCACCAAGAAGGCCGTCAAGGATATTTCGCGCGAGCTGATCGCCCTCTATGCCAAACGCAAGGCCAGCAAGGGATTCGCATTTACGCCCGACAGCTATCTGCAGCACGAGCTGGAGGCGTCGTTCCAGTGGGAGGACACGCCCGACCAGCAGACGACCGTGGCGGCCGTCAAGAAGGACATGGAGTCCGACCAGCCGATGGACCGGCTGGTCTGCGGCGACGTGGGCTTCGGCAAGACCGAGGTGGCGATCCGCGCAGCGTTCAAGGCGGCCGTGGACGGCAAGCAGGTCGCCGTGCTGGTGCCGACGACGATTCTCGCCCTGCAACACTACCGCTCGTTTTCGGAGCGTCTGCGCAACTTCCCCGTGCGGGTCGAGTATCTCAACCGCACCAAAACGGCCAAAGAGGTGTCGCAGATCCGCGCCGACCTCGAAGCTGGCCGTATCGACATCCTGATCGGCACGCACAAGATTCTGGGCAAACAGATCGTATTCCGCGATCTGGGGCTGCTGATTATCGACGAGGAGCAGAAATTCGGCGTGGCGGCCAAGGAGAAGCTGACGCAGCTGGCGGTCAACGTCGATACGCTGACTCTCACGGCGACGCCGATTCCGCGAACGCTGCAATTCTCGCTCATGGGTTCGCGCGACCTTTCGGTCATCTCGACGCCGCCGCCCAACCGGCAGCCGATCGTCACCGAATCGCACGTCTTCTCGGAGGAGATCATCCGCGACGCCGTCGAAACGGAACTCGCGCGCGGCGGACAGGTCTACTTCGTCCACAACCGCGTCGAGGACCTGATGACCATGCAGGGGCTTATCACCCGCATCTGCCCCAAGGCCCGCGTGGGCGTGGGGCACGGCAAGATGCCCGCCGAGAAGCTGGAGCGGCTGATCATGGACTTTATCTACGGGGAATTCGACGTGCTGGTCGCCACGACCATCGTCGAGAACGGCATTGACATTCCCAATGCCAATACGATCATCGTGAACAATGCCCAGAACTTCGGCCTGAGCGACCTGCACCAGCTGCGCGGACGTGTGGGCCGCAGCAATCAGAAAGCCTACTGCTACCTGCTTTCGCCGCCCGACGAGCTGCTGTCGTCCGATGCGCGCCGCCGCCTGCGGGCCATCGAGGAGTTCTCCGATCTGGGATCGGGCTTCAATATCGCCATGCAGGACCTCGATATCCGCGGCGCGGGCAACCTGCTGGGAGCCGAGCAGAGCGGATTCATCGCCGATATCGGTTTCGAGACCTATCAGAAGATCATGAACGAAGCGATTGCCGAACTGCGCGCCGAGGGACTGCATGTCGCGGGCCTGAACGATTCGGAACAGGAGGTGGTCGAGCAGCTGCGCTATATCGACGACGCGCATATCGAAATCGAGGTCGAAGCCGGTCTTCCCGACTCCTATGTGGCGCAGCAGGCCGAGCGCCTGAAGCTCTACCGGGAGCTGGATTCGACCAAGGACGAGGAGGCGCTGCTGGCCTTCGGAGAGCGTCTGGCGGACCGTTTCGGCCCTCTGCCGCGTGAAACCGAGGAGCTGCTCAACGTGGTGCGCCTGCGCTGGGAGGCGATCCGGCTGGGCATGGAGCGCGTGAAGGTCAAGAACGGGCTGATGATCGTGCATTTCGTCGGCGAGCAGGACTCGCCCTACTACAAGAGCGACACTTTCATGGACCTGCTCCGCAAGGTCACGCAGAATCCCGGCAGATTTGTGTTGAAACAGCACAATAATCGTCTGGCGATGACCGTTAGGAATGTCAAAGACATTGAAGACGCATATAAAACGTTGCAGCAGCTTTGAATTTAGTAGTAGATATCGGAAACACCCTCGTGAAACTCGCTGTTTTCGACCGGGGGGAGATCGTTTTTCAGCGCTGCGTGGAGCGGCTGCATCCGTCGATGCTCGAAGAGCTGTTCGCGGCATGGCCCGTGCGCCGGGCCGTCGTGGCTTCGACGCGCGGCGAAGTGGACGAAGTAGCCGATCTGCTCCGGCCGCGCGTGGAGTATCTGCTGGAGTTCTCTTCGCAGACGCCCGTACCCATCGGCAACGCCTACCTGACGCCCGAAACGCTGGGCCGCGACCGGCTGGCCGCGGCGGTCGGCGCCACGGTGCTTTATCCGGGCCGCAACGTGCTGATCGTCGATTTCGGTACGGCGGTGACCATCGATCTGGTGACGGCCGACGCAACGTTTCGCGGCGGATGCATATCGCCGGGCATGAAGACCCGTTTCAGGGCGCTGCACGACTATACGGCCAAACTGCCTTTGTGCGCTGCGACCGAAAGCGAAGAGCTTGCGGGGCTTACCACCCGGCAGGCCATCGAGCTGGGCGTGATGAACGGAATCGCGTTCGAGATCGAGGGTTATGCGGCCCGCATGCGCAGCCAAATAGAGGATTTATGCGTAATTTTTACCGGAGGAGACGCGAATTTCTTTGTTAAACGAATTAAAAATACGATATTTGCAAATTGTAATCTGGTTTTTTGCGGATTGAATAGAATTTTAGAGTACAATGCAAGTGAAGAACACCTTAATTAAACTGGTTGTCATTGCAGCCGTGATGATTCCCTATGCCTCAGCGGCCCAGACAAGCAGTATTAACGCATTCTCTCCCTACACGATGTACGGCATCGGCGAACAGAACACGCCCGGCACCCTGCCGATGCGTTCGATGGGCGGTGTAGGTGTGGCCATGCGCAGTTCGGGCGTGGTCAATCTGCTCAATCCGGCGGCTTTCAGCGCCGCGCCGCAGAAGAGTTTCCTCTTCAACTTCGGGCTGGAGGGCCAGAATTACTACAACTCCCAGAAGGTCGACGGCATGTCGAAAAGCACGGCCTACAACACCTTCAACTTCCACGACATCGCATTTCAGCTGCCGCTGGCCAAGAAGCTCGGTCTGGGCTTCAGCCTCACGCCTTACAGTTCGGTAGGCTACCGCACCAAATACACCCATGACTACGATCCGTCCGATCCCGTATGGGGCAACGTCGGCCGCGCGCAATACGTCTATCAGGGCGAGGGCGACGTGACGGAGGTCAAACTCGGCGTCGGCTGGGAGCTTTTCAAGAACTTCTCGCTGGGTATCGCCGCGCAGTATTACTGGGGCGATATCGACCGTTCGTTCGTGATGACCCCGACCCCGATCACGGGCGACGGCTCCTACTCTTCGACGGTAGGCACCGACAACTACAGCATTTCGAGCATCAAGGGACAGATCGGCGTGCAGTGGAACGCCATCCTGAATCAGAAACGCGCCCTGACGCTGGGCGCCGCCTATGATTTCGGCGGCGACCTCAATCCCACGGTGACGAAAAATATCTATGTGGGCGACCTCTACAACTCCAGCGTAAAGGGCGATACGACGCATTTGGCACTCGTATTGCCCCGTCAGCTTTCGGTGGGCGCCTTCTACCAGACCTCCAAGTGGACGATGGGGGTGGATTACGTCTATCAGGACTGGGGCGGCCGCAACAGGCAGACCGAATCCACCGGCGTCAGCGGACCGGACCGGAGCGCCTTTGCGGTGGCATATGCCGATACGCATACGATCAAGGCCGGCGTGGAGTACACCCCCAACCGCTACGATGTGCGTAATTTCCTGAAACGCTGGTCCTACAGGGCCGGATTCCGTTACGGAACCCACAACCAGACCTACAACGGCGACAAACTGGGACAGTATGCCGTGACGCTGGGTATCGGCGTGCCCGTGAAGTTCCTCGCCATCTCGTCCATAGACGTCGGCGTCGAATACGGCCGCCGCGGTTACAACTTGGCCGAACGCCTCGGACTGGTGCGGCAGCAGTATTTCAAATTCTCGATCGGCTTCACGCTCTTTGCCGGCAGCGAGAACGGCGAGTACTGGTTCCTGCGGCCTAAATACGATTAGTTTTTGACCCGAAAATTTGCACTTTTGGAGAACCGGCAGTAAATTGCATTGGATTTCGGTACATCCGACGGACACTAAAACATATAAAATTAAATACAAAAATTAATCTCTGACCGATGAAAAACGTTAAAATTCTGCTTTCCGCTGCTCTTGTATTCGTAGGGGCGACGGCTCTGGCTCAGGACTTCAGCGCTCCGCAGTACGAGAAGTGGGGAGACACGCCCGAACAACGCGAAAAGAACATTCTGAACAGCAACTTCCTCAAGGAGTCGTGCGACAACCGCGACTACAATGCCGCTGCTCATTATCTGAATGAACTCATCAACAGCGTTCCGACCGCTTCGGTCTCGTTCTACCAGCGCGGCGCCGTGATCTACAAGAACAAGATCAACCGCGCCAAGAGCGTCGCCGAGAAGAATACGTATATCGACTCGCTGATGCTCATGTACGACCTGCGCGCCAAGTATTTCGGAGACCATCCCAAGCAGGGTGCCGCTTTCATTCTCGATCAGAAGGCACGCGAGTACCTGCGCTACAAGCCCAGCGACCGCAAGGGTATCCGTGAGGCGTTCCGTGCCGCGATCGAGGCCGGCGGCGACAACACCGATCCCGAAACCGTCGTGGCTTATTTCAGCAACCTCTGCGACGACTACAAGAACACCGACGAGGTGCTGCCCGACGAGATCATTGCCGAGTACGACCGTCTGACGCCGTTCTTCGAGAAGAATCCCAATGCCAACGAGTACAAGGCACAGTTCGACGCCGCGTTCGGTCTGAGCGGTGCCGCAAGCTGCGAGAACCTCGAAAAGCTCTTCCGCGGCAAGCTCGAAGCGGCTCCCGACGACGAGGCGCTGCTGGCGCAGGCCGTGGCGCTGATGTCGCGCGCCAAGTGCGACGGCGACTTCTATTTCACGCTCGCAGAGAAATACTATGCCGTGAAACCCTCTTCGGAGACCGCCATGTTCCTTGCGCAGGCTTTCCAGAGCAAGGGCGATTACGCCAAGGCGATCAAATACCTCAACGAGGCGCTTGCCGTCGAGCAGGATCCTGCGGAGCGTCAGCTGCTGCTGGTGCGCATCGCGCTGATCGACTTGGTTGCAAACGATATCCCCGGAGCCGCTTCCGCTGCGCGTCAGGCCCGCGACCTGAATCCTGAGGACGGCGTGCCCTATTACGTGCTGGCTCAGTGCTATGCCATTTCGGCTGCCAACTGTGGCGGTTTTGCCGGTCAGGCTACCTTCTGGGCCGCTTACGACACGATGTCGAAAGCCATCGAACTGCTGCCTGCCGATTCGGAATACATCGAGTCTGCCAAAACGTCGCTGAATGCGTTCCGCAGCCGTTTCCCGACCTCGGAGGAGTGCTTCTTCAACGAGCTGCAGGCCGGTTCCCGCTATACCGTGACCTGCGGTACGGCCGCCGGTGTCGTGACTTCCGTACGTCCCCGTTAATAAATGAACAGGCTCATCGCAAGATACGCCATGGTAGCACTCTCCGTTATGGGGAGTGCTATCTTGCTATTCTCCTGCGAACGCGACGAGGCGGAGGATGCTGCGGCTTCCGAAGAGACGATGAGAACCGAATACAGTGAAAATCTGTCGATCGTCGAATCGCAGAACGGCCGCCGTTCCTACCATTTCGTAACTCCGCTGGTCGAGGGCTATTCGCTGGCCCGCGAACCTTACCGCGAGTTCCGCAAGGGAGTCAAGATCACCACTTACAAGGACGATTCGCTCTCCACGGTCGATGCCGTGCTGACGGCCAATTACGCCATCTACTACGAGAACCGCAAATTGTGGGAGGCCAAAGGCAATGTCGTGGTCGTCAAATCGGACGGCAAGAACCTCTACACGCAGCAGTTGTTCTGGAATCAGCAGACCAAGAAGATCTATTCGAACGTCGATTCGAAAATCGTGCAGAACGACGGACGCGACGTCTTTATCGGCGAAGGTTTCGAATCCGACGAGGAGTTCAAGGACTGGCGTTTCCGCCGCATGAAAGGCCGCATGGAGGTCGAGGTCAAACCCACCGAACAGGAGGTCGAGGTCGTTCCCGACTCGACTGCCGGCTCCCGGACGGGGGCGTCGGGACCTGTCCCTGCGCCGCAGTCCGGTAAAACCGCCGCTGCATCCGTCGGCCAACCCATGCCCGAACCCGCTGTCAAGCCCGCCGTCGCTCCGGTTCCGGCCCGGCGGCCCGTTCGCAAGGATGCGCCCGGCAGACCGGCGCCCGCAGGGGAGCCTGCCGAAGCCCGGCCCAGAACGGAACAGCAGCAGATGAAGCCGGTGGATCTGAAACTGGACGATGACGAGATACAATCAACCCAATAAGAGATGCTTACTTCGGTCATACTGATTGTCCTGATGCTGTTGCTGTCGGCATTCTTTTCGGGTATGGAGATCGCTTTTACGAGCAAGAACCGCCTGAAACTGGAGATCGACCGCAAGCAGAGCCGCATGTTCGACCGCATAGCGGATATATTCTCCCGCCACCCCGGACAGTATATCACCACGATTCTGGTGGGCAACAATATCGCGCTGGTCATCTACTCGCTCTACATGTCGCTGCTGCTGCGCGGTATTTTCTACGCGCTGGGGTGGGAGAGCATCGCCCGGAACGGTTCCGTGGCGATCGAAACCGCCGTTTCGACCGTCATCATCATCTTTTTCGCGGAATTCCTGCCCAAGTCGGTCTTCCGCAACAATCCGAACTTCTATTACCGCGCGCTGGCGCCGGTAATCTATTTCTTCTATTTGCTGCTCTATCCGATCGCGCGGCTGACGACGCTCATTTCGCACGGCATCCTGCGCCTGACGGGCCGCCGCGTCGAAGAGCGGACGACGACGCACAGTTTCGACCGCGAGGACCTCGCGTCGCTGCTCGACACCAACAGTTCCGAGCCGCGTCCCGAACCCGACAACGAGCTGAAGCTGTTCCAGAACGCGCTGGATTTCGCCGACCTGCGGGTGCGCGACTGCATGGTGCCGCGCGTGGACGTCGAGGCCGTGGACATCGACGATACGACCATCGAACAGCTCACGGCGCGTTTCGTCGATTCCAAGTATTCGCGCATCTTCGTCTGGCGCAAGAGCATCGACAACATCATCGGCTATATCAACTCGAAGAGTCTGTTCACCCGTCCGGCCAGTATTTCCGACGTGATGATGCAGGTCAATTTCGTCCCCGAAACCATGCCGCTGCAACTGGTGCTGCAGAACTTTATCAAGCATCGCACCAACATCGCCGTGGTGATCGACGAATTCGGCGGCACGGCGGGCGTCATTTCGCTCGAAGACGTGCTGGAGCAGATTTTCGGCGAGATCGAGGATGAGCACGACGTGCCCGACCTGACCGAAAAGCAGGTCGGTCCCGACGAGTATGTCCTCTCGTGCCGTCTCGAAGTGAAATACCTCAATGAGAAATACGGTCTGGGTATCGAGGAGAGCCGCGAATACGATACGCTGGCGGGTTTCATCATCTTCAATTACGAGGGGATTCCCACGGCCGGAGAGACCGTTTTCGTCGGCGGTCTGCAGGTGCGAATCCTGCGTACGACGCGTTCGCGGATCGACTTGGCGCGGGTCCGGAAGTTGTGAGAATTTTTATGGCATAATAAGGGCCTTTTCCGAATAAATTTACTACCTTTGACTGCTAATTCGAAACAATACGAATAATTTACAATTTATATGGCAAGTTTAAACACTTTACGCACCAAGTTCGGCATCGTGCTGTCGATTGTCATCGCAGGCGCCCTCTTGGCTTTCATTCTCTCCCTGAAGACCGAAATGGGCTTCTCAGGCAACGACCCCCGGGTCGGTGTTATCGACGGTGAAAAGATCAACTATTCGGAGTATTACAACCAGTACGAGCAGGTCAAGGCGCAGAGCGGTGCTCAGGAGAGCAACGAACAGCAGTCGGCGATGCTTGCCAACGCTGCATGGCAGGCCCTGATCGGCAAATACGTGCTGACTCCCGGATTCGACAAGATGGGCCTTCGCGTTACCGAGCCTGAACGTATGTCGATGGTCAGCGGCCAGCATCCTTCGCAGGCTTTCTACAATGCCTTCGCGGATCCCCGCACGGGTGAGTACAACGTCGCCGCCGTTCACCAGTTCCTCTCCGAGGCCGAAGCCAACGCGCAGGCGCAGCAGGCTTGGGCGCAGCTCAACGAGCAGGCCCGCATGGAGCGCGAGGTCGCCAAGTTCCTCGGCCTGATCAAGGGCGGTGTGTATGTCAACTCGCTCGAAGTGGCCAACGGTGTGAACTCCGCCAACAACACCTATGCCGGCAAGTGGGCCGGTAAGAAATACTCGGCCGTTCCCGATTCGCTGATTCAGCTCAAGTCGAGCGACATCAAGGCGTATTACAACAGCCACAAGAACATGTTCAAGCAGACGCCGTCGCGTGCGCTTTCGTATGTCGTGTTCGAGGTTTCTCCGACCGACGACGACATGCTGGCGCTCGAAAAGAGCGTCGCCGAGGTCGGCGCGCAGTTCGCCGCCACCGAAGAGCTGAAGTCGTTTGTCCGCGCCAACCGCAACGGCAAAATCGCCGACAACTACGTCTCGGCGAAGCAGCTTTCGGAAGAGGAGGCCAAGGCCCTGCTCGACGGCGCCACCTACGGTCCCGTACTGAAGAACAACGAGTGGACGATGGCCCGCGCGCTGGATACCAAGATCGTTCCCGACTCGATGGGCATCCGCCACATCGTACTTCCCTATACGCAGGAGGCGCTGGCCGACAGTCTGCTGACCGTGCTCAAGGGCGGTGCCGACTTCGCTCAGGTCGCTGCGCAGTATTCGGTTTATGACGCTACCGCCGCCAACGGCGGCGAGGTGGGCGTCATGCCGTTCTCGGCCTTTTCGGGCGAATTCGCTGCAGCGCTTGCCAATGCGAAAACCGGCGATATCGTGAAGATCGCTTCCGGCGACGCCATTCAGCTGATGCAGGTTTACCGTGCCGACAAACCGTCGAAGCACGTTCAGGTCGCTTCGATCACCTACCCGGTCGAGGCTTCGGCCGCTACCCGCCGCGACATCCACAATCAGGCCGGCACCTTCTCGGTGAACGCCAAAGGTTCGGTCGAAGCGTTCAACGACGCCGCTTCGGCTGCCGCCGTTACGCCGCGCATCGCGTCGCTGGCGCAGGGCGAGCGTACGATCCGCGGTCTTGAGGATTCGCGCGACGTCGCCCGCTGGGCTTACGGCGCCGAGGTGGGCGATGTTTCCGAAATCTTCCCGGTAGGCAAGGATTATGTGATCGCCATGCTGACCGAGATCGACGACAACGAATTCGCTCCCCTCGAAAAGGTTTCGGCACAGATCCGTGCTCAGGTACTCCGCGACAAGAAGTACGACTATATCGTGAAGGAACTCTCCGGCTCCACGCTCGACGAGCAGGCCAAGAGTCTCGGAACCGAAGTCGCAGACTTCGACAACGTGACCTTCGGGGCTTTCTATGTGAACGGTCCCGGTTTCGAGCCCCGTCTGATCGGCGCTATCTCGTCTACGACCGAGAAAGGCGTTCTCTCGGCTCCGGTCAAAGGTCTGAGCGGCGTATATGTCTTCGAGGTGGATGACATCCAGACCTCGGACAAGCAGACTGCCGAAGGCGAGAAGGTGCGTGCGCAGGCTATGGCCGAGAGCATGGCCCAGCAGTTCTCGGTGCAGGCTATCCAGCAGATGGCCAAGATTCAGGACCTGCGCGGAAAATATTTCTAAACCCGATTTTTCGAGACATAGAAAGAACGCCGGAGTATTCCGGCGTTCTTTTTGTTATTTTTGCGTATATTTAGGAGCCGTATTAAAACTTATCGCATACCGTTATGAATAATTTCATTTATCACAATCCTACGAAACTGGTTTTCGGCAAAGGACAGATCGCCAGACTCGGCAAGTTGATCCCTGCCGACAAGAAGATCATGATTACCTTCGGCGGCGGCAGCGTGCGCCGCAACGGGGTTTACGATCAGGTCGTGAAGGCGCTCGAAGGGCGCGACTGGGTCGAATTCTGGGGCATCGAACCCAATCCCTCCGTCGAGACGGTCCGCGAGGCCGTGGCTTTGGGCCGTGAGAACGGTTCCGACTTCCTGCTGGCCGTGGGCGGCGGATCGGTCATCGACGGTACGAAACTCATCGCTGCGGGCCTGCTCTACGACGGCGATCCGTGGGATATCGTGCTCAAGGGGCAGGCGGATAAAACCGTTCCGCTGGGCACCGTCCTCACGATGTCGGCCACGGGTTCGGAGATGAATTCGGGTTCGGTCATTTCGCGTCAGGAAACCAAGGAGAAGTACGCCTTTTACGGCGATTATCCGGTCTTCTCGATTCTCGATCCCGAAACCCTCTACTCGCTGCCGCAGCGGCAGATCGCCTGCGGGCTCTCCGATACCTTCGTGCATGTGCTGGAACAGTATATGACCACGCCCGGCCAGTCGCGCCTGATGGACCGCTGGGCCGAGGGCATCCTGCATACGGTGATCGAAATCGCTCCGAAAATCTGGGAGAACCAGCATGATTATGCCGTGATGTCGGAGTATATGCTGGGGGCGACGCTGGCGCTGAACGACATGATCCGCATGGGCGTGACGCAGGACTGGGCGACGCATATGATCGGTCACGAGCTGACGGCCCTGCACGGACTGACACACGGTGCGACGCTGGCGATTGTCATCAATGGCACCCTGCGCGTGCTCCGGGAGCAGAAGCGCGGAAAACTGCTCCAATACGGCGAACGGATCTGGGGCATTGCCGACGGTTCGGAAGAGGAGCGCATCGACCGTACGCTCGAAGCCACCAAAAAATTCTTCCGTTCGCTGGGGCTTTCGACCCGGCTTTCGGAGGAGGGGATCGGCGAAACGACGATTGCGGAGATCGAACGCCGCTTCAATGCCTCCGGCGTCAAGTACGGCGAAGCGCAGAACGTAGACGGCGCCGCGGCGCGCCGGATACTCGAAGCGTGCATGTAGGCCGTTCGCACCGGATTTAAGCAGAGGGGCTGTCTGACAAGTCCCCGAAATTGGAAATCACCCCTGCCAGAGTTTTATCTGACGGGGGTGAAATTCTAAAAATCGGACTTGTTAGACAGCTCCTTTTGTTGTCGGAGGTGCGCTTCGTGTAAATCGGTCGGTTTTTGCGAAAGCAGGGAATTTCGTCATAGTCCGCCTTTCCGCTCTTTTCCCCGAACGGATAAAAAATACCCTCCGGGAAACCGGAGGGTATCGCTATTGCTTTCAGTCGCTTTAGTCGGCGAGCAGAATTTCGAGTATCTTGATAGCTGCGGTGGCGATCGGCGTACCGGGGCCGAAGATGGCGGCGGCGCCGTCCTTATACAGCTGGTCGTAGTCCTGTGCGGGGATCACGCCGCCGACGATGACGATGATGTCTTCGCGGCCGAGCTTCTTCAGCTCTGCGATGATCTGCGGCACGAGGGTCAGGTGGCCTGCGGCCAGCGACGAGACGCCCACTACATGCACGTCGTTCTCGACGGCCTGCTTGGCGGCCTCTTCGGGAGTCTGGAACAGCGGGCCCATATCGACGTCGAAGCCGATGTCGGCGTAACCCGTGGCAACTACCTTGGCACCGCGGTCGTGGCCGTCCTGACCGAGCTTGGCGATCATGACGCGCGGCTGACGGCCCTCTTTCTTGGCGAACTCGGCGCACAACTCCTTGGCGCGCTCGAACTGTTTGTCGTTTTTCACTTCTGAACTGTATACACCTGAGATGGAACGGATAACTGCTTTGTAGCGGCCTACGACGACTTCGCAGGCATCGGAGATCTCGCCCAGCGAAGCGCGGACCTTGGCGGCCTCGACGGCCAGCTCCAGCAGGTTGCCCTGCTTGGTCTTCACGCACTCGGTGATCGCGGCCAGCGCCTTCTTCACGGCGGCTTCGTCGCGGTTGGCGCGCAACTCCTTCAGACGCTTGATCTGGCTCTCGCGTACGGCGGTGTTGTCCACTGCGAGGATGTCGATCGGAGCCTCTTTTTCCAGACGGTATTCGTTCACGCCGATGATCTTCTCGGTGCCGGAGTCGATGCGGGCCTGCTTGCGGGCCGCTGCCTCCTCGATACGCATCTTCGGAATGCCGGTCTCGATAGCCTTGGCCATGCCGCCCAGCTTCTCGACCTCCTGAATACGCTCCCAAGCCTTGTCGGCGATCTCCTGCGTCAGCGATTCGACGTAGTACGAACCTGCCCACGGGTCAACCTCGCGGCAGACGTTGGTCTCCTCCTGAATGTAAATCTGCGTGTTACGCGCAATACGCGCCGAGAAGTCGGTCGGCAGGGCGATCGCCTCGTCGAGGGCGTTGGTGTGCAGCGACTGGGTGTGTCCCAGTGCGGCGCCCATGGCTTCGATGGCCGTACGGGCCACGTTGTTGAACGGGTCCTGCTCGGTGAGCGACCAGCCCGAAGTCTGCGAGTGGGTGCGCAGGGCCAACGATTTGGGGTTCTTGGGATCGAACTGCTTCACGATCTTGGCCCACAGCATACGCGCGGCGCGCATCTTGGCGATCTCCATGAAGTGGTTCATGCCGATGGCCCAGAAGAACGACAGGCGCGGTGCGAAGGCGTCCACCGACATGCCGGCGTTGATACCTGCGCGCAGGTACTCCAGACCGTCGGCCAGCGTGTAGGCCAGCTCGATGTCGGCCGTTGCGCCCGCCTCCTGCATGTGATAACCCGAAATCGAGATCGAGTTGAACTTGGGCATGTTCTTCGAGGTGTACTCGAAGATGTCGGCGATGATGCGCATCGAGAACTCAGGGGGATAAATATAGGTGTTGCGCACCATGAACTCCTTGAGGATGTCGTTCTGGATCGTACCGGCCAGCTGGTCGAGTGTGCAGCCCTGCTCCAGTCCGGCTACGATGTAGAAGGCCAGCACGGGCAGCACGGCGCCGTTCATGGTCATAGACACCGACATCTTGTCGAGCGGAATGCCGTTGAAAAGCACCTTCATGTCCTCGACCGAGCAGATCGACACGCCGGCCTTGCCCACGTCGCCCACCACGCGCGGGTGATCGGCGTCGTAACCGCGGTGCGTCGCCAAGTCGAACGCCACCGACAGACCCTTCTGGCCTGCGGCGAGGTTGCGGCGGTAGAATGCGTTGGACTCCTCGGCGGTCGAGAAACCCGCATACTGGCGGATGGTCCACGGACGCATCACGTACATCGTCGAGTAGGGACCGCGCAGGAAGGGGGCGATACCTGCCGCGTAGTTCAGGTGCTCCATGCCTTCGAGGTCTTCGGCCGTATAGGCGCCCTTGACGGGAATGCGTTCGGCCGTCAGCCACGGCTCGACCTGTCCGCAGCCTTTCGAGGCGCAGCAGCTCTTCTGCTGGCCTGCGTCATATGTCAGTTCTGAAAATTTAGCTCTCATGATTAGATTCCCATCTCTTTAAGGTAGAATTTAAGTGTTTCCAAGACGTTCGACTTCACGTTGATGAAGTTGGTGATGCCCTGCGCTTCGAGTTCGGGTGCGCAGGCGGGCGCTCCGGCAACCACGAGGATCGCCTTGCCGCAGAGCAGCTCCTTGATTTTGGGAGCGGCCTCGGCATAGTCGTCGTCGCTGGCGCAGACCACGACGATCTGGGCTTTCGACTCCAGCGCGGCTTTCACGCCCTCCTCGATCGACTTGAAGTAGGTGTTGTCGATCACCTTGATGCCGGCGCATGCGAAGAAGTTGCACGAGAACTGCGAGCGGGCGCGGGCCATGCCCAGATTGCCGCACGTCAGCATGAATGCCTTCGGCTCCTTGCCGCTGCGATCGACATGCAGGCGCATCTCCTCGAACGCCATGGCGCCGCGGTAGGGAACGAGCACGTTGCCCTCGGCCTGCTTGCGCGTAACGGACTCGGCGGTGATCTCCTTGCCGGCGACCTCCGTAAAGTTGGGATACTGGTTGGCGCCGAGCAGTATCTGGCGGCGCGTTGCGATGTTCTTGTCCTTGGCTGCAGCCGACGCTTTGATGCGCTCGGCGATGAAGCCTGCCTTGTAGGCTTCGGTGTAGCCGCCCTTCTCCTCGATTTCGAGGAAGAGCTTCCACGCCTCGGCGGCGATCGACTGCGTGAGGTTCTCGATGTAGTACGAACCGCCGGCCGGGTCTACCACCTGATCGAAGTGCGACTCGTGCTTGAGCAGCAGTTCGACGTTGCGGGCGATGCGCTTCGAGAACTCGGTCGGGTTTTCGAACGATGCGTCGAAGGGCGTAACCTCCAGCGAATATACGCCGCCGATTGCGGCCGACATGGCTTCGGTCGTGCCGCGCAGCATGTTTACATAGGGGTCGTATACGGTCTGGTTCCACTTCGACGTCTCGGCGTGGATCTGCATCTTGCAGGCGCAGTTCTTTTCGGGATTGTAGCCCTTGACGATGTTGGCCCACAGCATGCGCGCCGCACGGAATTTTGCGATCTCCATGAAGTAGTTGGAGCTTACCGAGAACGAGAAGCGCAGCTTGCGTGCGGCTTCCTCGATCGTCAGTCCTGCGTCCATCAGGCGTACGAGGTAGTCATGGCCTGCCGAAAGGACGAAGGCCAGCTCCTCGACGATGGTCGAACCGGAGTTGCCGAAGATCTGACCCGATACGGTCACCACGCGGATGTGCTTGTACTCTTTGGTCTTGCGGATCAGCTCTGCGATGCGGGCGAAGCACTTCTCGCCGTTGGGCGAGCAGAAGTCGCCTTTGGTCGAGAGGCCCTTGACCAGCGGGTCGATGCAGAACGCGATGCGGACATCCTCTTTGGCGATGCCCTCTTTTTCGATCTTCGCCAGTACGAGTTCGGCTACGTCAGCCGTTTTCTGACCGCAGAAGGTCAGCTGGACGGCCGGAATGCAGATCTCGCCAAGCAGCGTGTCGAGGTCGGCGGCGGTGAAAGCCTCCGACGCGATGCAGAAGCCGAGCGAATCGACGCCTGCGTTGAGGATCTTCAGCGCCTCGGCGTTTGCCTCCTTGGGGCATACGACGCTTACGGTCTGATGTACGCGCCAGCGGTTGTGTGCGCGTGTACCCCGTACGTAAGGGAACTCGCCTGCCTGCGAGCCCAGAAACTTGATGCCTTCGAGGTTCTCGGCGCGGTAGTAGGGACGGACGTTGAATCCTTCGCCCGTTTTCCATACCAGTTTGCGCTCGTAATCAGCACCTTTCAGGTCGGCCGTAATCACTTCCTCCCACTTCTCGGTCGGGACCGGCGGGAATTCGGTGAACAGCTTTTCACGTTTGGTATTTGCCATAACTATTTAGAGATTAGTATAAGTGTTGTTTCAAAATTGCTTGTAAAGGTACAAAATTATTAATGATTGAAACAAGAAATTGTTAATAAAATAACACTGTATAATTTCTTTTTATAATGTGGTGCATTTCGTTTACTTTCGCCAGCGGGCTGAACGGTCGATTCCGTCGGAGGTGAAATAGTTGAAATATGTTCTTTATTGCTTCTGTTTTGCGGAGAAACCAAAAATTGCGATTTTTGGGATTTCGGTGAAAAAATGAGGTATTTTTCCGGAAAATGGCGTGAAAATTCGGGCTGATTGCTGAAAAATGGCCTTGTTTTTCGGAAAATGTTGAAAAAAAATCGGTGTTTTTCGAAAAATAGCCGTTTTTGTAAAAACAACGTAACGGAAAAATAATTACATTTGCAACCAGATAACAATACATACGGCGGCGGGGGAGAAGCCTCCGGTTAGTTAGGTCGGAGAGAGCCTGCCGCGAGGCAGTTGTCCGTTGAATTTCAGGTTAGGTTTTAGTTTAGCAATTATTTCGGTTTCTCCCCTGCCCGTATGTTTTTCGGAACACTAATCCAATTCAGTTGATTATGTCATCATTACTCAGATTCAAGATGGTCGATGCGGCTATAAACCACACCGCCGTCGAGGTTAATGCCCCCGAAGGACGTCCGTCGGACTATTTCGGCAAGAAGGTGTTCGGGCGCGCCGCCATGCGCAAGTACCTGAACAAGGCGACTTACGAAGCGTTGGTCGATACGATGGAAAACGGCACGCGCCTGACGCGCGAGGTCGCCGACAGCATCGCGGCGGGCATGCGGCAGTGGGCGCTGGAGCACGGCGCGGACCACTACACGCACTGGTTCCAGCCCTTGACGGGCGGTACGGCCGAGAAGCACGACGCCTTCGCCGATCCCGACGGCTGCGGTTCGGTGCTGGAGGAGTTTTCCGGCAAGCTGCTCGTACAGCAGGAGCCGGACGCGTCGTCGTTCCCCAACGGCGGCATCCGCAATACGTTCGAGGCCCGCGGCTATTCGGCGTGGGACCCGACGTCGCCGGCGTTCATCGTCGATACGACGCTCTGCATTCCGACCGTCTTCATCGCCTATACGGGCGAGGCGCTCGATTACAAGGTGCCTCTGCTGCGTTCGATCACGGCCGTGAACAAGGCTGCGACGGAGGTGTGCCGCTACTTCGATAAGAACGTGCAGCGGGTCGTGTCGTATCTGGGCTGGGAGCAGGAGTATTTCCTTGTGGACGAAAGCCTGTGGGCCGTGCGTCCCGACCTGATGCTCACGGGCCGTACGCTCATGGGCCACGAGTCGGCCAAGAACCAGCAGCTGGAGGACCACTATTTCGGTGCGATCCCGACCCGCGTGATGGCATTCATGAAAGACCTCGAATACGAATGCCTGAAACTGGGTATTCCGGTCAAAACCCGTCATAACGAGGTGGCGCCCAATCAGTTCGAGCTGGCTCCGGTCTACGAGGAGGCTAACCTCGCCAACGACCATAACCAGTTGCTGATGACCGTGATGGACAAGATCGCCCGCCGTCACCGGTTCCGCGTCCTGCTGCACGAAAAACCCTTCAAGGGTATCAACGGTTCGGGCAAGCACAACAACTGGTCGCTGGGCACCGACACGGGCGTGAACCTGTTCGGACCGGGCAAGACCGCTTCGGAGAACCTGCAGTTCATCACCTTCCTCGTGAATGCCATCTCCGCGGTCTACAAGTTCAACGGCCTGCTGAAGGCGTCGATCATGAGCGCCACGAACGCCCACCGTCTGGGCGCCAACGAAGCGCCTCCGGCCATCATCTCGACCTTCCTCGGCACGCAGGTTTCGGCCGTACTCGACAAACTGGCCGCCAGCAAGGGCGACGACGCGATCCGTTTCGACGCCAAGAACGTCTTCAAGATGAGCGGCATCTCGCACATCCCGACGCTGCTGCTCGACAACACCGACCGCAACCGCACTTCGCCGTTCGCCTTTACGGGCAACCGCTTCGAGTTCCGCGCCGTGGGTTCGTCGGACAACTGCGCCGAAGCGATGATCGTGCTCAACACGGCGATGGCCTACGAGCTGACGGAGTTCCGCAAAAAGGTGGACGCCAAGATCGAAGCCGGCATGAAGAAGGAGAAGGCCATTTACGAGGTGCTGAAACAGATGATCAAGGCCTGCAAGGCGGTGCGTTTCGACGGCAACGGCTATTCCGACGAGTGGAAGGCCGAGGCGAAGAAGCGCGGTCTGGACTGCGAGACCTCGACGCCGCTGATTTTCGAGCGTTACCTCGACA
The DNA here is from genome assembly GCF_000265365.1 of Alistipes finegoldii DSM 17242. Classification (NCBI taxonomy): domain Bacteria; kingdom Pseudomonadati; phylum Bacteroidota; class Bacteroidia; order Bacteroidales; family Rikenellaceae; genus Alistipes; species Alistipes finegoldii. The sequence goes on from NC_018011.1 coordinate 2,698,585, forward strand.
AGGCGACCCTCGAAATGTTCGGTTCGATGGGCGTTTTCACCGATGTCGAGCTGGAGGCCCGCACCGAGGTGAAGTGGGAGACCTACACCAAGAAGATTCAGATCGAAGGCCGCGTGCTGGGCGATCTGGCGATGAACCATATCGTGCCTATCGCGTCGAAATACGAAGCCCTGCTGCTGGACAAGGTCTACAAGATGTCGCAGATTCCGGGACTGAACGCTTCGGCCGACATTGCGCTGATCAAGAAGATTCAGTATCATACGGCGGAGATTCAGCGTCTTACGGGCGAAATGATCGACGCGCGCAAGAAGGCCAACAAGATCGAGCAGATGCGCGAAAAGGCGATCGCCTACCACGATACGGTGTCGGTTTTCTTCGACGAGATCCGCCGCCATATCGACAAGCTGGAGGAGATCGTGGACGACCAGATGTGGCCGCTGCCCAAGTACCGCGAGCTGCTTTTCCTGCGCTGATGCGCTCCATAGTAAATAGTATTGACGTATTGTGCGATAATCCGGGCTTGCCGCCCGGATTATTTCTTTATCTTTGCTTCCCCGGAGGTTGCGAATAGTGTGCGGCCGCCGGATTGATTATAATAAGTATGGAGTATTTGAAGAGTTGGTTTCGCGGATTCGAGCAGGGGATTGCCGATTTGCAACCGCAGCAGCGGGAGGTGCTGTTCCGTGCGTGCGCCGTAAACTGCGTGCATGGAGGACCGTTCGGACTCTACCGCAGTCTGTTCGAGGCGGCGGAGGGGGATTTGGACCGGTTTTTTGTGAAAATAGACGAACTGGAGGGCGTTCGTGGCGAAAGCGTGTGTGCGGGACGGGAGTACAACCTCTGTTTCGAGGCTTGTTCCTGTGCCCTGCACCGTGCGGGGTGCGTGAATACGCCGATGTTGTGCGAATGTTCGCGGCAAAGCGTGCTTTACGTAATGTCCGAATTCTGGCCGGATCGGAAATTCGGGGTGGAAGTCCGCGCGTCGATCCTGCGGGGCGCGTACGAGTGCGTGCTGAATGTCCGGGTCGAATGACGGACCGGCATGCGGTCGCCGGGGCGGAAAACGGTTCTGCCGGACGCAGCTCTGGCCGGTGACGCGTCCGCTGCGGTGCCCGGTGGCGGAATCCGGCCCCGCGCCTGATATTGTGCCGGATACCGTGCCGCCGTCGCGCTTGATCTCCTGCCCGATACCGCGCTCCGGACCGTGTCCGGTGTCGCGCTGATACCGCGTCCGCTGCGGAATCGTGATTTCATAACGCGGATAACCGTTTTTTTTGCATTTATTTTTTACTTTTGTTTTCATGAAAATCATTGCCGACAGCGGATCGACCAAATGCACTTGGCTGCTCACCGACGGCGTGCATACCCGCGAGGTGCGCACGCGGGGAATCAACGCCGTGCAGCACTCGCCGGAGCAGATACGCGAGGCCCTTGCGGAACTTCCGCCCTGCGGCGCGGCCGAAGCCGTCTATTTTTACGGTGCAGGGTGCGGACATACGTTTCCCGACGCGACGGCGAAGATGGTCCGGGCGTTGGCGGACCGTTTCGGTGCGGAGCATGTCGAAGCCGAATCGGACTTGCTGGGCGCGGCGCGGGCTTTGTTCGGCCGGGGCGAAGGCGTGGCCTGCATCCTCGGCACGGGTTCCAATTCGTGCTGGTGCCGCGGCGGCGAAATCGTGGAAAACGTACCGCCGCTGGGCTACGTTCTCGGCGACGAGGGCAGCGGCGCGACGTTAGGGCGCAACCTCGTGAACGGCATCTTCAAAGGGCATATTTCCCTGCGCGGCGAGTTTCTCGCGGCGCACGGACTGACTTACGAGGAGATCATCCGCCGGGTTTACCGGGAACCTTACGCCAACCGTTTTCTGGCATCGTTCGCGCCGTTTGTCCATGCGCATCTGGACCGCCCCGATATCAGGGACATGGTCGAGAGGAGCTTCGCCGATTTCGCCGAGCGCAACCTGAGCGGTTATCCCGTCCATCTGCCCGTGGCGTGTGTGGGCGGCGTTGCGGCCGCTTTCGGGGATTTGCTGCGCGAAACGCTGACGCGCTGCGGCCGCGAGGTGGTGACGATCGTCCGCTCTCCGGCGGCCGGATTGACAGAATATCATTATGGAAAACAGAATAACCGAACAGGCTTCGGCCTATGACGATTTACAGCGGATGTCGGTGCACGACATCCTGACGGGTATCAACCGCGAAGACGCGCGCGTGCATGAAGCCGTGCGTACGACGATTCCGGTGATGGAACGTTTGGTCGAACGCATCGTCGAGCGCATGGAGTGCGGCGGGCGCATGTTTTATATCGGTGCGGGCACGAGCGGCCGGCTGGCCGTCACCGACGCTTCGGAACTGCCCCCGACCTACGGCGTGCCGTTCGACCGTGTGATCGGCCTGATCGCCGGGGGTGACGGGGCTTTGCGGCGGGCCGTGGAGCATGCCGAGGACGACATGGAAGGTGCGTGGCGCGATATGGCGCCTTACGCTCCGACCGGGAAGGATGTGCTGATCGGCATCGCTGCATCGGGAACGACGCCTTATGTGATTGGCGGCCTGCGCACGGCGCGGAGACACGGACTGCTTACCGGCTCCATAACCTGCAATCCCGCCTCGCCCGTGGCGGCCGAAGCGGAGTATGCGCTCGAAGCGGTCGTCGGTCCCGAATTCGTGACCGGCTCGACCCGCATGAAGGCGGGCACGGCCCAGAAGCTGATGCTCAACATGCTCTCGACCGCCGTGATGATCCGGCTGGGCCGCGTCGAGGGCAACCGCATGGTCAATATGCAGCTCACGAACGACAAACTCGTGGCCCGCGGCACGCGCATGGTGGCCGAAGCTTCGGGGCTGGACGAGACGCGGGCACGCGAACTGCTGCTGCGTTACGGATCGGTAAAAAAGGCATTGGAGCATGTACCGGAGTCTGAATGAATATATCGCGCGGCTGGAGCGCGAGGGTGAACTGGTCCGGATCGGGGCGCCCGTATCGCCCGTGGAGGAGATCGCCGAGATTACCGACCGCATCTCCAAGACGCCGGGCGGCGGCAAGGCGCTGCTGTTCGAAAATACCGGCACGGCGTTTCCCGTGCTGACGAATCTGTTCGGCTCCGAACGCCGCATGGCGCTGGCGCTCGGCGTCGGAACGCTCGATGAACTTTCGGAGCGTATCGACGTCCTGCTGAAGCAGGCAGCCGCGCCGCGCAATTCGCTCTCAGACAAACTGCGCGCCCTGCCGATGCTGGCCGAGATGGTGCGCTGGTTTCCCCGGACCGTGTCGGGCCGGGGCGCGTGCCAGCAGGTCGTGCTGACCGGCGCCGAGGCGGCGCTCTCCGCGCTTCCGGTCCTCAAATGCTGGCCTGCGGACGGTGGCCGCTTCGTGACCCTGCCGATGGTCAATACGGTCGATCCCGAAACGGGCGTGCGCAACGTCGGCATGTACCGCATGCAGGTCTTCGACGACCGTACGACGGGCATGCACTGGCATGTCCACAAGACCGGAGCGCGCCATTACGACGCTTACAAGCGTCTGGGCCGCCGGATGCCCGTCTCGGTCGCGCTGGGCGGCGATCCCGCCTATACCTACGCCGCGACGGCTCCGATGCCCGACAACATGGACGAATACCTGCTGGCCGGGTTCCTGCGCCGCCGTCCGGTGAAACTCGTGAAGTGCGTTACCAACGATATCTATGTTCCGGCCGACTGCGACTTCGTGATCGAGGGCTATGTCGATCCGGCCGAAGAGAAGGCGGTCGAGGGGCCTTTCGGGGACCATACGGGCTTCTATTCGCTCGAAGACCGCTATCCGCTTTTCCATGTCACGGCCCTGACCCGCCGACGCGATGCGGTTTATCCGGCTACGGTCGTCGGCATTCCGCCGCAGGAGGACGCATGGATCGCCCGCGCGACGGAGCGGATCTTTCTCTCCCCGATCCGTATGGCCCTGCAGCCCGAAGTCCGCGACCTGACGATGCCCGAAGCCGGTACGGCCCACAACGTCGCCGTCGTTTCGATCGACCGCCGTTACGAGGGGCAGGCCGTGAAAGTCGCCCAGTCGTTGTGGGGCGCGGGACAGATGATGTTCAACAAATACCTGCTCGTCGTGCCGTCGGGTACCGACGTGCGCGATTCCGATGCGCTGGCGCGGCTGTTGCGGCGGATCGACCCCGTGCGCGACCTCGTTCGCAGCGAGGGAATCCTCGATGTGCTGGACCATGCTACGGCGACGCCCGGCTTCGGCGGTAAAATTGCAATAGACGCTACCACAGCCGGAGCTGCGCTGAACCCCGCGTCTCAGTCGGAATCCGTACCGCAACTCTCTCTGCCGGAGGGCTGCCGCACCGATCTGCTCGAAAAGTGGGGCGCGGCGCTTGCCTTCGCGGAACCGGGGGCCGGGGTTCGAACCCCTGAGGGGGTGCGATATTTCGTGCTGTTCGACCCCGCGGCGGCGGAGCTGATGCCCGAAGAGCTGTTGTGGCTCGCGGCGGCCAATACCGATCCGCGGCGCGACGTGCGGACGGAGGGGGCGACGCTCGTGATCGACGCGCGAAGCAAACGGCCCGGCGAGGGCGGCAATCCGGCGCGGTTTCCCAACGTCGTGACGGCGTCGGAAGCGACCGTCGGGCTGGTCGATCGCCGCTGGACGGAGTACGGGCTGGGTGCTTTTGTGGAGTCGCCCTCGCGGCGTTACCGCCGCCTGCTGCTCTCCGGCGGTGCGCAGTGGTAGGTTCCGGCATTTGCCGGACGGTATGTAAATAGTCTCTGCATATGGGAAAGTTTTTTACAGAACGTGAGATTCGGGCCGTGGCGGTTTTTCTGCCGCTGGCCGGGTTGCTGGTCCTCGGCATCGTCCTCGTGCGTCCGAAGGCCGATCCCGCGGCGGCCCTGCGGGTCGAAGCCGAAATGGAGGAGCGGGCCGATACGGTCATCATGCAGCCCTTCGATCCGAACACCGTAGATTACGACGGCCTGCGGCGGCTGGGGCTTACGAAACACGAAGCCGTGAGCCTGCTGAAATACCGCGCCGCAGGCAAGATTTTCCGTATTCCCGAAGATGTGACGCTCTGTTACGGCATCAGCGATTCGCTCTTTTACCGGCTGGAGCCCTACATACGCATCGGGCGCAAGTATGCCATCGCTCCGCAGGAGTACCGCACGGGGCGCGTCGTCTCCGAGCCGATGCCGCCCGCGCCGTTCCGCATCGACACGGTGAGCGCGCGTTACCTGCGGGCCATCGGCGCATTGTCGAAACGGCAAGCCGAAGCCTTTGTCCGGTGGCGCGACCTGAGCGGCATTTACGACATGGAGGAGCTGCGGGCGTGCTATGTGGTGAGCGATTCGGTCGCATCGGCGCTCGAACCTTACGTCATCTTCCCCGAACGCAAAGCGGAACCGATCGACGTTCCCGTCGAGATCAACACGGCCGATTCGGCCGCGCTGAGGAGCGTGGCGGGCATCGGCGAGAAGACCGTCGTCTCGATTATCGGCTACCGCGACCGGCTCGGCGGATTCCTCCGCGCGGAGCAACTCGCAGAGGTTCCGGGAGTCACGGAACGCAATTACGAACTATATTAAAAAATGCGGAAAAAGAGTAATAATATCGGAGAATGGTTCCTACTAAGGTCTGTTGGAGACGAATCCGTCGATATACTCTTTATCGTGCGCGACAACAGCAAAAGCCTGCCTGATGAGCTTGTTTGCGACAGCGATCATAGCGAGTTTTCCCGATTTTCCGTTTTGCCTGAGCCTCGTATAGGTCTCTTTGCATTGGGCATTGAACCTACTGGCAGGCCAAGCGGCGATATAGAGAAGTCCTCTAGTGTATGCGTCTCCGTTTCGGTTGATATGCCCTTTGATGTTTACCGAAGTTCCGGACTGTTCGTAAGTGGGACAAATTCCGAGATACCGGGACACCTGCTTGGCATTTTGGAAGTAGGTAAAGCCTCCAGTAGTGATGATGAGCGCCGTGGCAAGCGTTATGCCTATCCCTTTGATGGTCGTCAGCAGCGCGAGTTGTCGGCTGAACTCCACTTCGACAAGATCCGTGAGTTCCGCCTGGAGCCTGTCACGCTTCTTTTCAAGGAACTTGATAGTTTCGTCTACGGTATGAGTTGCACCTTTGTCCGGGACAGGCAGACATGCAAGAGAGCCACGAAGGTTCGACATGGCGGTAATCTGCTTAGTAAGTTGGCGAATGACGGTTCTTTTCTGTCGGAGCCGCAGGATGGCCTCTCCCTGTACCTTGAAAGGACGCGGGTTCATCTTCTCTCCGTACAAGGTAATGAGTCGTGCATCGCTCTTATCGGTCTTGACCGTAGAGAGCAAGGCTTTGGCGAAGTTCTTTACCTTCAGCGGATTCTCCATGCTGACAGTAATTCCGGCGACATTGAGCATATACAGCAGCAAGGCGCTGTAATTCCCTGTCGCCTCCATAACACAGTGGATACTGCCGTCTTTGGGGAGAGTCCCGATAAACTGTCTGATACCAGCGGTCGTGTTGTTAAAAGTACGGATCTCCCCGCCTTTGTCGGAGGAGTAAGCTACCACGAATGTAGCCTTGCTCACGTCGATTCCAATGTACCTCATGGCCGTTCATTTTTTGGTTTTAACGACATCGCTTACATCTTGGTCCTTCATTGCGAATACGGGCTCAGACACCTTACGAACTATCCGGATTCTGATGTAAAGAGTATGGGGTCAGAACATAATTCCCGGTTTAGAAAACCAATGAGAGATCGGACTTATTCCATACTCTGATGTCTTAACTATTCAAATTTAATTAACTAATTACAAATATACAATGAGAAAATTTTGAAACAAATTTACTGCGATAGTTGTGAAATTCGGAAAATTGATATTAACTTTGCAAGCCCGAAAGAGTTGGGACGGCATCCGTACATTCCGCCGCAGACCCTTCGGAAATTACTTAAACGAAGACAGTTGAAAGGAGGTTGGAGTACCGCTGAGGAATTGATCGAAGACGACATAATGACCCGCGAGGAGGCAGCACGGCTGGTTCCCTATCTGCGGTTCGGTGCCCGAAGCGGACCTGACGACGAGTAGACGAAGCGACATTGCAAGGGGGAAAGGTATCGGAAGATATGCGCCCCGGAGGATTTTAAGTAAACGAAAGAATTAAAAACAATAAAAAAGTAGAATATTATGATTATCATGCCGGTAAAAGAGGGCGAAAACATCGAGCGCGCCCTGAAGAAGTTCAAACGTAAATACGAGCGCACGGGCGTCCTGAAGGAGCTGCGCCGCCGCCAGTACTTCACCAAGCCTTCGATCGCGAAGCGCGTGGCGAAGCAGCACGCCATTTACGTGGAGAACATGTACCGCGACGAGGACTAGTCCTCCGGTGTTCTGCACCATATACGCCCCGGCCCGAAAGGTGTGGGCTTGAAAAATGTAACGACTTGGTTTATCAGGTCGTTACATCTTTGTATAGGAGAGTAGGTAACAGAAGGCAACGGTTTATTTTTCAGCCCATTATACTGAATTTCAGTGTTTCAAATAACTACGACGAACTACAAAAACATACAGAAAAATCCAAACAGTCACCATTCATCCAAATTCTTCTAGTGCAAACCGAATTGATTTACCAATAACTATATTGGTAAATTCATCTCATTAGCTTGATTATTAATGTATTAATGCCATATTTTGTGTTTTTATCTAACAATTGACATTTTGAGCATCCAGATATGAGTTCTAACTCAAGTGTTTCATAATACGAGTCACAGTTAGATAAACGAGGTTTTTAAATCACCATCTATTCTCGCGTTCGATACATATATTCCGTCGGTGTCATATTGTATACGCTTTTGAAGCATTTTGCAAAATAAGCGGGTGAAGAGAATCCTACTATATAGGCGACTTCGCTTACATTGCGCCGTTGATCTGTTAACAGTTGAACTGCCTTCTGCAACCGGTAATTACGCAATAAATCCGATGGGGACATTCCGAAAATACTTGTGATTTTCCGATAAAGCAATATTCTCGACATTCCTAACATATCGCTCATCAGTTCGATTTTGAAATTGCTGTCGCTATGCTGCGCCTCGATCAGATTGAAGAGTTTATCCCGGAACACATCGTCCACACAAGGAAGATTGGCGGCTTCGTGCCTCGTCAGACGACCGAATTTTTGGGCGAATGTACTGGCAAGGCGCTTACGTTCTTCGATAATCCGGATAATTTTCAGACGGACATACTGCATATTGAACGGCTTGTGAATATATTCGTCAGCACCTTCTGCAATTCCGTAAATCCGTTGGTTGTCATCCGAAAGAGCCGTAAGCAGCACGATCGGAATATGACAGGTCGCTATGTTAGATTTTATGTTGCTGCACAACTGGAATCCGTTGAGCGCAGGCATCAGCACGTCGCTCAGGATAAGCGATACTTCATCATCCATCACGGCTTTAACGGCATCGTAACCGTTATTGACGGCAATAACGCGGAAGTTCGTTGAAAGTTCATCTTTAAGATAGGCGAGTATCTCAGAATCATCCTCGGCAATGACGATTGTTTCGTTATATTTCTTGGCCAATAACTCATTGACCTTATTGTCGTCGATCACCTCGTCCGCAAGATAATTCGTCGGAAGAGTTTCGTCAAAAATGACATTTTCTCCGAAATGCGATTTTCCCTTGAACAGTTCGACCCGGAAAACGGTATAAGCCCCCGGAAGACTATCCGCCGTTATGTATCCATGATGCAGTTCGACATATTCCCGTGTCAGGTGCAATCCGATCCCCGTACTGTAATTCGACGTGTTCTTGAGCGCATAAAAACGGTCGAAAATACGAGGAAGACTCTCTTTATCTATACCCTTCCCGTTATCCTCGACTTCGATCAGTACGCTCGGACCGTTATCTGTCACCGACACCAAAATCGTACCGTATTTGGGCGAATATTTGAAAGCATTTGAAAGCAGGTTGAGCAACACCTGTTCGATTTTATCGGTATCAATCCACAACTGCTGATGCGACGTGTCCGTACGAAATTTATAGACGATCTTTTCCGTTTCGGCATAAGTCTCGAAATAACTAAGTATCTCTTGTGTAAACTGCACGATATCCACCTGTTTCAGCGTAAGCATCATTTTATTATTTTCGATCTTCCGGAAATCGAGAATCTGATTCACGACATTCAGCAGATGGCGCGCGTTACGCTGAATCGTCCAGATATTACGTTGAATTTCGGGGTCCTTTTCCCGCTTGACAATGCTGTCGAGCGGATTGAGGATCAGCGTCAGCGGAGTGCGGATTTCATGGGTTATATTTGTAAAAAACTGTAATTTGTGAGCCGTTACATTCTCTATCTGGGCATGCTTATCCATCAACTCACGGGTTGCAATTTCGATTTCAGCATTTTTTGCGGTCAGGATTTCGTTGCGGCGCCGGAGACGCAGATTCAATCGGATGGCATAAATGCCCATTCCTCCCGCAACAAGGGCGATAATTATGACGGCCCACAATGAATATTTCAGATTGTCAACGCTTCGGTCATATTGTTCAAGAACCGTTTTCTGTTTGTTGATCTGTTCCTGATAACTGACTATCTGTTCCTGCTGCGCCTTGAGTGTGTAGGCATTGTGAGAATCGACGAGTGCCGATTGCAGTTGGTAGCTCTTCTCTACCCGTTTACCAAGAAGGATACGTCTGGCGATCGCCATGACCTTGTCTCCTCCCGTGGGATAGAGGAATGAGGCTTGCAGTCTGCCGTCGAGAACCGCATCTACTCCGACGAGCGCATCTATTCCGATAAATTTTATCCGCTGCGCACAGAGTGAATCGGCTGCATTGATCACATTGTAGGCAGCTAGTGCCATATCGTCGTTGTGCGCAAAAACCAGATCGATATCGTTATAGTGGCCGATCGCCGCCACGCGCTCTTTTGCCACATCGGGTTTCCAGTCGCCGGGAATGGTATGCACCGAATAGCTTTCACTCGCTTCGGCAAGGAATCCCTTATGCCGTTCCACAGCGGGTGAAGAGCTCATCAATCCGGTAATTTCGAGAATCGTAGACCCTTCGGATAATATGGTGTTGATGTAGCGTCCCACATCACGGCCGATATCGTAATTATCCGCACTGATGCAGGTCGTGTAATGGTCCGAATGTATTTTACGATCCCAGATGATTGTCGGAATTCCCATGTCGAAAGCTTCGACGGCGATCGGTGTCACCGGCTCCGATTCGTTCGGCGAGATGATGAGCAGGTCGACCTTCGCCTCAATGAATTCACGAATCTGATCGATCTGTAACTGTGTATTGTTATGCGCATTGCTGACCACAATGCTCAATTCCGGATATTTGGCCGCTTCGGCTTGCATCTGAATCATCATGATCTGACGCCATAGGTCGTTGGTACATTGGGAGAATCCGATCACATAATGACGCTTGGGCTCCGAGATCGATTCACGACGGCAGCCGTTCGTCATCATACATATGGCAAGCAGTAAAAACAGACGGATTGTGCAATGCGGCATAATACGCGAATTTATAATTATTTTATCATATTCAGGCTGAAATCATCGACGAAATAGGTTGAATTCCGGTCTGTCCAGACACCGCAGAAAACAGTGAGTTCCTGCTCCTCGCCGGAATCGAAATCCAGCGCCATTCGGGTCCAATCTCTGCCGGACAGCAGGAACAGCCTGTCTTTCAAAACACTGCCGTCGGGCCGGCGTACACCGATATACACGCCGTTCGTCAACGGGGGCAGGGACATGCGGGCGAATGCGGAAAGCCGGTATTCCTTTCCGGGCATCACTATTATTTTCTGTATGCAGATGTCGGACCAGACGGGTATATAACGGGGTGTTTCGACATACAAGGCGCAGGCAAACTCTCCCGCATGTGCCTCGGATGTCAATTCGGACTTACCGATGTCCCACATCTTCGCAGACTCTTCGAATCCGCCGTCGGCGAGCAGGTTTTCCCGGCCGTGCGGAGTGCAGGCGAACAGAATATAACTTATCAGCGGCAAAATGGTCTTGTACATAAAGTTAGGTCTTAAAAACGGATACCCGGCCGTGCATAACACGGCCGGTTCCGCCGGATGTCAGAGTTAGTTACAGTTGCGAAACGATAAAGTACATATTGTCGCCCGACGAGTAGGGATAAACGGACGGTGAGAACCAGCCTCCCTGATTAGCATTATCGAGCGCCAGCAGTTTTTCACCCGACCAGTCGCCTTCGGGAGAACCGGCATCGCGGTAGACCAGACCGCCCGTCGTCCCCGAACGGTAAATCATAATATAGCGTTTGTGAGTCGCATTATAGGCTACACACATTTCGGATGCATTGCCATAGGTGATCGCCGCCGCTGATTCTGGGTCTCCCGCCACCCAGTCGGTGCCGTCCCAATAGGTCCAGTTGGCTGCAGTTGCAATATCACCGTCGCTTTTGATGCGCGCGACGTATATCTTGGGCGTGGAACGGCCTGCGTCCGAACCGAACATGTAAAGATACTTGTCGCTCAAATAGAATGCCGCCTGCACAAAATGCCCGGCTCCGCTCCAACGGCCGCGGATCTCACGGGTCCAGCTTTTTTACCGCCGTCTGCCGATGACAACAACCCGGAAAAGTTTGCCGTCCATGCGTCGCTGTCTTCGGGATCGAGCGACTTGAACGAATAATAATGGATATACTGTTTGCCGTTGACGGTCACACCGGCCGTCGGAACACAGGCGGTTTCACCGTCTCCCGACGGTTCGAGAATAGGAACGATACCGTCGTTGCCGGGCGAAACCTGCGCGATATAGAATCCATCAGCGGGATTCATATCGTTCGACAATGCGAATGCGTTTGCGTAATGCTTACCCCCGGCCGAAACATCGGCCAGCGCCATGGAAACCGTATTGTTCGGTCCGGCCCAGATGACGGCTTTACCCGCAAACGAAATATCCGTAAACGAGGCATTCGAGACAGTGCCCGTCGTCAGGCAGGTACCCAATTTGGTCGAGGTCTGGGTGGTGCCGGTCGGAACGAGTCTGAAATCGTCCAATGCGACCCATACTCCGGGATAGCCCCATGCTCCGCAAAAGACATTACCCTGTGTATAGTCGCCGGAATTGAACTCCTTGGTGAATTCGGTCCATACGTCGGGATTCCAATCGCCGGCCTGTCCGTCATAGATCGGGCCGCCTTCCAGCCGGACGCCCGTAAAGGCGTTCATTCCGGCCCACGAAGCCTGTCCGAAGCAGGAGAAGGTGTAATCCTTGCCCTTTTTGAGTGCGATCGACTGCAAGCAGGCATCGCACCAGCTGCCGTCGTTGGGGTTTTCAAGCTTCAAAGCGACCTGACCGCCGTGTGTCTGCGTGTGTTTCGACACCAGCGAAGGCTCCTTGTACGCTCCTTCGAAATACCAGAGTGAACGGTAGTCGATTGCTTCATCGGGGAAAAGCTCGAAACCGGGCTCGGAAATCATATTGAATTCGTCCGCCGCGAACGTGGCTTTCATCAGGGTGATGTTCGAAAGCTGCGTCGGATCGGGATTAAGCTTGATGTCGTTGCCGCCCTCCTCTTTATCGTCGGCACATCCGGCAGCGAATGCGGCGGACAGCAAAAGTAACATTGCGAAATAACAGTTTTTCATGGTTTTTGTTTTTTAGTTGTAGGTTATTCTGTTTTTACGGGTTTCAGGCAAATATCGTCCACGGTGAGCGTCATTTCGGGAGCGCCCCAAACTCCGAAAAAGACATCGGCACTTACAGCCTGACCGGCATTGAATTCACAACCGAAGCGTGTCCATTCGCCGGCTTGGGCTGTGCCCGTTATGTCATGGATTGTTCCGTCGGTCAATCGGACTCCGACATAGGCACCCTCAGGAAGCACCTCTTCGGATTTCACCCAGCACTCGATCGAGTAATCGGCATTCTGCTGCAAGGATACCGTCTGAGTGCATACGTCCTGCCACTGGCCGGAATTCGTATTCGAGAAACGGCAGGCGATCTTGCCGCTGTGCGCATCGCGCGAAGTGAGGGCCGCCGCATTCACATGCCACATCGTCTTGTAGCTCAACGCCTGAGTCGGGTGCTCCTCGAAACCTCCTTCTGCAAGCAGATTGATCCCCGCCTGATCCCAGTTGAGGTCGGCACGCATCAGGAAAACGTTCCATGTAGGCACGGCATGAGAGATGACAAACCACAATTCGTCGTCTTCGTTGAACCACGGGTGAATATAGGGAGCATAAAGCGCATTGCCATCCTCATACATGATGATCTTCTCGCCCGACCAATCTCCTTCGGGAGAGGGTGCGTCCCGGTAAACGACGGCCCGCTGATTGACTGACAGATACATCATCATATACCGTTTGTAACGGCTGTTGTATGCAACGGTCATTTCAGACGCCGTTCCCCGTGCGACTGGCTCCGCCGCCTGTTCGTTGCGCTCCCAGCCGCCGCCGGTCCAGTATTCGTAGGCCGATTTGTCGAGAAGCTTCGTTTCGCTGACACGCGCCAGATAGACGTTGCCGTAACGTCCCGAATGTGTGCCGTACATATATATCAACCCGTTTTCCTTCAGATAGGCGACCTGCGTGAAGTTGCTGTCGGCATTCCATTTGACGCCCGAACGGGTCCATGCTGTCCCATAATTATCCGAGTAAACGATTTCGCTGTAATTCACCGACCAGTAATCGTTATCACCCGTAGGAGTCCAGTCATGGATACTCATGTAGTTCAGGTACTGACGGGTGCCGACCGCAATGCCGCCCGTAGGAATGCAGGTCACTTCGTATTCCGAACCATCGGGATATTGCCCGGTTTTGGCCCGCGAGACGACGATCTCCTTTACGGCATTGCCATCCATCAGCATTCCCGAATAATAAAGCCCGTCCGTCAAGTCACGATCCGAAGAGAGTGCGATGGCGTTCGATTTCCAGTTGCCGCCTCCGTAGTCGAAATTATCGCCGAATGCGCACATGACCGTCCCGTTGCCGGCATCCCACATATTGTTGTAATCGGTACGGCCGATATTGAACCGGGCGTCCGTTCGGTTGGGATTGGGAATCGTTTCTCCGCTTTCCGAACGTCCGGTGACGCGCGCCACGAGCGTTATGTTATCCGGCAGCAGCGTCCCTGTTTCGAGAGGTTCCGGTCCCGGCGGTTCCGGATCGGGAATCTCCGTATCGGATGCCGACGAGCAACCCGGCAGCAGAAATATGGCGGCAATCAGGAACAACATGCTTCTGATCCCGGATACGGGCCGCCTGTCTGTTTTAATAAGAATATCCATCATTTTGACGAAGGTTAATGTTGGAAAGCAGTTCGGAAGAGGGTATCGGATACAATTCGAGATATTTCTTCTGCTTGGGCGTGTGGAATGTCCAGCTTCCGTTTACATAGAGATTCCACCGGATCAGCTGCTCGCGCCGCATTCCTTCGCCCGTGAACTCGCGTCCGAGCTCTTTCAGGAATTCGCCGTAAGGCACGGATACGCCGTCAACGACTGTCAAGGCGGACAACTGCTCGGCCGTCAGCTTACGCACGGATCGGGGCAGAGACGGATCGAAACTGCGTCTGCGCACCTCGTTCACGATGTCAGCGGCTCCCTGTGCATCCCCGTCACGAAGCATACATTCGGCTTTCATCATCAGGGTCTCCCCGAAGCGGAACACGACCCAGTCCTGATCGGTCTCCCATTTCTGGCCGATTTTGACCTCGTACTTTCCGAAGCGGTAGCCGTCGAATTCACGGGCGGCGTCGATCGAGGCGATTTCGTTGACATAATTGAAGGGTGTCACACCGTCAGTAAAATAGAGCGGCTGCTTGGTGAGGTAGTCGTACTGTTGCCCCATGCAGTAACTCTGCCTGTAACGTTTGTCATTGTAATGATCGGGATCGGTGGCATCGAACGTCTCTTTTACGTACGAAGGCACGGCACGCAGTCCATTGTAACCGCCCGAACCCGCGTTGTAGATCGGTTTGCAGGCCCAGTGCTGGGTTTTGGCATAGATGCAGTGGAAAATCGGCGATCCCGTCGTTTCATCATACGGCACCGCAAAAATGATTTCGGGCGACGTTTCGCTTTGCAGACTGAAAATATTGGAAAAGCTGTCGTCGAGCTGGTATTTCGCAGACCCGATTATCTCGTTGCAAAGGATGAGCGTACTGTCGCGCTTGGCGGCATATTCGCTGCCGAGCCACGATTCGGCATTCAGATATACCTTTGCCAGCAGATGCTTGGCTGCCCACTTGTTAAAACGACTGTACCGCTGTTCTTCGGGCAGTTTGTCCATGCTCTCGCGCAGTTCCCGCACGACGAAATCATACACCTCTTTCCGGTCGCGCGTCGTCGGCATATAATCTTTCGGCACGTCGTAGGTCTCCATGATCGGCACATTCCCGAAAAGAGACAGCAGGTAATAATAATAGAATGCACGCACGGCACGAACCTCCGCCAGCGTTTGCTCGTCGAGCTCCAGCCCGGCCTCTTCGAACTGATGCAGCACCCGGTTGCAGCAGGTCGTAATGCCATACCACAAGTGGCTCCAACAAGTACTGAAATGGGGGTCGGTCGATTTCCATTCGTGATTGTCCAGCCGCAGCCAGATACCGCCGTCATACCAGCCTCCGTCCGAATTGGTCGGAATGACCCATGCATCGGTTCCGAGCTCGGTCAGGTCCCAGATGCTGCGGTCCTCGTTGAACCAGCGCATCTGCCCGTACATGGGTGTCAGCAGGTAGGCCGAGCTCTGTTCACTGTCCTCCAGAATCTTGTCGATTGTCATATCGCTGTAAATATCCGGATCGAGATTCGTGCATGAAGCCAGCAGAAGTGCGCATGCGCCGAACAGATGTATTGTTTTTCGTTTCATGGTTTTGATCATTAGAAGTTGAACGATGCACCGACGATGTACGAACGCAGGTTAGGGTATTTGTTGATCGGGTCCACGCCGGGTGTGAGGCCGACGATCGCCACTTCGGGGTCCAGCCCAGAATAGCCGCTGATCGTAAGCAGGTTCATGCCCGTACAGAAGACCCGGATACTGCGTATCACCTTGTTGCGTTGTGAAAGATCGAATGTGTAGCCGATGGTCAGATTGTCGAGTTTGACGTAATCGCCCGGTTCGATATAACGGTCCGAATAGATCGACGGCGCGAAATTGTAATATTCGCCGATCTTCTGATAAGCTGATTTCGGCACGTTGAAACTCGACAGCCAAGCGAGTGTTTCATACTTCATCCGGTAGGCGTTCAGAATATCGAAGCCGAAAGCTCCGCGAAAGGATACCGACACGTCAAGCCCCTTCCAGCGATAACTGGCCTGCAAAGCGGCGAACATTTTGGGCATCCCGTTACCGATAATAGTCTTATTATCTTCACTGGGGTCCGAATTTTCGGCTCCGACAACATTCCAAGTCGTGCTGTTTTTCAGTCCATCGACACGCCATCCGTAGAAGTTGCCGACTGCTCAGCCATCTTCGAGCCGGTGCGTGTAAGTTTGCATGGGTTCTCCGGTCGAGCCGAGTGTCAGATATTCCATTGTATACCTGTCGTTGGAGAGCGAAATCAGTTTGTTTTTGTTGTAGGAGAAGTTTCCGCTGAGGGTCAATGCCATGTCTTTGCGGGAGATCAGGTCGCCTGAAAGCATCACCTCGACACCTTGGTTGCGCATCGAACCCACGTTGGCCAGAATCGAATTGGTAATATTGGGCGGTGTCGGAACCGTGTAGGTGTAGAGCAGGTCATCGGTGCGCCGGTTGTAAAAATCGATACTGCCCCGGAACCGACTGTTGAAAAGAGCGAAATCCAGTCCGACGTTAAGTTCCTTTTTGCGCTCCCATTTCAGATCGTCGTTGGCATTGTTCGTCGGCACGATACCATTCACCCATTTACCTCCGTCATACCCCATGTATGCCGTACTGAAATTGTATAGCGGGACATATTGGTAGGGCGATGAGGGAGCGGTGCCGGTTATGCCGTATCCGACCCGTAATTTGAGATCGGAAACCCAATATGCATCCCGCATGAACTTTTCCTGTGTAATCCGCCAGCCGGCACTTACGGCCGGAAAAGTACCCCAACGGTTGTTCTTTCCGAACTTATCGCTTCCCTCATGGCGCAGGCTGGCCATAAAAAGGTATTTATTGTCGAAATTATAGTTCACTCGGCCGTAGAAACCGATCAGCTTGATCCGGTACTTATAGCTGGTCAGCTTCGAGGTGCCATCGAGCGTCGAATTCGCCGAACCGATATTCCATGCGCCGAATCCGTCAATTGGGAAATCGTAGGCATACATTTCGGAAGATTGGTGGATATAGTCATTGTAACTGTATCCGACGGTTGCCTGCAGCGTATGGCGGCCGAATTTGCGCGAATAGTCGGCCTGTAATTCGAGTGTCTTGTCCTCGCCGTGGCCCCCGGAGAGTCGCGCCTGTCCCTGCGTGCTGCCCATCGTCGATGAATAATGCTTTTGGGTCGTGCTGTAAGCGTAATCGTTGAAGTCGCCCATGTAGATACCCGTTGCACTGATCGTCAGGTCCTTGACCGGTTCGACCGAAATCCGTCCCGACATCATCAGCTGGTCGTACTTGTTTTCGGTGTTCTGTTCTTTCAGTAAGCCTACCGGGTTGGCACCGTTGCTGTTTTCATAATAGGAGCCGTCGGCGTTGTAGACCGGGATGGTCGGGTTCCGGCTGAGCGCCTGCATATAGAGATCGTCCGGAACGATACCCTGCGTTACGATTTTATTGCTGACATTCAGGGCGATCTTGAACCGGTCGTCGAACATTGCGTGGTTGATGCTGAGTTTGGCGGTCAACGACTCGTCGAAAGAGCCCTTGTAGATACCTTGTTTGTCGTTGTAGGTTACCGAAGCGAGGTAATTCGTCCGGGCATTTCCGCCTTGCAGCGAAACATAGTGCGTCTGACTGACGGGCGTGCGGGTAATCTCCCGGACCCAGTCCGTGTCGCCCTTGAAATCGTTGATCAGGTCGAAGCGGGAATCCTCTTTCGCAAGCCGGGATTTCAGACTGCGGAGTTCCGTGGCATCCGGATAGTCGGAGGTCTCATCGAGCATTTGGTCGATGGTGACATAGCCTTTGTATTCCAACGCGACTCGTCCCGACTGCGGCCGTTTGGTATTGATGATAATCACGCCGTTCGTTCCGCGCGTACCGTAGATGGCAGCGGCCGAACCATCCTTCAAGACATCGATGGATTCAATGTCTTCCGGTGAAATGGCGTTGAGGGACCCTCCGGCCACCCCGTCGATCACGATAAGCGGAGCCGAAGAGGCTGCCAGCGTCGAAATACCGCGCAACATGATGCTCAGCTCGCCGCTGGGATTGCCCGATGTTTTGGAAATACCCAGACCGGCGACTTTTCCCTGAAGCAGTTGAAGCGGATTGCTGACGCTTCCTTGTAAAAATTCATCGGATGACACTCGGGTGATTGAACTGGTGATCTCCTCTTTGCGGATCGTGCCGTAACCGATCGCAATCACTTCCTCAAGGCCGATGGCATCGGCTTCGAGTGCGAAGTTCACCTCTGTCCGGCCATTTACAGCGGCTTCTGCACTCTTCATGCCGATAAAGGAACACACGAGCGTTGCATTTCCGTCCTTTACGTTCAGCGAGTAACTGCCGTCGCTGCCGGTCGAGGTCCCGGTCGTAGTTCCCTTGACGATGACCGATGCCCCGGCAATTCCGTTTCCGGTCTGATCGGTCACTTTTCCGGAAATGCCGTGACTCGTTTGAGCAGATGCCGGCATGCCGTACAGCAGCATCAGAGCCATGCATAACATGAAATAGAGTTGTTTCATAATTGATGGTATTTAGGTTAATTTTTCTCCGTTGCCGCAGACGCTGCCGTCCCGTACCAGAAAGCAGCTGCCCGGTAATCGACCGCACCGGGATTCCAGCTCAGCATTTCCAAGTCAAATTGCAACCGTTGCCCGAAAGGTATTACATCCAGATTGCGGGTTCGGACAAAGGTATTGTATCCGTGCGACGATGCTTCATCGGCCCGGGGAGCGCCGCCGAACGGCGTTGCGAACGGCACCACAGGCGCCCAAGAACAGTTGTAATAGTCCTCTGTCCCGGTACCCATGAACGACGGGAACGTATCGTTATCGATCCATATCTTTTCATCGCCCTCACCATACCAGTCCGGGCAGTGGTTGTAAAGCGACAACACATCGCCGCAATAGACCCCGCGACCGGTTATGGTCGTAAAATTCCAGTCGAGATTGTCCGGCGAGTTATAATCATTGTTGACTGGAATACTTGTTTCATCGTGGTAAGTTGCATGGAAATAGAGTGTCTGTGCCGTCCAGTCGAAATCATCGACATAACCCGTGATTACGGCTGTAAAGGGAATATCGGTCCTTTTTTCGAGACGCAGGTCCGCATGTTCCGCATAAGGCATCACCCAACGGCTCGTAAAGGTGCCTTTGCCGTCGGACGAGACGTACCAGTTCGATGAAGCCGGTGCACCGGTGCCGGCTCCGAAGAAACAGTCGAGGGGACACCATACGCAGCGTATACCGTCGAAATCGATACGCAGCCAAGTCCGCTGCATGATCTCGACAAGATCTGCCGGATCAAATTCCGAGAGCGTTATGGTCAACGACCGGATCGCTTTGTTTCCGTCGGGCAAGTGCAGCGACGTGGCGCCGTTCGACATCGGGGTGACGGTCCGGGTACACTCCGTTCCGTCGGTATACGTTTCGGGCGAAAACAATTTACGGTTTACCGCGGCGATCTTATCCGTGAGCTTGCGCACTTCTCTCAACGAGAAGGTCCGAACATTCGTTCCGTTGTCATAGGTTCTGTATCCGACATGATAATAACGGGGGATTTTGACCGTGTAATCGGACTCTTCGAGTGTGATGCGGCAGGATCGGGCATAAGGCAGGGGCAGAAAGAAGGTGTTGCCACCGGTTTTGGAGAGTTCATCTTCATAATGCGTATGTGTCAATGAGAGGGCCTCGCCTACAGTCACCGGGAAGCGTGCCATATCATAGGCTGGAATCTCGATTTCAGGCGTACTTGCTCCGTCGAAATAGAACCGCAGCGTTCCCCGTTTATCGTTGGTTGTCATCCAGATGCGCGTTATGGCTCCGGGGCCCTTTTCATCGAAGAGCACCTTTTCGACACGGCCGCGAATCGTGTCGAGCCGTTCGAATCCGGCTCCGTCGTCGTTGGCGAACCAGCCGGGTTCATGAGGGTCAACGGTACGGCGGTCGTAACTGCTGACCTGCGCCGCACGGTAATTCACGGCCGGATAACCGGTCACTGCGTCGTATGAAATCATTTCATCCAACAGTGACGCCATCGTCACCTGTGAAGCGGCGTCCGAGGGACTGCCGTGCGTTCCGCAGCCTATGGTGCAGAGCGCCATTAAGATCGTAGTCAGTCGTTTCATGGTAAACTTGGGTTTTAAGGTCAGATTATTTTCGAGGCGGAGGCCATGCGCCTGCGCAGGTACAGACATAAGCCGCGGTTTCAACGGCAGTCCGGTGCGCCTCTGCGATCGTCCGGCCCGAAAGCAAGGCTCCGATCAGGGTTCCGGAGAAGGCATCGCCAGCGCCTACGGTATCGACGACTTCCACCCGGGGTGTCGGCAGCGTAGATATACACTCGCGGGTATAAATGGAGCTGAAACGATCCCCGCCGGTAAGTACGACCATGCGAAGTGCATATTGTTCCGCCAATTGGCGGCACGCAGCATCCGTATCCTCCGGAAGCGCAAACATCTCCTGCAACCGGACGAGTTCGTCATCGTTTATTTTCAGCACGTTCGCGATGCGGAGCGACCGGTCGATCAACTCTTTCGAATAGAAATGCTGACGCAGGTTGATATCATAGATGCGATAAGCGTCGGCCGGTACAGTTTCGACCATGGCGCATGTGGTCCGGTGCGAAACTTCGCCGCGCTGTGCCAGCGTGCCGAAGCAGATGGCGCCGGCTCGGCGCGCCAAAGACAGCATCTCTTCCGTGAGCGGAATATAATCCCATGCGACATGTTCGTGGATCGTGTAGGTAGGCTGGCCGTCGCAGAGCGACACATCGACAGTGCCGGTCGGCTTATCCACCGTAGCAACGAGTGTACGGATACCGTAACTGGCGGTAACTGCCAGCAGATCGCGTCCGGCATCGTCATTGCCGACAGCGCTGACAGCCCAGCCTTCGACACCGTTCTGCGAGGCATGATAGGCAAAATTCACGGGAGCTCCTCCGGCTTTGCGGCCAGTAGGCAAAATATCCCACAGAAATTCGCCGATGCCGATAACAAGGGGTTTAGAATACATCTTACTCTTTTTTTAGCAGTTGTTTTTCAATCTCTTCAAGCGAACGCCCTTTGGTTTCGGGAATCCAGATGTAGATAAACAGCCATGCAGCAAGGCAAAGGACTCCGAATCCGGCAAAAACGATTGCCGCACCGAAACTCTCCAGCATTATGGGGAAGAACTGCACGACCAGAAATGCGCAGGCCCAGCTGATCCCCGTTGAAAGCGCCATGGCCGTACCCCGGATCGCCGAGGGATATATTTCGGCTGTAACGACGAACATAAGCGGGGAAAGCGACACAGCAAAGAAAGCGATGTAAACAAGCAGGGCGATCAGAATCCCGATACTGCCGGGCAGCGGCTGGGCAAAGGCATAGGTCAGGTACGCTAGTGACACGACCAATCCGGCACATCCCCACAAAAGCAGTTTCTTGCGGCCCAGACGGTCCACTAGCCATACGGCGACAATCGTGAACAGAAAGTTCACTATTCCGACATAAATGGCCTGCATAAGTGCCGTATCTCCGCCGATACCGGTCTGCCGCAATATTTCAGGGGCGTAATTGATGATAACGTTAATTCCGGTGATTTGCTGGAATACGGCGAGCAACGAGCCCAACAGGACGATGTGTGTCGTCGATCCGCGGAATAACTCGGATAATTTGGGCCCGCCCTTCTGCGAAGATTTCGGTGTTTCAAGCATAACTGCCGCATCTTCGGAAGAAATTCCCATGCGGGCGATGGCTTTTCGGGCAACCTCATATTCCCCCTGTTTAATCAGCCAACGCGGACTTTCGGGCAGAAACAACAGCATCAGTAGATTGCCCGCAGCGAACAACAACGGCAATCCTAGCATCCAACGCCAGTTGTTTCCCCACGAAATCATCCCAAAATCGGCGCAATAAGCAGCAAGAATGCCGATAACGATGAATAACTGGTAAAACGAAACGAATGTTCCGCGCCATTTGGCAGGAGATATTTCGGATATATAAATAGGTATTACAGCCGAGAGGACACCCATACCGCAGCCGCCTAGGAAACGGGCTGCAATCAGCCATGCGGCATTGCTTGCCATGGCACATCCGACGGCCGACAGTATCAACATGACGGCAGATATGATCATCATGTTTCTGCGGCCGTATTTATCGCTGTAACGCCCTCCCAGCAATGCTCCTATCAGGCAGCCAATCATAATGGCGCTTGTCACGAGTCCCATGGCCATGGCCGAAAGCCCGAACTCGGCGGTAATGAATTCGAGCGCCCCGGAAATTCCTCCCAAATTAAGCCCGACTACGAATGCCCCGAACGAGGCGGCAAAGACATACCCGAATAGTAGTAACTTGTTTTTCATATCAGATTAGTTGATTTATTTGGTATAACAAAAATAGTCTGTTGTGTGTAACGTTTCGATAACGATTGTTACAGATGTGATAAGCCTTGTTACAAATCGATCTAATTCGATTTGCGTGTTTGTAGTCTGGTTACAAATCCGCAATATGGATAAGAGCGGTCGTATTCATGCAAATCTTTGCGTAGCGACACGACATGCAAATGGTCCCATCTGACGATGGGAAAAATCCGCGCCGGAGAATCTTTGAGAGAAGTTTTGAAAATCCTCCGTTACGGTTTCCATAGCCGGGTCTGTTCCCGGTGCAATATTACAACCGTTTCGGGGTGTCCCGTCCTGAAAAAGGTTTACAGTGATTGATAATTAAAGATAAACATTTTGGTTCAAAAAATATTGTCCTGATATAAGTTTACATATGCCTTCCGAACAACCGTCTTTCGGCCCCAATGATGTTTGAGTTTCCCGGTTCTAAGTTCCGCTTCCAAGGGCGTAAGCCAATCGCAGCTGGCATGAGGTCTGAGTGAATTGTAAAGGATAACGATCTGGTCGATGCGTTCTTTTGCTGCCTGAAAACTTTCAAAACATTCCTCGTCGATCCATTCGCTCTTCAGAATACCGTTCACCCGTTCGGCAACGGCATTCTCATACGGATCGCCCTTTTCAGTCATGCTGATGCGAATCCCATTATCGGTCAGTAATTTCACATATTCTTTCGAACAATATTGGCATCCTCTGTCCGAATGATGGATTAACCCTTGCCGTTTTTGCTGCGGAGTCTGGTCTATGGCCATCCTCAGTGCACGGAGCGCTCCGTCCCGTTCCAATGTCGTATTCAGATTATAGCCTACGATCCGTTTGGAATAGGCATCCGTTATCAAAGCCAGATATGCAAATCCTTCTTTCAAAGAAATGTACGTAATATCTCCGACCCATAAACGATGCGGCCGCTCGAGGTCGAAACCCCGGATCAGATTCGGATATTTACGCATCCAGTGCCGCGAGCAGGTCGTAACGCTGTATTTCTTCCGACGTTTGACCAGAAGATTGTTTTCCGAAAGCAGCGTAAATAACCGATCCCGACTGACCGGAAATCCGTCTTGTTGCAGCAAATGCCACAGTTTACGACCGCCGAGCCTGGGCATCAGTTTCCGGTAGTAACCCACCCGCTCCAAAAGAAGGGTGTCGGACAAAGATCCTTCCCTATTACGCCGTAAATGTTTATAATAGGCCTGACGGGTATAGCCGAACAACCCGCACAGAAACGACAGGCTCATTGCTGTGTGTCTTTCTTTGAGACGCTGGACTGTCCGGCTGCGGATTTTTTTAGCAGGTCGATACCGTATTCTTCTTGGAGGATATCTCCCATGATCTCATAGCCTTCCAGACGTAATAAAGCCTCTTCCAAGCGCCGCCGAAGGGCTTTGTTCTCGGATAATAATTCACTGGCTTCTTCACTCGTAACGCGGGACATGATCGGATAAGGATTAGGGGTACTCACAAAGCTACAACTGTTTTTCGCTTTCCACCGCTGACCCATCTTATGAATCGTAGACATGGGAATACCATGTTCTTCGGAGAGTTGGCGAGCCGTCTTGACTCCGCTCAAATACTCCTGTAAAATCAGATGACGCAACTGACGCGATAAATAATGACGTGATAAGTCTGAATTCGTTTTTTGCTGCATAAGATTTACTCTTTTCTGTAAACCTTTTTCAGGACGGGACAGATGAAAAAAAGTCCGCCGAACGGACTGGAGCGGTCGTGAGCGGACATCAGAATCGAAGCGATTCGGCAGGTTGTATATTGCCATCGAAACAAATATTCAGATAAAGAAACAGACGGTTGGACAAATATTTATCGGAATAATCACCCGGACATGCGGATGATTCGATGCAGAAACAGAGAAATATATAATTCAAGAAATAAATATCTAAACAAATCTGCATTTATACGGCAGTTTATCGAAGCAGGCCGCGAAAGAAATCTCTGTTGCAACTATTTGGTTTCTGATATGCGTGTGTTGTGAAGCGGCTGCCGTCCGGTCCGCAGAGTGTGCGACGGTAGAATTCTAAGATAAAACCAAATAAAAGCTGCAAAAAGTTTCATGCCCGGAAATTGTCATTTTTTGTCGTAGCGTTTAGCAAAATGATTCTGGTTATGGGATGCAAGGCCGCGAAGCGCTTGTATAGCCTTGCATCCCATAGTCAGAATCGTTAATTTGCGGAGTACGGAAATGACAATACATTAATTATGAGTAGGTTCGGCTCCCAATTAGACGGACTGTTCCGACAATAAGATTTTGAGATTTTGAATGATCTCAAAATCTTATCGAATGGCAGATATGTATGCCGGATTATATCTGCAACGCTACATATGGTGTTCCACGCCTTACGACGGCAAAGCATCTGGCGGCGATTTTGGCCCTCACAGCATTCAGGACGCTGAATTTATGTTTACCTTCAGCCACTTTGCGTTCGTAATATGCCTTTAGTTGCGGATCACACCTGATGGCAATCAGTGCACTGCGGTTCAGTTGTACTTTAATGTCTCGATTCGCCATGCTCGATGTGTGGCATCCCCCGCGAACGCTTGTGCCGGAGCTATGTTCGAACGGAGCCAGCCCGCAATAGCAGGCAAACTTGCGGTGGTCTGTGATTTTGGTGAAATTAAGCGTCGAACAGAGCATCACAATGGCCGTGATCGGCCCTACACCTTTGATGCTGGTCAGCAGCTTGTAGTTCCGGCAAATGTTGCTGTCGGCGGCTATCAGTTCCTTCATTTCCCGTTCGATGGTTTTCATATGAGTTTCTGCATACGCGATCTCCTCCTGGAGCATGGAACGTTGAATAGATACATCCGCGAATTTCTCTTTGTAGTCTAATTTTTCGAGCAACACCAGTTTCGCTACACGTTGTTTTGCCAGATGAGCCCTTAAGATCAGCCATGTGCGCAACTGACACAGTTCCTTCTCTGCCGGCAGATAAAGGGCTATCTTCCGATAGTGAGTGATCGCATACTCGGCGATACGCCGGGCATCCACTCTGTCTGTTTTGCCACGGGCAATACCCATCGAATACTTGATTACCAACGGCGAGATCAGTGAAAAATTGAAATTCAGCGTCCTGTCGGAAGCACAAACCGCCATCTCGGATATGTAGCTCCCCATATCCTCGGCGCAGAAAATCACATCGTCGAGCCGAATACCATGCCGCTTCTCAACCCAGTGCAGACACGAGCAGATCCCTTTTCGGGAGTTGGCGAATTTGCGGTGAGCCATCTCGTTTGCATCCTCGAAGGCGACCAAAGACGCATCGAAAGTCTCTTTCGACACATCCAGACCCACATAATACAAATAGTGCATAACTTGTTAGTTTTGTGAGAGTCGTATGCTATCACATGTACCAGGTCTTCAAACCTACAATTCTAAACAGCCATTCTCTCTGGTTAATGGAGTCGCAGTCCAAATCTACCGCCAAGCCTCAAAGCTTACGACAAGCCCCGGTTCACTGCGACTCCATATCGAAATTACCTGTGATTACATCACGCTGCAAATCTACATGCGACCAGCAAAACGCTGGGGATGGAAATCCCAAGGCTCGCCCTTCGAGCGATTCGCATGGCCTTGCGTATTTTCATCTCCGGTGTTTAATTCCCTGCCGGCGGAAATAAATTACGGGGTACGGTATTCCGGAATCGTGCCGGATTACTGCGTGACCTTGAAGACGCTGTTGAGTTTTTCGCTCAACGCCGCCATATCCTGCCCGATCTTGTCGTTGGTGATGCAGGCATAGATTTGGGACGTGGTTGGCAACCGGCATTTTGCCTGTCGTTTCTATGCAGGTTGTTCGGGCTATACCCGTCAGGCCTATTATAAACATTTATGGCGTAATGTGCAAGCAGCCTTGTCCGATACCCTTCTTTTGAAGCGGATGGGTTACTACCGAAAACTGATGCCCCGGCTCGGCGGCTGCAAACTGTGACATTTGCTGCAATAAGACGGATTTCCGGTCAGCCGGGATCGGTTATTTACGCTGCTTTCGGAAAACAATCTTCTAGTCAAACGTCGGAAGAAATAGCTTACGACCTGCTCGCGGCGCTGGATGCAAATATTCGAATCTGATCCGAGGTTTCGGCCTCGAACGGACGCATCGTTTATGGGCCGGAGATATTACGTATATTTCTTTGAAAGAGGGATTTGCATATCTGGCTCTGATAACGGATGCCTATTGGCTATGATCTGAATACGACTTTGGAACGGGACGGAGCGCTCTGTGCTCTGAGGATGGCCATAGACCACACTCCGTAGCAAAAACGGCAAGGGTTAATCCATCACTCGGACAGAGGATGCCAATATTGTTCGAAAGAATATGTGAAATTGTTGACCGATAATGGGATTCGCATCAACATGACTGAAAAGGGCGATCTGTATGAGAATGCTGTTGCAGAACGGGTGAACGGTATTCTGAAAAGCGAATGGATCGACGAAGAATGTTTTGAAAGTTTTCAGGCAGCATAAGAACGCCTCGATGAGATCGTTATCCTTTACAATTCACTCAGACCTCATGCCAGTTGCGATTGGCTTACGCCCTTTGAAGCGGAACCTAGAACCGGGAAGTTCAAACATCATTGGTGCCGAAAAATTCGGAAGTCATATGTAAACTTATATCAGGACAATATTTTTTGAACCAAAATGCTCATATTTAATTATCACTGTAAACCTTTTCAGGACCATCAGGAACCGTTTCATTTTCGGAAGCCGTAACGAGGAATTCTGAAACCTTTGGGTAGGAATTTTCCGGTGCGGATTTTTTGCTCATTTGAAGCGAGCGAGTCTGGAGCCGCTTTCAAATCGCGTTTTTTAGATATATAAATACCAACCGCAAATCGACAGTCGGAAATGACCAAAATATTGAAAAATGTGGTTTGTAAATATTCTTTCCGGCTTAATGAATTCCAATGAACTGCTCTGCGAAGCCGGATTGGAGCATGACTTCAACTGTCTTATCGTTAAATGTATTTTCGGCAAGGGGGCGTTGTCAGACACGACTCGTCGAAGATGCGGCTTTCTTCGGGAGTGATGATTTTTCATACTTCAAATGGCAGAAGTCTTTGTGTGTAGTGTGTGCTTCATGTGTCCTATATATAGACATGATGGATGAACCTGCTAATTCAAGACACAATGACTCCCGAACAAACGAAGAAATTCAAGTACTGGCAGACCCGCACAATCGTCGTGACGATGGTCGGTTATGCGCTCTATTATTTTGTCCGCAAGAATTTCAATACCGCCATGCCGAGCATCGAGGTTACATTCGGCATAACCAAGGCCCAACTGGGGCTGTTTCTGACCTTGAACGGTATTATTTACGGTCTGTCCCGCTTTATTAACGGATTCATCGCCGACCGTGTAAGCGCCCGGAAGGTCATGTCTCTGGGACTTGCGCTCAGTGCGCTGGTCAATATCGGATTCGGATTCAGTGATAAAATGGCGATGCTCGTCGCCGGAACGGCCGGCGGGCAGGAGTACATTACGGCGCTTACGATCATCATGGGTTCGATTTTGCTGTTGAACGGTTATTTTCAAGGCATGGGAGTTCCACCCGTCCCGCCCCTCATGACTCACTGGGTGCCGGCCAACGAACTGGCCCGCAAAATGTCGATCTGGAACATGTCGCACTCGATCGGGGCCGGGTTGATCTTTGTAATGGGCGCCGTGCTGGTACACTATTTTGACAACAGCGCATGGCGGCTTTGTTTTCTCATTCCTGCGGCGTTTTCGCTTTTGGGAGCGGTCGCTTTGTACCTTGCACTGCGCGACAAACCTTCTTCGGTGGGGCTGCCCGAACTTGAGCAGATGAAGGTTCCGGGCGAAGAGCAGAAACCTGTCCGGAAATCGGACAAGGCCTATCATGCGGCCTTCCTGCGCCGTATGGTATTCGGGAATCCGATCGTCTGGGTGCTTTCAGTCTCCAATTTTTTTGTTTACATCGTCCGGTTCTCATTGCTCGACTGGGGGATGATGCTTCTGCCTCATACCAAAGGAATATCGGTCGCCGTAGCCGGAATCATGGTGGCGGCATTCGAATTTATCGGCGGAAATCTGGGTATGGTGATCGCAGGATGGGCGACTGACCGGCTGTTCGGCAGCCGCGCACACCGCACATGTGTTTTCTGTATGCTTGGGACGATCGTCATGACGATCGTATTTTGGTGCATTCCCGATACCGTCTCTCCGTGGGTAATGGCCGTTCCTTTCATGCTGATTGCTTTTTTTATCTACGGACCGCAGGCGCTGCTCGGGATCGCCATGTCGAATCAGGCGACCAAAGAGGCGTCGGCCACTGCCAACGGGATACTCGGCGTATTCGGTTATGCCAGTACGCTGATCTCCGGCGTCGGGCTGGGGTTTATCGCCGACCGTTACGGGTGGAATTCCATCTACGCCGTAATTCTTGTCTTCGCCGTTTTGGGGTTGCTGACGTTGACGACTATCTGGAAAGCCGCTCCCGACGGTTACGGTGCGGCAAAAAAATTCACAGCCGAATACGAAAGGAATTCGAGTCGATAATTTTTTTTATATTTGTTTGCCTTCACACCATTATCCCGGAAAACAGATGCCGTTGGATTCCGAATACGAACTGATGCAACGATTGTCCGCAGGCAACGAGGATGCTTTCGGAGAGTTGTTCGGGAGATATTATCCCCGTGTCTGCGCGTTCGTCGGCTGTATCGTCAAGGAGGAGAGCACTGCGGAAGACATTGCGCAGGACATTTTTCTGAAGATTTGGGAACGGCGCGACATCTTTCAGGGGCGGGTCGCTTCGTTCAACGGATATGTTTATCGCATGGCGCGTAACGCCGCTCTCAATGCGATTCGTCAGATGACCAATATTGATTGGGAACAATATATTCAGATCGAGGAAACGCTGCCGGACGAATCGTTCGAAAAGGAATACTATTCCCGTGAAAAAGAGCTTTTCATCCGGCTTGTCGTCTGCCGGATGCCCGAACAACGCCGCCGGATATTCGAAATGAGCCGTTATGCGGGGATGGACAATCAGGCCATTGCCGACGAACTCAAGATATCGAAACGAACGGTCGAAAACCACCTGACGCTCGCATTGAAAAAACTACGCGAGGCATTAGCCGTTTTCTCGCTTCTTTTCTTTATGCACTGATCTCATTCGCCGGGTAATCCCGAAAAAAAGTGTTTGTCGTTGTGTGTCGAACCGTTCCGGTGTGTCTTATAAACAGAGACGGGGACCGGGCTTTTCCGCCCCTCCCCCGGAAAGCGGCAGGGAGCGCCCGCTTCTCTTTCCGCAGGAGAATTTGAAACCCAAACAATCGAAATACCACCATGTCGAGAATCCGAAAAATCATCAGTATTTATCTGAGTTATCGCCAGCCCCGCAGTACGCGTAAAGAGTTTGCCGAGTGGTTCGCAGCTCCGTTCGACGGAGAGACGAAACAACGGCTGATGCGGGAGTACTGGGATGCGCTGTCTCCCGAAATGTCTCAGGACCGGGTGCAGAAGGCATATGCCCGCGTACGGGAACGCATCGGGTTCCGGAGTGTCTCGCTGCCGTCGCCGCAGGGTGTCCGTCCGGTGTTCAGAAGAGCGGCAGTCATGGTGGCAATGATAGCTATTCCCGTTTTGGCCGTTGCGCTCTATGCGCTGATCGGGCATATGAACTCCGCTCCCAAGTGGCAGGAAATCTACGCCCCTTACGGTCAGACCCGGAGCGTGGTTCTGGCCGACGGTTCGCAGATCGTCATCAATTCCGGGAGCAGGCTGATCTATCCCGACCGGTTCGCCGGAAAGGAGCGGCGGGTGTTTCTCTGCGGAGAAGCTTATGCCGATATCGCCAAAAATCCCAAGCGCAGTTTCGTGCTCTCGGCCGACGACGTCGATATTCTGGTGCACGGCACCTCGTTCCGGGTCAGTTCCTATGTGAATGACAGCGAAGTGGAAGTCGCCTTGCTTTCGGGTGCGATAGACATGCAAACCAAGAATCTGCAGCAGAACTGCAAGATCCAGATGACTCCGGGCGACATGGTCAAGGTCGACAAACGGTCGGGGCGCGTCACGTCGATGCGGTTCCCCGGCGGGACGTTCGCCAACGGCATAGACGACGGTCACCTGACGTTCATCAATTCGCGGCTCTCGGATATAGCCCGGCAGCTCGAACGCACGTTTGACGTGAAGATCGTTATCGACAGCCAGCAGCTGGCCGACGAACGCTATTATTCTGTTTTCATAAATCACGAAACGCTGGACGAGATTCTCTCCATTCTGGAACAGAACGGCGATATGAAACACCGCCGCGAAGGGGAGATGATCCACCTTTATAAGAAATGACCATCCGAAAAACACAACCTATAAACCTAAAACTTCATCTATGAAAAAAACATTTACTTTTCACACCCGGAGCCGGTTATGGATTCTTTGCGCCGCGGTGTGCATGGTATGGGCCGTTCCGCTGCATGCCCAAACGCGGAGGATCAGTCTGAACCTGAAGAACGCAACGATTCAGCAGGCGGTGATCGCCCTGCAGCAGCAGGGATATTCACTCTCGGTCAAGGCCGACGATGTGGACATGAAGGCTCCGGTGGACATCCATGCCCGGAACGAAGAGCTGCAGGCGGTTGTGGACCGTATTTTTGCAGGGCAGGACGTGAACTGCATCATCAACGATAAAAGTATTCTGATTACGAAAGTCCCGTCTCAGCCTTCGTCCGAAGACTCGCCGCAGGAATCATCCGTAACCGGACAGGTGAAAGGCCCGAACGGACTGCCGCTTGTCGGCGTCACCGTGCTGATCGACGGTACGATGGTCGGGACGACGACCGATGCCTCCGGAAATTTCCGGATCAGGGCGAAGTCCGGGGATACGCTGGTCTTCTCGTATATCGGTTACGACGAGCGCCGGGAAAAGGTAGGAGTCCGGACGGAGATCGACGTGACGCTGGCCGAAAGCTCGACGCTGGTGAATGAAGTGGTGGTGATCGGTTACGGCACGCAGTCGCGCCGTACGCTCTCGACAGCCATCTCTAAAGTCAGCGGCGAGGTCTTCGACAATGCACCGGCCGCGACCGTGGGCGATGCGCTGAAAGGCCGGGTTGCGGGACTGCACGTACAGACGAGCAACGCCATAGCCGGAGAGTCTCCCCGCATGATGATTCGCGGCGGATCGTCCATCACGATGGGCAATGATCCGATCTACATCGTGGACGGGGCTTTGCGCGAGGACCTGACCGGTATCAATACGAACGACATTGAGTCGATGGAGGTGCTCAAGGACGCCGCCTCGGCCAGTATCTACGGCGCTAGGGCATCCAACGGCGTAATTCTGGTCACGACCAAAAAAGGTTCGTTGGCAAAGGGCCCCCAGATCGTGTTCGACCTCCAGCTGGGCTGTTCGTCTCCTTCGCGCAAATGGGATTTCATGAATGCCCGCGAATACATTAGTTTTCTTCGTCCCGTTATCAGCAAAGCCTATGCGAACGGCATTGAGCACAATGCGAAGACCATGCTTTCGGGTCCCAATGCCTACGGTACGGGAAACACGGCGCCGAATGCCAACTATTCGACCCGTTATCTCGATTACGGGCAGCCGGTCCCGGCAGGTTATCAATGGATGTACGATCCGCTGGATGCTAATAAGGTGATTATCTTCACCGATACCGACTGGCAGTCGCAGTGGTTCACCGACGCATTCTGGCACAAGGAGTACATCGGTGTAAACGGGGGAACCGACAAACTGAAATATGCCGCGTCGGTCAGTTATCACGGCGACGACGGCATGGTTGCGATGAGCAGCTACAAGGTCTTCACCCTGCACGGCAGCACGTCGTTCAAGATTACGAAGAATCTGGAGGCGTCGACTACGTTCGACTTGTCGCGCCAGAAAAAGCATCCGCTCATCGACAACTACTATCAGGCCATCGGCCGAGGCATCATAGCCGCACCCACGGCGCGCGAATTCGACGACAACGGCGACTGGTGTCAGCTGAGCTCCAACGGCAATGCCCATAGTGCGGGATGGTACGAGTCGTTCTACGACCGCGAGCAGGCCATCAACCGGGCTTCGGGGACGTTCGGACTCAAATGGAACATCACCGACGGATTGACGGCTTTCGCGCAGTACAACTATTTCGACAACTCCTACCGGGGAAGTTATTATGCCTACGGAGAGCGCAACGGCACTCCCAATAACGTCTCGCTGGAGCGCAACACCACCGAAACCCGCGAACAAACCATCCGGGACATCTTTACGGCTCATCTCAATTACAACAAGACGTTCCGCGACGTGCATACGCTGAACGTTACCGGCGGTTATGAGTATATGTCCCAGAATTACTGGAAGGTGAAAGCCAATGCGAAAGGGGCTTCGTCGGACGATGTGCCTGTGCTCGGCTCCGGTTCGATCTTCACGGCGAGCAATCAGGACGAGAAGCAGGCGATGATCTCCTATTTCGCGCGGGCATCGTACAATTATGACGACCGTTACATCGTTTCGGGAACGTTTCGTGCCGACGGGTCCTCCAAATTTGCTGTCGGCAATCAATGGGGCTATTTCCCGGCCGGTTCGGTGGCATGGGTCATTTCGGAGGAACCGTTCTGGCGCAATGCCAAGAAGACGGCCAACACCTTCAAGTTGCGCGCCTCCTACGGACAGACCGGTAACAACGGCATCGGGCTTTACGATGCATACGGCGCATTCGCGACCGGCACGTACCACGGGCACACTACATTGCTGCCGTCCGCCATGGCGAATTCGGCCCTGAAGTGGGAGACTACCACGCAGCTTGATCTCGGTATGGATTTGGGATTTTTCGGCGACCGGCTGCGGTTTGTGTTCGACTACTACAACAAACATACGGACAATATGCTGTTTTCCATCTCCGTACCCGATACGGGACCCTATTCGTCGGTCAAGGCGAACGTGGGCAGCGCCCGGTTCTACGGCGTGGAAGTCGAGCTTAGTTCGGTGAATATCCGCAGGGAGCATTTCAGCTGGACGACCGACATTACGTATTCGTTTACCCGCAACAAGGTGTTGTCGCTGCCCGGAGAATATGCCTATGACGAGATCGATGCGGACGGCCGTGCGACGGGGCGGCGTGCATACCGTATCGGCGGATACAAAGCTTCCGAGAGCGGTTACCGCTTCGGCGGTACTGCCGTGGGCGAACCGCTGGGACGCATATACGGCTATAAGATCGACCACATCATCCAGACGGAGGCCGAGGCTGATGCGGCTCTTTACGACGAACAGTCGAACGGTTACCGCGTAGGCGACGGACGTATGGTCAAGGGGCGCAAGGATGCCGGCGACTATGAATGGCGCAACCGCAAAGGTTCCGCGCGCAGGGACGGCGAGGAGATCATCAACGACGAGGACCAATTCTATCTGGGCAATGTCATGCCTCACTCGACGGGAGGTATCAACAATACGTTCCGCTACAAACGGCTTTCGTTGAACGTCTACTGCGACTTTGCGCTGGGACATTCGATCATCAACGGCATGAAGGCCCATCTGCTGCGCAACACCATGGGCAACTGCAATTCGACGATCGGCCGTATCGCGTACGACTGCTGGCAGCATCCCGGCGATACGGATGCCAAGTACGCCCGCTTTTTCCCCAACGATTCCGACTGGGGCAACCGCAACTGGCGCCAATCGAATTTCATGGTTGAAAAAGCCGACTATTTGTGTCTGCGCGACGTTTCGCTCTACTACGACCTGCCCGAACACTGGCTGCGCAAAATCGGCATCCGGAAAGTGACGGTGGGCGTAACCGGGAATACGCTTTGTTATTGGACGGGAGTTACGGGGGCCATCAGCCCCGAAAGCGGTATCGGATCCAATGCGGGTGCAGGCATGTATACGCCCGTGTCGACCAGCAATTCCAACTCCGACATCACCGCCAATATGATGCCGGTTCCGCGCAAGATCATCTTCAGCCTCAAACTGGTTTTCTAACGTTTCAGACCTTAAAACAACCAACCATGAACTATAAAAACATAAGATCGCTCCTGCTCGTATGGATTGCCGCGGGAGTTGTCTCCTGTCACGGCGATTTGGACATCATGCAGGACAACAAACTATCCGTGAGCAATATGTGGAAGACGTCCATTCAGGTCGAGAACTCCACTTACGGCATCTACTCCGCCATGCGGGACAACTTTGTTCAGGATCAGGTCAACGTCCTGACTTGGGGAGAGCTGCGCGTGGGCGAGTACATGTGGCGGAACAGCCGCACGGAGACGATCTGGCTCGCGGACCTGCGGAGCGTGGTGCAGAATACCATGTCCTCCACGACGAACGCCGTCAGCTGGTCGAAACTTTATACGGCGATCGATCAGGCCAATGCCGTGCTCAAATACGCGCCTGCGGTCGCCATGACCGATACGAAACGAAGCTGGGCGATCGGACAGGCGTCGTTCGCCCGCGCCTATCTCTATTTCTGGGCCGTGCGGTTGTGGGGCGACGTTCCTTTGAACCTGAATCCCATCGAGTCGGTCGCACAGCCCGAAGCCTATCCGATTCGTGCACCCAAAGCCTCGGTATACGCCCAGATCGGGACCGACATCGACCGGGCTGTCGAAAATGCGGGCAGTCTCGGTACGGATAAATACTTGGCGACCGCGGATGCCGTCAACATGCTCAAGGCCGAATACGCGCTATGGATGTATGCGGTGCAGAAGGGCGGCGACGACTATCTGACAATGGCCGAAGAGGCGCTTGCTGCCGTCGGAGTCAAGGCCGGCGACAACCGGCTGCTGACTGATTATGCCAAGATCTTCGATGGCTACGGTTCGAACAATAAGAATTCGAACGAGGTAGTATTCGCGCTCTACAACAGCCGCGATGAAAACAAGACCGGGGGATTTTCGACCTACTTCGCCTTCTCCGACGGTGCGATCGATCCCAATGCCCAAGCGACCGTGCCGACGAATACGACTGTGCAATATCTGGACTATGGCGACGAGTACCTTGAATTGCTGCACAAAAGTCAGACGGAAAACAACGACTCGCGTGTGAAGACCAATCTCGGCGAGGGACCCTACGGAAAGGAAAACCGGGCGGTGGTTACGTGGCCGAACAAGTTCATCGGCAATGCGGACAGCAGTCCGATGATTCGGGATTGCGACATCCTCTACTATCGTTATGCCCTTGCCGTGATGCTGGATGCCGAGTTGAAATATTACCGCAGGGACTATGCAGGGGCGCTGGCTTCGCTGAACATCATCGCCAAACGGGCGTACGGGAAGGAGAACTTCCATACTTCCGCCACGCAAGGCGATGTCTTGAAGGCGTTGTGCAACGAATACTTGCTGGAGTTTCCTTGTGAAGGCGTTGTCTGGTGGGCATTGATCCGCCTCGATCGGATTTGGGAGTACAACGCGGACCTGAAGGCGCGCAAGGATGCCGCCAACATCCTGTTGTGGCCCATCAGCAAGAGTGCCCGCGACAAAAATTCGAACCTTGCCCAAACGGAGGGATGGTATTGATCGAAAACCTAAAATTACGGAACATGAGACTGAATTTCAAGAAATATATGGCGGGGCTGGCGACTGCGGCGACGCTGCTTCTGACAGCCTGCTACGAGGATCATACAGATTTGGAGGACCGGACGACGCGGATTCGCATCAGTCCTGAAATCGAAGCGTTCGAAGCGGACGGAACTGCGTCCGTGTCGGGCAACAGCAATGTCACGTCGGTGGTGCTGGTCAAGGTCGGCACCCGCGTATCCCGCATGGAGTGGGAGGCGGAACTCGTCGACTGGATGCCCTCGGTCGATGAGACCGGGCCGTGGGCGACGATCCAGCGTGTACCCGTCGTTTCGCAGTATACGGAGATTGCCGGACCGAATACCGTCGCCGTGACGCAATCCGGTTTCGAGTTGACTGCATTGCCCAATACGGGATACGGACGCCGGTGTACGGTGCGCATTACGGCCGAGGACGGTACGGTGCAGGATTACGAACTGTTCCAGTACGGCGAGCTGGCCGATGCTGAGGTGGTGCCGGCGCTCGAATCGGTAGAGATATCTTTTCAGGGCGATCCTGTCGATCTGGCTTATACCACGAATATGGGCGACAAGTATGCCTATGCGATCGCTTACGAGGAGGGAGGCGCCGAGGGCTGGTTGACGGCCGAGCACCGCGGTGAAGGTTTGCTGACGCTGACCGCCGAGCCGTGGGACGACATGGAACGGGATCGCCGGGCGACGCTGACGATCACCGTGGGCGACGACGAAACGAGCAAAGCGGCGGTGGACATTCCCGTCGTGCAGCTTAGGAAGGCGGAATACTATTATGTTTACGGCTCTGCGCTGGGCGAGGAGGCTGCTACGGCGTTGCAGATGAAGCGCGAGTCGGACGACTCCTATCGTGTCAGCGGATTCTTCTTCGCCACGGAGGACAATCTGATCTGCATCAACAAGGATTCACGGGCCGGCGATCCGAGTTGGTATCTCGGTGCCGACGGCGAGCTGAAGAACTGGGCCCGGAATGTTACGGCTTCGGATCTGAAGATCGAAGCGAACGGTTATCGTACGCTGACGGTGGATTTCGCTGCGGGTACGTGGAACTGGATACGTCAGAACAGTACGCCCAATTGCATGCCCGACGAAGAACTTGCGAACTATCCTACGAAGGATTACCCGACGGCGTCCGGCGGAGTCAAGACATGGATGACCGTCAGCCTGCATTGGAACGGCGGGCCCGGCATCGGAGCCGTCAAGCTCGGTTCGGGACTCGTCGGGGGCTCCAAAACCGGCGGATACGGCAAGCCCAGCGATACGACCGTGCCCTACGACGTTCGCAATCCGGCTTACGATACGGCCGAAAACGGCGGAGGCATCGAGGAACTTCGGGCGAATGACGGAACCCCGCTGGCTTCCAAATACGGCCGGTTGTATTCCTCTTTCGAGGCTGTTACGGGGCAGCCCAACGGTGCATTGAACAAGGCCTATCAGATCGCTTCGCCTTACGGCGAGCCGGGTGCCGTGCTGGTCGATGCGACCGGAACCGCCGTCACGATCGAAAACATCCTTATGGCGACGCTCGCTGCGGCGGACGACGATGCGAAGGCCGAGGCCGAGCATCCCGTGTTGAAGATGCAGATACAGGGGATTTGTCCCTATGGCTGGCATATCGCCAACCTTCAGGACTGGAAAGATCTGATCTGGGCCGCAGCGCAGGCTTCGAAGGGTTCGCGGTACGAAATCGCCGAGTCGTCGGCCAGCTATAAGGCCATCGGCGGAGGTTCGATCGCCAATCTGTCTACGATTCTGTTCGACGCTTCATGGAATACCTATTCCTCCGGATCGCCCATATCGCCGCTGGCGCCCGATTTCGGGTTCAACATGTTCATTCAGGGATGGCGCCTCTACGATACCGGATATAATTACGGCGCTACCTCCGGCGATCCCCGGTTTTATGCGTGGATTCCGCTTCTGGGGCAGTATACCTCCAAGAAAACTTCGTTCTGGCGCATATACATCAGCGGACACACCAAAACCGACATGACGCTGAACGACGGGTTCGATCTGGGCAACGGTTCGGGCGCTGCGATACGCTGCGTGAAGAATTATAAATAAGGAACAAATCAAAAAAAGAATCATGATACGAAAAATCATATGCATGTTGACATTGGCCGCCGCCTTCGTCGGTTGTACGAAGGACGAATGGCCCGATCAGCCCGACTGGAGCAGGATTCCCGATCCGAGCATTCCGGTCGACGACGGATTCATGAAGCCGGCGGCGTGTTCCAATACGGTCGTTGCCCATCGCGGAGGAGCTGCCGAATGCGGTGCGCCGGACAACTCGATGGCGGCGTTGGAGTACGCCATGAGTCTGGGATGCTACGGCATGGAATGCGACATTTACTGGACTAAGGACAACGACATCATCGTGGCGCATGCCAACGGCGACTGCAAGGTCAATAACCTGCAGCCGTGGACGGCTACCGTGGCAGAGTTGCGCGCTGCAGGGCGGTTGTCGAACGGTGAGGAACTGCCCACGCTCGAAGAGTTTATCCGCCGGGTGATGGTCGAGGGCAACTGTACGCGTCTGGTGCTCGACGTCAAGCGTGTGGACAAACCCTATGCCCAGCCCGAATATGTGATCAATGCGGCGCGCCGTGCGTGCGAGATCGTCACTGAAATGAAGGCGAAGCATTTCGTCGAACTGATCTGCACGGGATTCAACCTTGATGCGATGAAGGCTGCGCACAATTGCGCCGTAATTGCCGAAGTGCCTATCGGCATGAACTCGTCGCGTTCAGGGAAGGAGTACGGCACGCTCGGCTTCGGGTGGGCCAACCTTTCGGCGGCAAGCGGAATGGATGCGGCGGCGGGCGGAAAGGGGTCCTGCTCGCTCGAAGAGTACGAGAAGGCGGGTGTGGCTCTATCGGTCTACAATGTTGACCAGCGGGCGGGAGACGGCAATGCCGTTTATTCGACCGCTGCTGTGAATTATTACATTGCGAATTACAAACGTTTCCGCACGTTATGTTCGAATTATCCCAAGTGGCTGATCGGGAAGATCGACCATGCTTACAAGGTGTACGACGGCATTCGCAGCGAGGCGGATTTCGAGGCTTTCGCGGAATCGCTCGCCAGCGATCCGACAGGGCGCCGTTTTCTCGACGGCAACGGCGAGGTGGTGCTCCATTGCGATCTGACGCTGAACGGGTTCGTGCCTTTGTCTAATTTTTCGGGCACGTTCAACGGAAACGGTAAGACGCTCACGATCGGTTATCGCGGCGACGCGCAGCAGATCGGTCTGTTCAAACGTCTCAGCGGCACGGTACGGAACCTGACCGTCGCCGGACGCTTCGAATCGGTACGCAGCGACGACAGCGAAATTCATCTGGGGGCGTTCGCGGCCGAAACCGACAATGCGGCGATCGAGAATTGTACGAACCGGGCGGAAATCGTTGTCGCAGACGCTGCCGATGTCACGCCGCGCACCATGATCCTGAGCGGATTCGTCGGAAAGGCTTTCAACGGCGTGACGCTTCGCAACTGCCGGAACACCGGAAATATCTCGTTTTCATCGCCGGCTCTTTATATGATCGGAGGCTTTGTCGGAGCTGTTCAGGAAGACGACGGGCTGTACACGATCGCCGACTGCCACAACACGGCCGACTTTGACAATGCGGGCAGTAATTCGGGCTGGAATTTCATGGGCGGCATTGCGGGCAAAACGATCAGCCGGCAGCTCGTTCCGGGCGAGACGTCGAATTACCGGCTTATCGTCGAAGAATGCTCCAGTACGGGTACGATCAGCATTGCCGGGCCGTCGAAAGTGCGCGCTTCGGGTATCGTGGCCCAAACGCAGGGCGCTTACCGGATCAGCGGATGCACGTTTTCCGGAGCGATCGAGAGTACGGACGCCACCAAACGCGACGTCGTGATAGGCGGTATCATGGCCATGGCCGACAAGGAGTGTGTCGGGCTGGTCGAAGGATGCACTTTCAGCGGACGGATTTCGGCTGCGCAGGCCGGTGCCAACAACTTCTTCGGCGGCATATACGGTAACAACGGAGGTGCCGCGAGCGTTGTGAACGATTGCCGGACCACGGCTTCTGCCTATGTCGGCTGTCCCATCGGCAAATCGGTGGGGATGCTTGCCGGGCGTCCCAACAAGAAGGGCTTTACGGTCAGCAATTGCCGGATCGCCGGAACCGTAACGAACAAACAGGGCGCGGCAGTGGTGATCACGGCCGATAACCTTGAAGATTGGATGTTTGCCGGATATGGTACCTCCGTGGCGGTGACTCTGAAAAACAACGGTTACAACGACGGAAAATAGCACGGAAAGATACTAACTCTAAATTATTCGAAAAATGAAAAAACTATTGTTGACGGGCATCGCGCTCGTCGGAGCGGCGCTCGTGTTTGCACAACCCCGGCTGGTCGCGCACCGCGGCTTTTACACGACGCCGGGATCAGACGAAAATACGATATCGAGTCTGATCAATGCGCAGCAGCTGGGCGTATACGGCGTGGAATTCGATGTCAACCGGACCTCTGACGGGGAGTTGATAGTCGTCCACGGTCCCAAAGTCGGCGATCGGCTCGACGCGCAAAGGGACACGTATGCGGAGATCAGCCGGGTCGTATTGCCGGGCGGCAATCGGATACCTACGCTCCGCGAATTTCTGGAGCAGGGTCGGAAGGACCCCGGAACGAAGTTGATTCTGGAATTGAAGAAACACAAGACGCCTGAGATCGAAACCCGGATCGTCGAAGAGATCGTGTCGCTCTGTAAGAAACTGAACATGCTGGACCAAATGGAGTTCACGTCCTTCAGCGAGCACGCCTGCAGGGAGTTTCGGCGCTTGGCTCCGCAGAACAAAACACTGTATATTTCCAATTCGCTTTGGACGCCCATCAATGCCGATGTCGCTAAGAAGGAGGGTTTTCAACTCTCTTACAGCATGTATGTGTTTATGAACCGGCCCGAACTGATCGACCGCATGAATGAAATCGGCGTAGAATCGACACTCTGGATCGTAGACAATCCGGAGGTTGTGGACTGGGCCGTCAAACATAATGTGGGTTTTATTTCGAGTAATTTTCCCGACCGGATCAAAGCGTATCTCGATGCGCTCCGGACAGTGGAAACTGCCCGTAATGGCGCCTGCAATCTGATCAGATAAGACACAATCTCTTAACTCAAATTTATCATGAAAAAAGTAATCGCAATTATCGGTTCCGGCATGATGGGGTCCGCTCTGGCGTTTCCCGCCGCCGAAAACGGTCATGAAGTGCGTTTGGTAGGCACGCACCTCGACCGTGACATCATCGACGAATGCCGCCGCAGCAATAAGCATCCCAAATTCGACAGAGCGTTCCCCGTCGGAGTAAAATATTATCAGATAGAGGAATACAGAGAGGCAGTCGCCGGAGCCGATTTCGTTATCGGCGGTGTTTCGTCGTTCGGTGTGGATTGGTTCCTGAACGAGATACTGGTAAATCTTGATCCCCGGTTGCCGGTGTTGTCTGTCACCAAAGGGCTTATCAATCTCGAAGACGGAACGTTGATTTCCTATCCCGATTATTGGCGGTCGGAGCTGAAGAAAAGGGGCGTCGACCGAGAGGTCTGCGCGGTCGGCGGCCCCTGCACCTCTTATGAACTGGTATTCCACGACCAGACCGAGGTAGCTTTCTGCGGCAGGGATACCGCTTCCCTCCGACTGTTCAAAGAGACGCTTTCGACCTCTTACTATCACATTTCGCTGACCCATGACGTGATCGGTCTTGAGAGCGCCGTAGCGTTGAAAAACGCGTATGCGCTGGCCGTCGCCATGACCATCGGTTTGGTCAACCGCCATCATGGCGCGGATGCCGGGTTGCATTACAACTCGCAGGCCGGAGCATTCTATCAGGCGGTCAAGGAGATGCGCCGGCTGCTTAAGATACAGCAGGCGACCGAAGACTGCGAGAACATCGGTATCGGAGATCTTTACGTGACGGTTTACGGCGGTCGGACCCGCAGAATCGGTATTCTGCTCGGTGAAGGGAAGTGTTATTCCGAAGCGATGGATATTCTGGCCGGTGTGACCCTCGAATCGCTGGTCGTGGCGCGCCGGGTTGCAAAGGCGATTTACCGCAAGGCGGAATTGGGTCAGGTCTCCCTGCAGGAATTCCCGATGCTGGTACATGCCAACGACGTCCTCGACAACGGGAAGGATGCCGAACTTCCGTGGGAGAAGTTTACGTTCGATCATACGGCAAACTGAACGGAGCGGTTACAGCAATGAAAACAGCAATTAAAGCGGCCGCAGCCGCCGGCCTGTTCATCCTGACCCTGTTTCCGGGATGCGCGCAGCGGCAAACGGATGAAGCGAATCTGCGCTTGCTCTATTGGAATATCCAGAACGGCATGTGGTCGGGGCAGGGTGACAACTATACGCGTTTTGTCAATTGGGTGAGCGCCCAGAACCCCGACGTCTGTGTGTGGTGTGAATCGGTAACCAACTACAAAACGGCTTCAGATGAGAAGATAAAACCCGAAGAGGCCTATCTGCCGGAACATTGGGGCGAACTGGCCCGGCGCTACGGACATGAATATTGGTATAAGGGCGGACACCGCGACAATTTCCCGCAGGTCATTACGTCGAAATACCCGATCGAGAACGTGGCTCGTCTGATCGGAGCCGTTCCCGACAGCATTGTTTCTCACGGTGCGGGATGGGCGCAGATTCGGAAAAACGGTCATACGGTCAATATCGTTTCGCTGCATACATGGCCGCAGGTCTACGGTTTCGGTCTGGCCGACAAGCTGGAACGCAAGGCCAGCGCCGCGGCGCGCGAGGGCGACAGGTTTCGCCGGATGGAGATCGAATACGTGTGCAACCATACGATCGGATCGGTTGCCGGCGCGGAAAAGCAACTATGGATGATGATGGGGGATTTCAACTCCAAATCGCGTGTCGATAATTACGAGTACGGATTTCCGGAGGATACGACCGCCTTTTTGGTCCATGATTACATATGTCAGCACACGCCGTATGTGGATGTGATCGCAGCGAAATACCCCGGCGAATTCCAGACGACGACCGGCCGGCGTTTCCGGATAGATTATGTTTACTGCACCCGTCCGCTTTACGATCGGATCGTCAGT
The DNA here is from genome assembly GCF_000265365.1 of Alistipes finegoldii DSM 17242. Taxonomy (NCBI): domain Bacteria; kingdom Pseudomonadati; phylum Bacteroidota; class Bacteroidia; order Bacteroidales; family Rikenellaceae; genus Alistipes; species Alistipes finegoldii. The sequence continues at coordinate 2,741,822 of NC_018011.1, forward strand.
GCGCGGGTCGTAAGCGACGAGTACACTACGCCTGTCCGAGATCCGCAGGAATTGCGCAATTTCTGGCATCCTTCGGATCACCGCCCGATCATCATAGATTTCGATATGCGTTGATGCGGATTCCGATGACTAAAGACTTTGCAATATGTCGATGACCAATTCCAAACTAACGCGTGTAGCGGACAATATCCGCATTTTGTCGGCCGCCATGGTCGAGAAGGCGAAATCGGGACACCCCGGCGGCTCCATGGGCGGCGCCGACTTCATGACGGTGCTCTATACCGAATTTCTGCGCTACGATCCGGACAATACGTCTTACCCCTACCGTGATCGTTTCTTCCTCGATCCGGGTCACATGTCTCCGATGCTCTATTCTACGCTTTCTCTGGCCGGGTACTATACGACCGAAGACCTTCAGTCTCTGCGTCAGTGGGGCAGCGTGACGCCGGGTCACCCGGAAGCAGACTTCGCACGCGGTGTCGAGAACACTTCCGGCCCTCTCGGACAGGGTCATGCCATGGCGCTGGGCGCCGCCATCGCGGAACGGTTCTTGGCTGCCCGCTTCGGCGAGTGGATGGCGCACAAGACCTACGCCTACATCTCGGACGGCGCCGTGGAGGAGGAGATTTCGCAGGGCGTGGGCCGTATCGCCGGCCATCTGGGTCTGAGCAACTTCATCATGTACTACGACTCGAACAACATCCAGCTTTCTACGAAGGTGGATGAAGTTATGACCGAGAACGTGGCCATGAAGTACGAGGCGTGGGGGTGGAACGTGCTGTCAGTGGACGGACATAACATCAACGAAATCCGCGAGGCGCTCGTTGCCGCGAACTCCGAGACGGAGCGTCCTACGCTCATCATCGGCCGCACGGTCATGGGCAAGGGCGCCAAAGGCCCCGCCGGCGAGAGCTTCGAGGACAAGGTTTCGACCCACGGGCAGCCGCTCACGGCGGCCGGTGCCGACTTCGCCGCTACGGTGAAGAATCTGGGCGGGGATCCGAACGATCCGTTCGCCGTTTTCTCCGAGAGTCGCGAAGCCTTCTCCGAGCGCCGCGAAGCGCTTCGCGCATGGGCCGCACGTCAAGCCGAGGTCGAGAAGACGTGGCGCGCCGAACACGGCGATCTCGCCCGCAAACTGGATATGTTCCTTTCGGGGCGCCTGCCCGAAATCGACTACAAGTCGATCGAGGTGAAGGCCGGCGTGGCGACGCGCGCGGCATCGGCTGCCGTGCTGGGCGTCTTCGCCGAAAAGATCGAGAACATGATCGTGGCTTCTGCGGACCTTTCGAACTCGGACAAAACGGACGGCTTTCTCAAGAAGACCAAGGCCTTCACGAAGGGCGACTTCAGCGGCAAATTCTTTCAGGCTGGAGTCTCGGAACTGACGATGGCCTGCGTGGCCAACGGCATGGCGCTGCACGGGGGTGTGATTCCTGCGTGCGGCACGTTCTTCGTCTTCTCGGACTACATGAAACCGGCAGTGCGTCTTTCGGCGCTGATGCGCCTGCACGTGATCTATATCTGGACGCACGACTCGTTCCGCGTTGGTGAGGACGGTCCTACGCACCAGCCGATCGAGCATGAAGCCCAGATCCGCCTGATGGAACACCTCCGAAACCACCACGACGAACGTTCGATGGTCGTGCTGCGCCCGGCCGACGGCGATGAAACCGTCATGGCGTGGAAGCTGGCCGTCGAGGAGCAGCGGCCCGTTGCGCTGGTGCTGTCGCGTCAGAACATCAAGAGCCTTCCGGCGCTGGGCGCCAGCCGCCGCGAGGAGGCCGCACAGGTCGCCAAGGGCGGTTATGTGGTGCTTGACTCGGCCAAGCCCGAAGTTGTGATGGTCGCCACCGGCTCGGAGGTCTCGACGCTCGTTGAGGGCGCCGAACTGCTTGCCGCCGAGGGTATCGCCGTACGTGTGGTGAACGTACCGAGCGAGGGTCTTTTCCGCGACCAGCCCCGTTCGTATCAGGAGAGCGTGCTTCCGGTGGGCGTGGTGCGCTACGGCCTGACGTCGGGACTTCCGGTGAACCTGATGGGTCTTGTGGGCGAGAAAGGTATGATCCACGGTCTGGATCACTTCGGCTATTCGGCTCCCTATACGGTTCTCGACGAGAAATTCGGTTACAACGGCAAGACCGTAGCCGAAGAGGTTAAGAAGCTGCTCGGAAAGTAGTCGGGACGTTTGGACTCTTCGGCAACGGATTCTTCCGGCCGAAGAGGTCAAGAAATTGCTCGGAAAGTAGTCGGGACGTTCTTGCTTTTCGGCAACGGATATTAACTTGTCGAATGGAATAGTTGATGGCTGTTTGTTTTTCAATATATCCTGAAGATCTGCCGAAAGGTTATAAGTTGTACCTAATCGCAATTAGTGGAGCCGCGTATCGCGTAAGTGATACGCGGCTTTTGTTAATTTAGAAATCGTATAGACGAGCAAATGTTTTTAACACACATGAAACTTCTGAATATGGAGCAAGAGATCAAAAAAAATCTACAACTTTAGATATTTGGATAAACCTTATACTTCATTAGATAATAATCAGAATCAATTTGCAGCAATAAACTTACACTCAGATAGACAAATTGTTACATGCGTCTTTATGTCGGGTCATCTTAAATAACCGAATCGCAATGTTTCCGCATGCAAACCTGCTTTTACGAATTTGCGCGCCATATTACAGTCCTTTGTGTTAATACGATTGTATGTCGGTATTGCATAAGTTAAATTATACGTAAATTCAATTACAATCCTTCTTATTTCGAGTTTCTGAATTTTCTGTATCGGCTGCGGGCGATTCGCTCGGCTTACTGCGCGACCTTGAAGATACTGTCGAGTTTCTCGCTCAACGCCGCCATATCCCGGCCGATCTTGTCATTGGTGATTTGGGCGTAGATTTGGGTCGTGGTGATCCGTTTATGTCCCAGCATTTTGCTGACCGTTTCCAAAGGTACGCCCTGTGCAAGCGTAACCGTCGTGGCAAAGGTATGCCGGGCCATGTAAGTAATATTTAGAAATGCAATAAAAAACAGAATGACGATAATTAAACGTAAAACGTTTATAATTAAGCATTTTGCAAGATTTGCAGAACAGACAGACCTGCAAAAGAAAACAAAATATTGCGACGTTTCAGTTACCAGACTGTTAGCCGCCTGTTTCGAAAACAACGGCAGGTAACCGAATTTTTACCGATAGGAACAAAGCAGATTTGTATTCACTGTTTATCAATGTTTTGCATGCCAAAGGACGCTTTTCAAAGGAGTATTTCTACAACCTAAAAAAGAGCGTTATGAAAGTGGAAAAATTCAAGGTGCTGCTCTACCTGAAAAAGAGCGAGCCGGACAAGACCGGCAAGGCCCCGATCATGGGACGGATCACCCTCAACCGCACGATGGCGCAGTTCAGCTGCAAGCTCTCCTGCACCCCCGGGCTGTGGAACGCGCGTGAGAGCCGGCTGAACGGCAAGAGCCGGGAAGCGGTGGAGACCAATGAAAAAATAGAAAGACTGCTGCTTGCCGTACACTCGGCCTTCAATTCCCTCATGGAAAGAAAAAGGGATTTCGATGCCGCCGCGGTCAGGGACATGTTCCAGGGCAATGCGGGCATGCAGATGACCCTGCTCAAACTTCTCGACCGGCATAACGGGGAAATGAAGGCCCGTGTCGGTGTGGACCGTGCGCCCACCACACTCTCGACCTACCTCTTCACCTACCGCACGCTTTCCGAATTCATCAAGGCGAAATTCAAGGTTCCGGACCTTGTCTTCGGGCAGCTCAACGAGCAGTTCATCCGCGACTATCAGGATTTCATCCTTCTGGAAAAGGGATATGCCGTGGACACGCTTCGCGGCTACCTGGCCATCTTGAAAAAGATCTGCCGCATCGCCTACAAGGAGGGCTACTCGGAGAAATACCATTTCTGCCACTTCAAGCTGCCCAAGCAGAAGGAGACAACACCGAAAGCACTCAGCCGTGAGAATTTCGAGAAGCTGCGTGATCTGGAGATACCGGAAAAACGCAGGTCACATGTCATCACCCGGGACCTCTTCCTCTTCGCCTGTTACACCGGCACCGCCTATGCCGATGCGGTAAGCATCACCCGGAAGAACCTCTTCCGGGATGACGAGGGCAGCCTCTGGCTGAAATACCGGCGAAAGAAAACCGACTACCTCGGACGTGTCAAGCTGCTTCCGGAAGCCGTCGCGTTGATTGAGAAATACCGGGACGACACCCGCGAGACTCTTTTCCCGCCGCAGGACTACCACACGCTCAGGGCCAATATGAAATCCCTGCGCCTGATGGCAGGGCTGAGCCAGGACCTTGTCTACCACATGGGACGGCATTCTTTCGCCTCGCTGGTCACGCTCGAGGAGGGAGTGCCGATAGAGACCATCTGCAAAATGCTGGGACACTCCAACATAAAGACCACCCAGATATACGCGCGCGTAACCCCGAAGAAGCTGTTCGAGGACATGGACAGGTTCGTCGAGGCAACCCGCGATTTGAAACTTATCCTTTAATCCCTAAACAATCATTATCATGCGCAGTACATTCAAGCTCTTATTCTACATCAACCGTAACAAGGTGAAATCGGACGGCACGACCGCCGTCCTCTGCCGGATCAGCATCGACGGAAAGAAATCGGCAGTCACGACAGGCGTCTATTGCAAACCCGGGGACTGGGACAGCAAGAAGTGTGAAATCAAAACAGCCAGGGAGAACAACCGCCTTGCCGCCTTCCGCAGCCGGTTGGAAGAGGCGTACGGGAACCTGCTGAGGAACCAGGGAGTGGTCACGGTCGAACTGCTCAAGACCACCGTGTCAGGCGCCAATTCCGTACCGGAATACCTCCTGCAGGCCGGAGAGGTGGAACGCGAACGGCTCAGGGTCCGCTCCAAGGAGATCAACTCCACTTCCACCTACCGCCAGTCGAAGACCACCCAGCTCAACCTCAGGCAGTTCATCGAATCCCGCGGGATGAAGGACATCGCCTTTTCGGACATCACCGAGGAGTTCGCCGAATCGTTCAAGGTCTTTCTCAAGAAGGAGCTGGGACACAGGAACGGACACGTGAACCACTGCCTGTGCTGGCTCAACCGGCTCATCTACATCGCCGTGGACCGGGAAATACTAAGAGCCAATCCGATAGAGGACGTGGCATACGAGAGGAAAGAAACACCTAAACTAAGGCATATCAGCCGCAGTGAACTGAAGCGGATGATGGAAACCCCGCTGCCCGACCCGATGATGGAGCTGGCACGCAGGACGTTCATCTTCTCCTCGCTGACCGGTCTGGCCTACGCGGATACGAGGGCTCTCCATCCCCGTCACATCGGAACGACTTCGGAAGGAAGAAGGTATATCCGCATCCGCCGCGCCAAAACGGACGTGGAGGCGTTCATCCCGCTGCATCCCATAGCCGGACAGATACTGGAGCTTTACAACACCACGGATGACGACAGGCCGGTATTCCCGCTGCCGGTCCGCGATGTCCTCTGGTACGAGGTACATGGAATGGGTGTGGCATTAGGCATGAAAGAGAACCTGTCCTACCACATGGCCCGGCATTCGTTCGGGACCCTGACACTGACCGCGGGCATTCCGATAGAGAGCATCGCCAGGATGATGGGCCATACGAATATCGACAGCACGCAGGTCTACGCCCAGGTCACCGACCGGAAGATATCCTCGGACATGGACCGGCTGATGGAAAGAAGAAAGCCTGCGGCCGGCAAGGAAGCCGCAGGCTAAATAAAAATTGCCGTCGGAATCGTAAATGCAATTCCGGCGGCAATCCTTAAACTTGAATACGATATTATACCAATGCAGCGTGATAGTTCTCCTCCAGCAGCTTCTCGATGTCCGATTGCCTGTACAGGATCTTCCCGCCAAGCTGGATATAGGGAATCCGTCCTTGGTCCCTGTAATCCTGCAGGCACCTGCGGCTGATCTTCAACGTCCCGGAAAGCTCCCTGTCGGTCAGGAACCGTTCCCCGTTGAAGGGAGGACGGTTGTCACGGGCAAGACGTTCCACTTTTTTCTCCATGTTGTCCAGCAGGGCAAAGAACCTGCGGGCACGTTCGTTCTCCTTGTCGATAATGCCTTCCATCTCTTCCGCTCTTTAAAGGTTTCCGTTCTTTCTTCCCTCTCTCACAGCCTTCTCCTTGCGTCTGATGCCGACGTAGGTCATCAGCCTCTCCACGTCTTCGGGCTTGTAATAGAACTTGCGCTGGAGGCGGGTGAACGCCAGCCGTCCGGTATCGCGGAGGGTCTGCAGGGTACGCGGCGAGATGTCAAGGCGCAGGCAGACATCCTGGCCGTCCAGTCACTCTCCGGGTTCCTTACGGCGGTTTCTCTCATACAATCTGTCCACATGTGCGGACAGGTTCTCGGCGCGTGCCAGCATCCTCTCAAGGACACCGGCCTCGATGTAGCATATTTCCATAATTTCAACTTGTTTAAATGTCAGTGCGAATATAAGGGAAGAAACCATGAGAGGCAAGCGCGACCGGTACACTGGCAGGAATAGTCATGGATAGTCGGTTTTTGTCATATGGCGCGGGAAAAATACTCCGTAGCCGGTCGGTTTTCACGACCCCCTTTGGAAAACCTGAAGGACGGGTGCGTCACGGCGATGAAAAAAGAAAAATCCCCACCGGAAGTGAAGCGACCCCAAACCGGCAGGGAGTGTAATAATAAAGGAACGGACTGTTCAGCCCTTGATGTAACCGTACTTTTTCAGGTCGTCCATGAAATGCTCCGGCGTGTCGGTCCTCACCGTCACCCCGTGCAGTTCCCTGTACCGCCCGGAGAAATTCACCATGTACTCCCCGTCGGTGCACCCGCTGTCAAACCAGCTGCCCTCACGCAGGACGCGTACAAACTCGGAAGGGCCGGAGGCGGCAATCCTGCCGCCATCCGCCAAAATACCTGATCTCGTTTTTTTTATTATCGGTATTTCAAATGTCTCAAAAGCCTCTTTGACAGGTTACCATCCGGGATGATCGCCTGAATTCGCATGTACCGGATTTTCTATTTACCAGATTCCATAATGGTTCCTGCCATCCGTTTTTTCTCTGCGGCTGTCGCTTTTTTCCTCGTGGCATCATGGTCTGTTACCGGATGGGAAAAGCCATCTCCATCACAACCATGAATTATAGTGTAGCCATATTTGTATATAGCCGTATGATACGCTATCCGGATAATGCTATCACAGAATTGCGATATAGCCGGATATCAAAATAGGGATAGCCGGGAGCGAAGGGAGCACGCATCCTTCCGGATATAGATATCTCAAAATCTCCATTTGCAGAAGTGTATAAATATCAATCCATTAATGGAGATTATAAAGAAAAAACATAAGTCACACACGACTACCTGTCATTCTCCATTTGCGGATGTGTAGAAGTAGCAATCCATTAATGGAGACGATGAAGAAAAACAATAAGGCGTATACGGCTACCTGTTATTCTCCATTTACAGATGTGTAGAAGTATCAATCCATTAATGGAGACGATGAAAAAACAATAAGGCGTATACGGTTACCTGTTATTCTCCATTTGCAGAAGTGTAGAAGTAGCAATCCGTTAATGGAGACGATGAAGAAAAACAATAAGGCGTATACGGCTACCTGTTATTCTCCATTTGCAGAAGTGTAGAAGTAGCAATCCGTTAATGGAGACGATGAAAAAACAATAAGGCGTATACGGCTACATGTCATTCTCCATTTGCAGAAGTGTAGAAGTAGCAATCCGTTAATGGAGACAATGAAGAAAAAACATAAGTCGTACACGGCTACATGCCCATTCTCCATTTGCAGAAGTGTAGAAGTAGCAATCCATTAATGGACAATAGGGCATGTAAAGGGCAGATTTTCCGTATATTCGCCTCCTTATCCCCGAATTATGGGCGTAAGTCACATGGTCATGGAGATATATCTATCCTTTAATGGGGAGAGCAGCCGGCAAATGCCTGATGGAAATGACCCGAAAATCACAGGAGAATAACCGTACAATAGGCTGATACACAATTCCTATTGGAGAATGTTGTCCCCATTAGGGGACAGCAAGTTGTGTTTTCGTTTAACGAAAACAGGACGGTTTAACGGAGAATACACCGATAAACCGTTACTTATTTCAAGCTCCAGCGTCGCTTTTTACATATCTAACTATAATTCATTTGAAATCACAAAACAGATTGAACCGAATGTGGTTAGTTTGTCTGTTTATTTCATGTCCGAATCATTAGTATGCTATGTTGCAAAGTTCGTATTCATTATGAAAAAATCCGCTTACGAGAACAAGATATTCAGGTAATTTGCCATCCTTTCCCCAAAGAAGTTCGATGTTAAAAAGTTCAGAAAGCGTTTTGGCTATGTCAAATCCGAAGGCTTCGAGTGACGGACGCACTTTTTCCGGGTGTCGGCATGGTGTGCCGCAGTTACGCGTACACTCGTTATCTGAGCAGTGAAGACATTTACCTATATAGGCAAATGAACGCCCTCCATATTTCCGTTCCATATCCAATAATTCGCTCTCGATTCGTATCCGTTCCGGTAAAATGAGTTTTTGTGTATATTCAATCGGAATATCTTTGTCTTCAGGGATTATCTTCGTTGCCATAAGATGTGCATACTTGTATTGTCGGAGAAACGATTCCGTATCAAAATCAAATGGAGGACACCCCCAACTTTTACCGTAATTGGTACATTGTTTGCAAAGTTCAAGAAAATGTGGTTCGTCACGGAATTCGGCGATATATCCTTCAACAGTGATGTCTGAAGTAAAATTTTCTACAGTGTATATACTCATTGTTTCAAAATCATTGTACCGCATAAGGAGTCGAAACGGATGTTTTCATTTTGGAAAAGTCTGTCAATGTATCCGCTTTTCTGCATTTCAGACGCGGTCAAGCAACTTAAATTCGGGGTATCTAACAATGCTATCGAATCGCACATGGACAACGCGATGTCAAGTTCATGTGTCGAGAACATGATACATTTTTTCTCGTCGTGGACAAGCCTACGAAGCAACGCCACAAGTTCGTAGCGATTAGGCATGTCAAGAAAGGAAGTCGGTTCATCAAGGAGAATGATAGGAGTATCCTGTGCCAATGCACGAGCAATCATCACACGCTGGCATTCGCCATCCGACATTTTATCCATCGTGCGGTTTGCATAAGCCTCCATTCCCACCGAAATGAGCGATTGCATGACTATCTCCTTATCTGTTTCTTGCATCCTACCTATCCAGTTGGTATAAGGAGCACGGCCTATGGCTACGACATCCTTGCACCGCAGGTTGGCGATGCGCGTGCGCTCGGTCGTGACGACAGCCAGCGTTTTTGCCATATCTTCGGTTTTCATGCAGGCGATGTCGTGCCCGTCGAGAATGATTTTTCCGGAATAACACCGGTTCAGACCGGCTATGGCGCGGAGCAACGTCGATTTTCCTGTCCCGTTTCTTCCGATAAGGGCTGTCAGTTGACCTTTTTTTATCGTGGCATTTACCTCGTGGAGCAACGAGTTTTCTTTGTAACCTATGGAAAAATGCTGTAATTCTATCATGCGGTGATGGATTTGTTGCGTAAAACCACCCATACGACGATTGGGATTCCCAATAGAGCTGTAATGGCGTTGATCGGCAAGGTGAATATTTTAGAAATGATGTCGCAAAGAAGCAATATCGATGCTCCCGAAAGAATTGTTCCGGGCAGAAGGACATGATGATCGCTATTTTGGAAAAGCATTCTTGTGACATGAGGCATAGCGAGACCTATGAAACCTATCGGACCGCAAAAAGCGGTTATCGTTCCGGCGAGCAGCGTTGTCGAGAGAAACAACAGGCTGCGTGAACGCCGAATATTCAGTCCCATTGTTACGGCATATTCCTCTCCGAACAGCAGGAGGTTAAGCGGTTTGATGGTCAGTACCGCCAACAGCAGTCCGGCAAACACCGATGGAACAAGAATCAGAAGTTGTCCGGAGGTGACGTCACCCAAAGCCCCCATCGTCCAAATGACAAAGGCTTTCAGCGATTCCTCTTTGCTGAGGTACTGCAATATCTGCACGACAGCACCTACGCCCGATGAGAACATCATGCCCAGAATCAGGATTACCATGATGTCTTTTATTCGCTGTCCGACGGCAGTTATCACGAGCAACACGACAGCCGCACCCACCCACGCTGCTCCGGCAATGCCTATTGATGAACCGATCCCGGCAAGTACCACAAGTGCCACACCGAGACTTGCACCGGAACTGATGCCAAGGACATAGGGACCGGCAAGAGGATTACGGAAGAGGGTCTGCATCTGAAGACCGCTGACCGATAAGGCAGCCCCGGCCAACAGTGCCACTATAGCTTTTATGAGGCGTATGTTGAGTACGATTTTTTCCGTGGCACGGGAACAATTTCCCCCGGTCAGTGCTGCCCATACATCGCGGATCGGAATGTTGACAGCTCCCACGGCCAAGTCCAGTAAAAAAAGACCGACCGTGAGCGTAATCAATATGGAGAATAATATAGTCGAACGGGAACGTATCTATTTCAGTTGCTTGTAATACACACACTCTTCCTGCACCAGTTCAGGATGGAATATCTTCACGAGGTCGCGGAGCACGATGTCAGGATTCACGACGGCAGACTCGTAATAGTCGTTACCCCCGGCTGTGTTGGTACGGGCGTTGTTGTTATACACCTCTCCATTTTTGAAACATCGGGTATCGGTGAATTTCGGACATGATGCCTTCAAGTCGTCAAGGGAGTTCGCCATTCCCACGTTCAGCCACATGTCCGCATCCGACGCGAGCAGATATGCTTCTTCTAAGTCAATGGGGATAGAAGCGTTTCCCGTGTTCTTCTGGTAGATATAGCGGCCTCCCGCATCAGTAATCAAGCGGGCTACATAACTTTGGGTTGAAGGCATGAACCACGAGTCGCCATAGGGAACATTAAGCATAACCGAAGGAGTGCCGAGGGTACTGTCGGCCACTTTCTTTTTCAAGGCGTTGTATCTGACCGGGATTGCGGCAAAGGCTTTTTCACCCTTCTCACGTTTTCCTGTGACTTCTGAAAGCACTACCATCCATTCGGCCTTGCCGAGAGGCGACTCTTCAAGATAATCGCCGACATACATGAACGGTATGTCGAGTTCTTCGAGTTTGCTTTCCATTGCGCTTGCGCCGTTCACCCCATAGAGCAGAACGAGGTCGGGATCGAGCGAGAGCAGCAACTCGTAGTTGATGTTCCCTTCATAGCCGACATCGCCAATACTGTCGCGGCGGGCTTGGATGTCTGGGTTGGAAATGTAGTCGATTCCCGAAACGCCGGTTATACACCGGACTTCACCGATTGCGTCAAGCATGGCGATATGAGTGGAAGACATCGCCACGATGCGTTTGGCGTCTCCTTTGAGTACCTGTCCTGCAAACCCTTCGGGAACCTCTTCACCGTTGCGGACGATAAACAGCCATGTGGTTACACTGTCCGCTCCCTGCCAGGGATTCCTGACGGTTATCAGTACGCTTTCCTTCCCGCCCGCCCCTTTGATGTCGAAGCCGGAGGCATATTCGGGAGCATAAAGCAGCAGGTTGAAATCATTGATTTTTGAGCTTTTGTTGTGGCAGCCTGTAAATGCCAGAGAAAGCAACAAAATCAGGCTTAAATTCTTTAATGCGTTCATATTGATGCAGATTATCGTTTACTATTTTTGTTTTTTCCGAACTTGGGTGTTATGCCGATGAATATCTCGAAATTGATGCCCGGCATGGGACGGGACAATACGGAAAGGTATTCTTCATCGAACAGGTTGTTGATGCTGCCCTTTAGCGACAGATCGGCCCATCGGAAAGAGAGCTGTTTTTCCAGTGTCACGTTATTCATGAAGTAAGGGGGCAGATAGCCCGTCAGAGTATAGTCATTACTCGACATGGTATAACGCTGGCTGTAATAACACCATTTGTAAAGCAGGCTCCATGTCCGCCATGACAGACGTCCGGTCACCGTTGCGGAAAACTCCGGCACGTATGGCAACTGTTTGCCGACGGATTGGTCTGCCGGACTCATCGGTTCGCTCTCGTTGATCGAGGAAGTCCACGAGAAAGTTCCGTTCATATCCAGTTTCCAGTCCTTTCCGAGCATTATATCAAGGTGGGCGTTGGTCTCTGCCCCGTAAGCATGTACCTTTTTGAGGTTTCTGGGGGAGAAGAATCCCTTGGTTGTGGGTAGCCAGATGATCCAGTCGTCGATGTGCGAATCGAACCAGTTGATACCACCGCTCAAAGCATATACATTTTCTTTCCCCACCGAGAACGACAACCCCACGTCGTATGTGAAGCCGTGCTCGCTTTTCAGGTCGGGATTACCGCCCGGCAGAAAATAGAGGTCGTTCAGCGTGGGAAAACGGTAGTTCCGGGAGATGGATGCTTTCGCCACGATATTGCCTTTTTTCGACAGTACCCCGTCGATGAAGAAAGCCGGGATAACCGGGGCCCATTCCGTACCGAACATATCCTCGCGAAGGACAAGCGAGGCGGCAAAACGATCGACAGGCCGCCATTTCGCAGAAACGGAACCGGAAAACTCGACACGTCCCTTGTCATACCCGACAACAGCCTTGTTACCTTCCTGCGAGATGATATTTTTGTCCGCGCTTTCCACCAAATGCTGGTGTACGGAAACACCGGCCGTGAACAGCCATTTCTCTGAAGGAGCATAATCCCCGTCCGCACTTCCGTAGAACGTGTTAATCTTACTGCGTGAGCGGGTCATCGAAGCCATTTCGCCGTTTCCCTTGTCCCGCTTGTAATCATAGGCCATCCATGTGTGTATATAGCCGCCTTTTACACCGACCTTCCATTTCTCCCGCACGCGATCCCACGAGAGGACGCCGCGAAACGTCTGCTCCCTTTGGCGGTTCTCGAAGTCCATGTCGTTCCCGTAATCCGTGCTGAGCATCGCCAGTTCCCGGTTAGAATTGATATACCAGGCGTTTAGCCCGAACTTGTCGCCTTCGCCCGTGTTATAATAAATTTCCTGCAAGACGTGCAGATCCTTATAAGCCCCGCTGCGGTTGCGTTCCGTCGGGTAATAGGAACCGATGATGTTCTTGTCCTCGTCATAGATGTTTTCCTTCTTGTCCCGGTTTCGGTATTTGTAGTCGTTGGGGGAAGAGGAATACACCACACGGGTGGAGGACTGCCAGTGTTTGTCACCGTAGGTCAGGCGGAGAAACTCGTCGAACGTGCTGAACGACCCCACTCCCTGCACGTACTGCAACCCGAACCCTTCATGGTTGGCCGGAGAAGTGGAGAGCCTGACCAGACCACCCAAGCCGCCGCCCGTTTCGTTTACCGATGACGTTCCGTGCAGCAGCGAGGCATCATCGATAAAGTAAGAAGGGATGGTGGAAAAATCCGTCATGCCCAGCATCGGGTTGTTAATGCGCATACCATTCCACGTCACTTGGGTATGCGAGGGAGAGGTACCCCGGAAAGCCACGGTGGATAACGTGGCGCGTCCGTAGTTCTTGACAAAAACGGATGAGTTGAATGTCAGCACATCGGCCATAGACAAGGCGATGTTCTCTTTCATGGCGATGGAATCGAAACGGGTTCGTTGCACGCCTATATCCTTCATAGGTCGTTTGCCCACCACCGTAACCTCCGGAATACGTAGTACCCTTTTGGTAATGCTGACGGAATTTTTCTGCTGGGCGGCAAGCAGAAAGGGCAGGCTTACCCCCACGAACAATAGAATAAGATGTCTTTTCATTTTTGTCCTCCTTCCTCGTTATTTCCAGCAGAAAGCTCCCGGAATGATTCCCACGTAAAATTCATCGATCAGCTTGCCTTGCGGCGAATAGCGATACACGATACCTTGTTGCTGGTAATCAATAGCGTCGGCCACATATACCTCCCCGTTGTTGGGATTGACCGTAAGGCCGTAGTATTTGGTGTCCCGAAACTCCAGAAAAGGCCGGACGGGAACACGGTCGGCTTCCACCGGCATTCGCCAAATATCGTTGTTGATCCAGTAAAGTGTATCCCGTGTACCGTTGAGCTGGACTTCCGAAGGCCAGTCGCCCAGCTTAAACTTGAACTGTTTCTCTACGGTGAAAGTCTCGGCGTCTATACGATAGAGAGACGGTGCCTCGTAACCGTATGGGCTGCCCTCGTAACCGCCATCCGTGATGGTCCACATCTTGTTGTATTTGTCCATGACCAGCGAAGTAGGTTGTATGCCGATGGTCAGTTCGTCCACGACCTTGTCCGTCTCCGTGTCGATTTTCAGGATGCGGTTCTGGTACGACCAGCAGTTCACATAGACGTACTTGCCGTATTGTACCATTTGTTCGGTGGAACCCGATTCCATGTCCATGTCTGGACATTCGATATAGCCGGTAATCTCGTATGTCTTGGGGTTGATGATGAAGATACGGTAGTCCCATATCTGCGTCACATAGGCTTTCTCATCCGACAGAAAATGGATATACCGGGGTGAGGTGAAACCTGTGATACGGCCCACTTCCTTGAAAGTATTGATGTCGATGGCGAAAATCACATGCGAGTTGTTCACCACGATCCAGCCTATACCGTCCCGGATAACCATAGACTGGGCCACATCGCCCAACTTGAACCCGTTGGCACGGTAAAACACTTCATTCTCCACTTCGCACGTGGCGGGATCGTAGTAGGAAAGCGTGGCATTGCTGTACTGGAAATTCCCCTCGTTGGTAATGAAAAGACCAGAGGCCGATACAGAGAAATCTTCCATCTCTCCGTAATCCCATTTCATGCAACTGCCGAAAACTGGCAGGCAGAAAAGAAAAAGGCAAATCCGTTGTATTGTTCTGCTCATTGTCATTCGGATAAAAAAGAGTACCCGAATCATTACGGGTACTCTGGTTAAGGTATAAGGTTTAATCCTGCTGCGTATATTGTTTGTCCTTCATATTTTGGAAGGTTGGGTTATACCCACATTTCGTCACGCTCCAACTTTCCCCCGTAATCATTCCGTTTTCTATAAACTTGCCGAAGAAAGTGTAGTCGGTAAATTTCGTCAAACCGTCAAAAACAACCCCATGCAAGGTCTCCAACTTCTCCATGAAAAGTGTTTCCTGAGAAAGAGAAGTCGCACTTTTTATCTGTAGCGTACCATCTATAGTCTGTAATTTATCACAAGTAATGCCTGTTGCTTTATTAACGAACAACCCTTCACCTCCTACGTGAAGCAATTCCGGAATATCCAGCGATTTACTTTGTAAAGATATTGCTAACGAACCCTCTCCCTCTTTATAATATACAGGAGAAGCTGAACAACAAACTTTGGATAGTAAGGGCAAGTTACAACTGGTAAAATTTCCAGATAAATAGAACTGTCCTCCCACTTCTTTCAAGACTGGCATTGTGATTGAAGCAAACATGGGTATTTGGATATATCCATATCCATCTATGATTTCCAAGTCGGGAAATTTGGCATTGCTTCGCATTTGGCCTGTCACATTTAGATTTCCATATACATGTTGAATTGTCGATATGGTATAATCGATATTGTTGGTGGTTGGCTTACAAGTGAAGTCTTTGATATTCTTGAACGTGATTTCAGGGAACTTATTATTCGTGAGACTGGTGATGACAAAATTTACATTTGACAAATCTTCGGCTGTTTCAATTTTGGAGAGCTGCACCTTGTTTATAATTTCAATCTGGGGCGCTGTTTCTCCGAAGGTTTCAAATCGGGCGTTCGGCAACAGCAGTGTTCCGCTCACATCTTCAAGATAATCCAGCGTGATGCTTCCAAGTGTGGTGATCTTGCTCCAGTCGGGAAGTTGTTTGAGTGCCGTGAAATTCTTTATCTTTATCTGTCCCTTTATCGTTGTCAGTTTGTCCATTCCACCGAAAGCCTGAAGCACGTCATTTCGTTGGGGAACAAAACTACCGGTAGGAGGAGCTTCCATATTGGCTTCCATAATAATACTTCCGTTTACTGTTTCGATTTCCGGAAGGTTGATGGTTTCCAACATCACGGGGACGGTATGGAAATCAAGGCCACCGGTCTCTTTCAGCTTAAGGAAGCTCATGGAAGTCAGCTTGGCAAGATTGTTTACGGACAAGACCCCTCCGACACTTGTCAGTTCCGGTATTTCCAAAGACGCAATCGAACCGGCTGCTGTGTTCTCTTCATTGAGTCCTTGAAGATTCAGATCCTGACCTACAGTAGTCAGAACCGGAAACTCAAAACTCTGTAACGACGACGCATTGAACATCACGCTTCCTTCAATAGTTGCCAGTTTCTCGAATAGGACATACGTCACTTGGTCGTTATATACCGATATGTCTCCGGAGAGCGTTTCCAATGCTTTCATGGAAATCATGTGAAGTTCCGTAGCTTTCGAGGCGACATCGGTCGAACCTACCTGTAAACCTCCGGCAGAAACGATATTATCCAACCCTGTCAAGTCTGCACCGTTGTAACTGTTACGAATGACAATGTTGCCAGTAACCTCTTTCAAAGATGCCAATGCAGATATGTCAGTGATTTTTTCTGCCTCTTCCGCATCAGAGCCGATAATCAGGTTCCCTTTGACAACGGTTGTTTTGGTTGCGGCAAAAGAAGCTACCTCCTCGGTGGTCTTCAACTCCACATCTCCGTCAGATTCTATCTCGCTTTTCACGACCTTATAGGTATATTCGCGGGCATCTCCGTTATAGGATGTCACCCGGAAGGTTCGTTCGTTATCCCAGTCCGTTACCGTTTCAGGATCAGGTATGATTGTTGCAGAAGTTGTGTACTTGAATTCCACTTCGGCGTTGTTCAGCGATACCGTATAGGGAACGGTTATTGTTACTGTATTGTCCGTAATGTCGGCCGTGTACGATTTCCCGTCCACGGTCATCACGACCGATGTGATGAAATTTTCATCTGCATCTTCAGGTATAATTTCATCGTTTTTGTCACACGCTCCCAAAAAGAACAAGGATAGGAGCATGGGAAGAAAATAAATTTTCATACTTGTAATTTTTATTATTTGGTTAGATCCTCAAAAGAAAATACCTCCGTAGAAACTTCGCCCAGCCAGCCGCTTTTGGCCAGAACACCGCATTGTATTTTGATAAAGTCAATATATTGCAGATTGGCTTCCGTTCCATCGGCATGGATGGCATTGGAAATTTTGAAACCGTTCCTTTGTCCGCTTCCATCCACCGTACTGCCGCCTTCTATCTGGTCGTTTCCGAAATTATCCACGTACCCCCAGTCATAACTCTGATTATCCCAATAACCGGTTTGAGAATCTTGGGTGTTGCGGGCGGCCAGACAAGTGCCTGTCAGGGTATAACTGTTTTCCGAAATCCAAGCCGGATAATAATAGTCTTGTGTATGATAAGCGGACAGATAGTCTACCCAGCCGTTTCTACCGTCGGAACTGATCCATTGGACATCCATTTTTTTGCCTTCCGGACGGTAATAGGTCACTTCAAAATTCTGTATTGTTTCTTCCTTGCCTGCTTCAGATCCTTTCAGTTCGTACCACTCGTCATCCGGCAATCCGTTTCCGTTTATATCTTGCATGACCCATACGATACCCGGTTCGGAACTGCCGTCAAAGGCGTTCCCCTGAACACAGAAATCATATTGGTTACCCGAATTGGGAATACTGTGGTCGAAGCCGACGATGATATAACCCCCGAAAGAACCTAAAGAGACGTGCAGTTTGTCTTTCAAACGCTGTGTTGCCCATGCGACAGCCGCTTCAGGGGATGTTTCGTTGCCGGTCATACCGCCTATCGTGCTCGTCTCGTTGATAAATTGGCCGGGAGCTGGGGTATATTCATAGACTTTATTCCAGAGCTTGGAACTTCCCGAAGCCCGGAAGCCGTCTTGTTCCTTTTTGTCCACACAAACGACTTTTACGGTGGCAGTGACAGCCGTTTTCCCTTTGTCGATATTCCTGCTTATTTTTTCCGTCGGTGTGTCTTCCGACACAGTACAGGAGACGGTGTATTCTCCGGGTGCGGACGGCGTGAACTTGAACATGCGTTCCACTTCTCCTTCCATGACCTGACCGTCCACACTCCACTCAAAACGGGGATTGTCGAAATACTCCAACAACGGACGCAGGAAAACAGGACGGTCGGCAAAAGTGTACCTGTCCGTGGATGTTTGCAGGTAAGACGGGGTCGGGAATTTGACAACGTAGGGCATCGTTTCCACGACCTCTACGCTTACGTCTTTCGTTGTTGTCCCATCTATATTGGAAGCGTTGATTGTCACCGTATAAACACCGAGTTCTTTTTCATTGAAAGTATAAGTATTCTCGGTGGAAACGATTTTTCCTTCCCGTACCCATTCGATTTTGAACCCTTCGACATCCGAATGCTGAATATCGGGAGTAAATGTGTAATCGGTATTCCGGACGACTTTTAGCCCCTGCGAAGGTAGTGCCAGTGAGATGACCGGAGGGGTGAGTTCTTTCACTTCTACTTTCAGTTCCTCTTCGGCATAGCCTTCCGCATTGTCTACTCTTAGTTTGACATAAAAATCCCCGCATTCATTCCATGTACGTTGAAGAGACGGACCCGAAGAAACCAGCGTACCGTCTATCGTCCAAGCAAAAAGAGCATCTTCAACATTCTGGTATGTCGGGGCGATAGTCAATTCGTGATCGACCTTGACCGTGTAAATACCGGTCTCGCTGTCAAGTTCTATTATAGGTTGTCCTCCTACTTCTTCGGTAATGACTTCATCCTTGTTGCAGGAGGTGAACAGCATACAGGCAGAAATAATAAAATAGTGAAAACGATGCATGATGTGTGGATTTTAGAAAAATAACAGGGATACCCCCGACAGAAGGGATATCCTTGTATTCTTTTTATTGTATGGTGATATCATCAATACAGATATAAGCCGGAGTATTCAAACCGTATGCTCCCGAATCCGAACCCTCGAAGTTGAATTTCACACTTTGCACCCCTTCGGCATTGATTTCCCAATAATCCCATGTCGTGATAGGATCAACCTGTTGTTGGCCGTTACGATAATCGGCTAAAAGACGTTTGTAAGTGCGGATCAGACCGCCATTCGCATCATAACATTCCAGATTCACTTGGAAATACCCTTTCATCTCTTTCAGAGGAGTCGCTACCCCCGTAGAACCGAACTGATTACCATAAGTAATGACACCATAAGTGTATGAGGTGTTGCAGATCCACAGGCCGACCAATTTCCGGGGAACATTGAAATAAAATTCTGGTTTAGCCATCCATGCCTGATTGTAAGCATCCACATATCCGTAAACGACACCGAAATTGGAACCGCTGTGCCCGGCTTCCTTATTCTGTCCTTCCGCTTCCACCGCAGTGTTATAGACAGAACATTGGTTTAGATAAGAATACCACCAGTCTCCGGTATTTCCCGACTGATTGGAGCGGATGTTCCAGTTGGAAAGTGCGATGCCGCCGCTGGAATACTCTGTGCTTCCACCTACAGTATTAAACATTGAAAGGAAGAGATATTCTTCCGGAGTATTGTCGTAAATGGTGGTTACTTGAGGATACCCTTGGTACGAATAAAGATTTTCTCCGGCCGAGGTAGGTCCTGCTAACATGCCGGGATCGAAATCATCGAAAGTGATAGTTAAAGTACCGTCCGGATTTGTCACAGCACGGGTTTGCGAAGTTCCGGAATCAACCGGGTCCATCAAAAAGTCATCGTCCGAACTACAGCCAGAGAACAAGGCGGTTGCGGTAAATAGACAGGCACCTGCCAGAAAGCGTAATTTTCTTTTCATAGGTCACTCATTTTAATGTAAAACATATTATTAACAAACACAAAAAATTCCCGTTCGTGCGGACTTACACGAACGGGAATATGTCTGTCTTCAAATATTGAATGGCCGATGAGCTATTCCTTATTTGATTACGACCCGTATATCCCGCAGGTGTAAATCTCATTCCGGTCATGGCAGGTCTTCTGACTCGTCCCGGTCATCGTGCCTTCCCGGTATTACACCAGTGGCAAAAGTTCGATGTCCGTTTTTGTGGACTCACAGCAGCGGGTACTGTCCCGGATTTTCACCGGGTTCCCTTTTCATTCGGAAGGCGTAAACCTCCCGAAACCATTTCCCGACTGCAAAATTATCTATATTACATATCAATTCCAAATAATTCATAATATTTATAATAAAACACACAAAGCATGACAACCGTACTGTTTTAATTAGAGCATTCAAGTTTACGACAAACGAAGACGGTAATTATCATACACAATATCCATAAACCAACAAAACAGCTTGCCATTTTCCATAACAATGCGTTCTGGAATAGATAACTGTTAGCTGCAATTATGCAAGCAAAAAAAGCAGACAGAATAATGACTATTAATATCATGCACCAGAAATTAATCCTATAAATTTATGGAAAACAAGTAAGGGAATGGAAGTTCCGTTGCCGCATGGATGCAGGTGAAGGACCTTCTCTTTTAACGTTGGATACGCCAATGCACGCCAACGGAAGACTCTGATATTATCTGTTTGGAAAGGATATAGGATGTGCGTTACTTTGTCGCATATTCAGAATCTTAAAAAGAATTTTAGTATGGAACTGACAATTATTGAAACAAGCGCGTATTAGGAGTTGAGAAAGCTGGTCAGCACGCTGGTCGTACAGATGGGCGACTTCCAGAAAAAGATTGCCCCGCCTGCGCCGGACAAGTGAATGGATGCGCAGGACGTATGTGATGGACTTATGCCCAAACACTTTCTGAAGAGTTTCCAGCAGCATCCCCTTGAGTATGGCCAGAACGGCAAATGCGTGGCGTCCGATGTGCGGGGTGACCTCGCCCCGGAGTTGCATTTCCTGCCTATGATTCCAAGACTGAGCCGCATGGCATTGTATTCACCTACCGGAAAGACACATTCGGGGAGTCTTTCTTTTCATCCGTACCCCTATATTTTTCAATCAGTTCGATAGCAATGGGCAATAATTTTACGACATACGCCACTCCCGTTTTTATACGGTTGCCCATCAGCCATGTACCGCCGTCGGAGTCGGTATGGATATTATCGTATGTTATGGCTTTCAAGTCCACATAGGAAAGACCGGTGAAGCACATGAACAGGAACATGTCGCGCATGGCACGCTGGCGTTTGTATCTCGGTTCTATATGGATTATCCTTTGCAGTTCCTCTTCGGAAAGGAAAGAACGCCTCTTGTATTCGGGCATACACTCGAATGATGCGAACGGATGAACCCGTATCCAGCCTTTTTCCTGCGCGATATACATCAGCCACTTCAAGGTATTGACACGCCCGAAGACAGTGGAGTTTGCCAAAGCGCATGTACCGAGCATCCAGTTGTAGTAATCCTCGATGAATGATTTCTCAAGTTCTTCGATGACAATATCCTCTGCATTCTTCTTGCTTTTCATGAAAAGCAGGAGACTCTTGTAATCGGCAACCAGACCGCAGTAGGTGCTTTCGGCTTTCTCTATGCCGATTTTCTTTTTATACGGTTCCAGCTGTTCCCTGAAAAGGTTCATAAGGGTGTGGCATTCCTCTGAGAAGCCGACATAGCGGTTATAGACTTTCTTGGCTGTAACAAAACTGTCGTGGTCGCAGATGTACTGGTAGTGCCTGGTGATTTGCGCCTTGATATTGTCAAGCTCCTGATTGAGTGTACGGGCCTCCTCGGACTTGCCTTTGGCCCGGTTGGTTTTGACGTCCCACAAAGCGAGGGACACTTCTTTCTTACAACTGAAACCGGCTTGGGTTCCATTGATGGTGATACGGCCCATAATCGGTGTCTTTCCGTTTTTTACAGACTGTTTATTCTCAAAACACTTAGCTATACATGGTCTGCGATAAGCTAAGAGAGATTCCCCTTACACAAAAGCATGGCATCTCCTTGTCGTATCTCGCCTTTATACTTTTATGTATAGTAGTCTACCGGATCGAATGAACAAGACCTATCCCATACATAAACCAATTTAGACTGCTATGTTATTTTTGAGGAAGAAGATGGAATGAGACCAGATACCCTCTTTAAGGCTGACTGTAAGTCGATTAAATGTAGAAAAAGATTGCTTTTGTCACAAGTAAAGTGTATATTTGCATTGAAAGAATCGTTCTTTGACAGAGGCAAAAGAAAACAGAATATTGTAATTCGCTCGTTTCTAAATCGTTACCTGATATTAATTAAACAGAAATAACTGTTTAATTTTCAATTAGATAGAGATTGTATGATGTTTCGCCACGTGCATTGTCGGATTGAATGACAATCCAGCATGTCTGGCAACATGCCGCAAGGACATGTTCATCGTCTTATAGTAGCGTTTGATCGGAAAGACCTTATTACCTTCCAGATGCAGATTTTTATAACGGTCGTAGATCATTTCAGCAACGGGAAGGAGTTTGACACGGAATTGTGTACCTGTCTTTTGCCGCTTGTCGATGATCCAATAATCCCCATTGTCGTCTGTATGAATATCGGCATGGGTCAGCTTTGCTACGTCCGAATGGCTCAGGCCCGTAAAAGCGCAGAAGACGAAGGCATCCCGGTTAATGCCCGTTCGGTAGTTAGGAAGTTCGACGTCCATCACGGCCTGCAATTCCGAAGCGGATAAATAGCGCCGTTCGGCGTATTTAGGCCTGACATGGAACCCTGCAAAAGGATCGACGAGAATCCAGCCGTTCTTATAGGCCGTATAGGTCATCAGACGCAGTTTCTTGACTCCGGCACAGATCGTCCCGGAAGCAAGACCCTTTACCGTGGAGAGGTAGACGACGAACTTTTCGATAAACTCCCGCTTCAGCTCTTTGAACGGAATGTCCTTTACATGGTATTCGTATTCGAGGAAAGCGGCAAGACGCCTGCGACGCAGACAGTAATCCTCATAGGTGGAATAAGCGCGGTCTTTGCCCACACGCTTGCGGAACTCCGCAAGATATTCGTCGAAGGTCTGTAACAGCAGGCGGCAATCATCGCCCATACCGAGGAAGGCGTTGCGGACCTTTTCGGCCGTTATGTATGAATCCCGGTCGCAGAGACGCTGATACTGTTTGCCGATATTGGTCTTGATATTCTCCAATTTCTCGTTGATGCGCTGCGATTCGAGACTTTTGCCGGAAGCTTTGTTGGCTTTGGCATCCCAGAGGGAGGAACGGACGGTGAGTTTGCAGCTGAATTGCGACATCGTGCCGTTGATGGTGATACGGCCCATGACGGGAACCTGACCCGATTTTTCGGACTGCCTTTTCACATAGAAAAGGACTTTGAAAGTGCTGCGTTGCATGATAACTTGAACTTTGAGGATGGGTTAAACGTTAAGTCAAGTTATTTGTTATGCGGAAATTCAATGCAACGAACTGAAAACGACTGTCTTAAATGCAAATAAAAGCATTTCGGGCAGGTAACGGATAAGTAACACAACTCACCGTTAAACCTGCCCGATTTTGCTTTTCTATTGCTCGGAGCACATGCAGAAGAGAGAATTAAATAACTGTAAACAAAATATTTACTCTTTTCTGCACTTTCTCTTACCTACAAAACTCCGGCTTGTAAGGCCGGGGATTTTTTGTGCAGTTCCCGGTGGGTCGGATCGGTCCGTCGGGTATTGTTTGCGACGAATTTGGGGATTGAATTTCTGTTTGTCAGATGCAAACTATATTTTTTAGTTTAAAAACTATGTAAAATAGTTGGATGTGAATTTTTTTTAGTTACCTTTGCTGGCGGACACCGGGATATACTCGTTTGCCCGGTTTTAAAAACAACCGACGCTATGGAAAAACTGACACGCAGGGAAGAGGAACTGATGCGCTGTTTCTGGGAACACGGCCCGCTGTTCGTGCGGGAACTGGTCGCGCTGGCCGCCGAGCCTAAACCCCATTTCAATACGCTCTCGACGATGGTCCGCGCTCTCGAAGCCAAGGGCTATGTCGCTCACAAGACCTTCGGAAGCACCTATCAGTATTATCCGGTGGTGACCGAAGAGGAGTTTTCTCGCCGCACGCTTGGCGGTGTCATCAGCAAGTATTTCGAGAATTCCTATCTTGGGGCGGTTTCCGCGCTGGTCGAGGAGGAGAAGATTTCGGTCGAGGACCTTCGAGAGCTGATCGACCGCATCGAAAATCAAAACCGCCGGTAGCCATGTACGCCCTGATGATCTACAGCCTGAAGGTCGGCGCCTGTCTGGCGGTGTTTTACCTCTTTTTCAAACTGCTGCTGAGCCGCGAGACCTTCCACCGCCTGAACCGTATCGTGGTGCTGGCGGCTATGGTGCTGTCGTTTATACTGCCGTTCTGCGTCATTACGATCTACCGTGAACTGCCTGCCGCACCGGAGATGCCAGCTGCGGAGCAGCTCTTCGAGGCGCCTGCCGAACCGCAGCCCGAACCGTTTCCGTGGGATAAGGCCGCGGCCCTTGTTTTTCTGACCGGAGCGGGGGCGACGCTGCTCTGGACGTTCGGATCGGTTTTCGGCGTGATCCGCATGATCCGCCGGGGACGTCGTGAACGTCTGGCCGACGGAACGGTGCTGGTGCGTATCGGCCGCTCGGTGACGCCTTTCAGCTGGTATCGTTATATCGTATTGTCAGAGAAGGATTTGTCCGAAAACGGCGACGCGATCGTCCTGCACGAAAAGGCTCATCTGCGTTTGCGCCATTCGGTCGATCTGCTGCTCACCGATCTCGCGGGCTGCCTCCAGTGGTTCAATCCCGCGATGTGGCTGCTTCGCCGCGAACTGCGGGCCATTCACGAATACGAAGCCGACGAGGCTGTCCTCGACAGCGGCGTCGATGCGAAACATTATCAACTATTATTAATAAGGAAAGCTGCCGGCGGGAGGTGGTACTCAGTCGCCAACAGCTTTAATCACAGTAAACTTAAAAACCGTATTACCATGATGTTACGTAAAAGATCGTCGCGGTGGGCCGTAGCCAGAGTGCTTTTCGTGCTGCCGCTTGCGGGACTCGCCCTCGGAGCCTTCGCCCGCACCGCCTATGTTTTTCCTGATGACAAAGGTAAAAAAGAAAATGTTACGATTCTCATTCGGAACGCAAAAATCGACCCTTCGGACGGAAAATCCGGCAATCCGCTGATTCTGGTGGACGGCCGCGAAGTGAAATCGATCGATTCGCTTCCCGCCGACCGGATCGCTTCGGTCTCGGTGCTCAAGGATTCCGTGTCGAAAGTTTCGTACGGCGAAAAGGGCCGGGACGGCGTGATTATCGTCACGACGAAGGAGGACGGTGCCGACTCGCAGATGCAGACGTTCACGTACGGCGGCAACAGCAGTTCGACTGCCGTCGTGGTGCGCGGCGTCGGGACGGAGGCTGATTCCCTTGCGGGGAGAGTGCGTACGATGACCTACAGGATCGACGGCAGGCGCGACTCGCTCGGCGGAGACATGGTCTGGAAAATAAACGGGCGGGACGTCGATGCCGGCGACTTGGAAGAGTTGTCCGGAAACGTCCGGTCGATCCGCATTACCAAGGACGCCGCCGTGCAGGGGGAAGACTCCGCTGCTGCGGAGGGGATGATTCGCATTATGACCGGACAGACGATGCAGGCTGCGGACGCCGGCCTGAAAGCCGCCGAAGCGGGGATGCAGGCCGCCCGTGCCGGGCTGGATGCGGCACGGCGGTATATGTCGGCCGAGGAGTGGAAGCAGGCGCAGAAACAGCTCGAAGCGGCGCAGAAGCAGCTGGACGAAGCCCGCGCGCAGGCAAAGTCGGAAATCTCCTTCTCCGAGGCGATCGCAGTCGATATGCAGGACTCCTCCGCCGATACTGCTGACGGCGGGGCGGTCGTCGCGGGTGCGGCGTCGGAAACGCCGTCTTATTGGCGCGTTACGACCGGCGAAGGCACGACGCGCGTGGATCATTCGAAAACGGAGTCGGGCAAAACGGTCTTTACGGGCCGCGTCACGCTGCACAATCCTTCGGAGATACCGGATAACTACGTGATTTTCATTAACGGCGAGCAAGCGTCCAAAGCGGACGTGCTTCGGCTTGCACCCCAGAAAATCAAGCGTATGGAGGTGTTGCGGGGCAAGGAGGCCGCCAAGGAATACGGTGCCGGCAGCGAGGGCGTAATCAAGATTACGACGCGCAGATAGTCGCAGGTAACCGCAGACAGCCGGAGGGGGACGGATTGCCGGGTTGAGACGATAAAATCCGTTGCCGTCCGGTTGTATACGACGAAAACCAACCGCCATAAGCATAAAAAGTTCGCGCCCGGAACGGTTTTGCCGTTCCGGGTTTTTTCGGCGTGCGGGCAATGCAGGCCCGAAACTTGCGGAAATCGCCCGTGACAGGTTGTCCTTGCCTGCGTAAATTCCGGTTGGCGGCAGTCTCGGCGGGCGTCGGCGCGGTGAATTTTCAGCCCGGCCGCCGTCGGTTTTGCCGGGACGACGCCTTCCCTGCGGAGAACCGTTCCGGGCGAAACCGAAAAATTTGGTTCTGCGCCCGGCTTGCGCTATCTTTGCAAGGGAAACACAAAACAGAAGCTATGAAACGCCTGCTATTTTTTCTTACAGTCGTAACGCTCGTCTCGTGCGGCCGGTCGTTCGAAAAACGTACGGCCAAATATGCCGAAGTGGGGGAGATGAGCGACAACCGCGCGGCCGTGCTCGATATCAACGAGGGCGTAGGCCGCTGGGGCTATGTCGATGGAACGGGGCGGCTGGCGATCGAATGCCGCTATGCCGACGCCCGCCGATTTGCCGACGGACTGGCCGCGGTACAGGTCCCCGAAGGAGCTTGGGGATATATCGACACCGTGGGACGGCTCGTGATCGCTCCGCAGTTCGTGCTTGCCGAACCGTTTGAGGACGGCATGGCGTGGGTGCAGGCCGCGGGCGAGCTTTGGGGCCGCGTCGATAAGTCGGGGAAGATGGTTATTCCCTGCCTGTACTCCGAAATCGGCGAGCCGGACGAGCGGGGCTGGATGCGCGTGCTGCGCGACGGCAAGTGGGGCTATCTGCGCGAAAACGGCGAAGTGGTCGTGCCGTGCGACTACAATCTGATCGGCGAGCCTAACGCATACGGGCTGATTCCCGTGACGAGCGGCGGCAAGCACGGCTTCTTGGACGCCGACGGCCGCGAAGTGCTTCCCTGCTTCTTCACCTACATTTCCGATTTCAAGGACGGCTATGCCCGGACCAACTACGGAGGCAGCATGATGCTGCGCGACGAGCCTTACGGCGGGCAGTGGGGACTGATCGACACGCTGGGCCGCGAGACGATTCCGTGCCGGTACTACTACCTCGATACGCCGGGCGAAGGACTTGCGGCCTTTATGCTCGAACAGTTCGGCAATTTCGGCTATGTGGACGTAAAGGGCAATGTGGCGATTTCGCCCCGTTTCGCCGTGGCGAAGCCCTTTTCGGGCGGTGTTGCCGTGGTGAGCTACAACAATGTCAATTACGGACTTGTGGACCGCAACGGCAATGAAGTCAGTTCGTTCCGCTATAAACGCATCGGGGAGTTCCACGATGGTCTGGCGCCGTTCAATACCAACCTTTACGGCATGAATTTTCAGGGGATGGAGCCGCGCTGCGGGTATATCGACACCGAAGGGCGCGAAGTGCTTCCCGCCAAGTGGGACGATGCCGGCGAGTTCAGCGAGATGCGCGCCCCGGTGATGCGTTTCGGCGTAAATTCCGAGGATTTCTACGACGCCCGCTGGGGCTATATCGCCACGAACGGCCAGCTCGTCGTACCCTTCAAATACCACGAGGCATATCCTTTCAGCTGCGGTCTGGCCCGCGTTTTCGTCAAGGGGCTGGGGTACGGCTATATCAACCGCAAGGGCGAAGAGGTCGTTCCCTGCAAGTATCAGGAAGCCGAAGATTTCCACGACTTTACGGCGAAAGTGAAACAGTACGACCGGGTGATGACGATCGACGACAAGGGGCAGATCGTCGAAGGGCAATAAAAAAACGGAGGTCCGAGACCTCCGTTTTTTTGTTGGCTGTCCGGTCCGCCGACTTATTTGAATCCCACGATTTCGGGCCGTGTCGGACGGTAACGGTATTGTTCGATGCGGGTCTGGTTCGATACGCGGACATATTCGCTCTCGACCAGTCCGCGTTTGCCGAAGGCGAGTCCCAGACGTATCTGTATCGTGTTGAAAATCAGCCTTTCGTTCTTGATGCGCACGCCGAAGCCGAACGAAGTGAAGAAGTCGTTCTTGAAGATGTTGGGGGAATAGCCGATCAGTCCGAAGTCGGCGAATCCGAACAGGGCGATACGGAAGCCGAGGGGCTGATAGGGCGTGAAAAATACGGTCTCCGTGTTGAGGATCATGCGGTTGGTGCCGGTGACATGCTCCTTGAGCGCCTGCAGTCCGTTTATGCGGGTCATGCGGATTATTTCGTCGCTGCCCGTGCCGCGGTTCCAGCCCTGCGTATAGTTGAAGGCCAGAAACTGGCGGATGCGGCTGCGTTTGAACATGAACAGGTTCGAGAACCACTTCAGGTCCACGTCCACCGCACTATGGCGCCACATGCCGGTTGCGAGGTCGATATAGCTTCCCAGCGTGATACTTCCCATGACATAGCCCACCGAGCGGAATCCGCCGGTCGTATAGGTCATGCCCAGATACATTTCGTCGTTGAATTCTCCCCACGAGTATCCGCTGACCAGCTCGGCCTTGTAACCCGTCGCAAGGTACTCCCTTGTGCCGAATCCGTAGATCATGTTGGCCGAATAGAACTTCTCGCGGTAGAGACCGGCCCCGAAGAGCATGGCGTCGTAGTCGTGCAGCGCGGGGTTGTGGTTGGGGGCAACCAGCGGCCGCCGGCTGAAACGGGCGTAGCTGTAGCGTCCCGTGAAATATACGCTCGAATTGATGGAGCGGATATAGCGCGACTTGCCGCCCCATGCGTCCAGATTGCGGACCTTGATGAGCAGCGAAGTGTCGAGGTCGATCATGTAGCGCTTCGACTTGACATCGCTGTACGTAAGGCCGATTTCATAGTCCGTCGGACGTATGAACTCCTTGCGCAGCCCCATGTTCAGCTCCGAGTTGTAGAAGTCGCGTCCGGCCGAAAAATCCGCCGTGTAGAAACTTCCCAGAACGTTGGGGATTTCGTATTCGACGATGTTGCCGCCGTATGAGAAGTCTTTGCGGCTGAAGTTGGTATTGAACTTCAGGGTGTTGCCCCAGCCGAAAATGTTGGCGTCCGACAGTCCGACCATCGTGCGGCCCTCGCCGTGGATGGCGCCGTCGACGCTGATCGTCCAGCTGTCACGGGTGCATATGACCATATTGACGCGTGTCGAATCCAGCGAATCGGGCATCAGGGTGATATCGACGTCGGAGATGTAGGGGCGCGAGCGGAGCAGCTGCTTGTTGCGCACGATCAGCTGCGGGTCGATCTTGTCGCCCGGCTTGAAGAGCAGGTCGCGGCGGATGACCCGGTCGCGCGTCAGCAAGTGTATCTTGTTGCCCGTACGTTCGAGCCAGTTGCCGTCGGAGTCGAAGGGATGCTGACGCTCGATGGTGATGTCGCCCACGGTTTTTCCCGCATAGGGTTTCAGCAGGCGGCTTTCGTCCACTACGCGGCCGCTGAATGTGGTGTCCAGCACGGGCTTTACGAAAAGCATTCTGTAGAGCATGCGCGGCACGGCGCGGCGGTTGGTCTTGGATTGGATGCTGTCGTACAGCCTTTGATTGCGTTCGGAAGTGGCGGTGTTCAGGCTGTCGGGCTTGAATCCGTCGGGCGAGTTTATGTTGGGAGAAGTTATTTCGGGACCGCGCATGCCGGGACCGGCCGTTCGGGCGAAACAAACGCTCACTGCCGCGAGGACGGTCAGTACGAGTATGCAGATCCGGCGATACATGTCATCAAAGATAACGTAATTTTTCGGCAAAACGTATAAAAAAGCGCTTCCCCGAAACAGGAAAAGACGGCCTTGGCGGTCGTCTTTTCCTCAATATACACTCTCTGCGGATGTTATCTCCGGGCATGTCCTGCGATTTTTCCGCCTTCCGGAATCGTACCGGGCCCGTGACGCCGCGTCGGAGTCCGTCTGCGCGCCCTTCCGGTTCTACCTGCGTCCCTCCTTGGCCTCGATACACTCGGTGGCGTGGGGCACTTTCATCAGGCGCTCCTTGGGAATGAGCTTGCCCGTGGTTTTACAGATGCCGTAAGTCTTATTCTCGATACGCACGAGCGCCATTTCCAGATTGTGTATGAACTTCATCTGGTGCGCCGCCAAGCGTCCGCTCTCCTCTTTCGAGAGAGTCGCTGCGCCCTCTTCGAGGACCTTGAACGTCGGCGAGGTATCTTCCGTGTCGTTGTCTGCCGTGTGGGTGATAGTGGCGCGCAGCAGCTCGTAGTCCGCACGCGCGTTCTCCAGCTTCTTCAGGATAAGCTGCTTGAACTCTTCGAGTTCGGCGTCGCTGTATCTCGTTCTTTCGTCTGCCATAGTCGTCTTCTCCTTAATTAGGTTTTATGTAAAATTAACTATTTTTTTCGTAAATACCAAATTTTACATCTCATTATACGATTCCGCCCGGACATACCCGCGCATCGTGCTCAGCATGAAACGCTTGCCGTTCCAAATTCACCGAAAAAGGGACTCGGAGACGTTCCGGACGGGCTAAATCCGCGTTACGGCGATCCGTACCGGCTCGTCATCGACATCCGAATCGACGATCACTCCGCCCGCAGGTTGTGCCGCGGTCTTGACCTCGACGGCCAGCGTCTGCGATGCGATGTAACCGGCGTATTTGGCGACGGCGTCGGCCACGAGCTCCTTCTGCTCGATCTCGACCCGGATCTTGTCCGTCACTTCGAATCCCGAATCCTTGCGGATATTCTGGATGCGGTTTATCAACTCGCGTGCCACGCCTTCCGCGCGCAGCTCCTCCGTTACGGTGATGTCGAGCGCCACGGTCAGCTTGCCTTCCGACGCCACGAGCCAGCCCGGCATGTCCTCCGAGGTGATCTCGAAATCGGCGGGGGTTACGGCGATCTTCTCGGCGCCGAGGTCGAGGATCGTCTCCGGAGCGGCTTCGATTTCGGCGATCCGCTCCTGCGTGAACTCCGCGGTCATGGCGGCGATCTGCTTCATGTATTTGCCGTAGCGCGGTCCCAGCGTCTTGAAGTTGGGCTTGATGCGCTTGGTGATAATGCCCGCCGTGTTCTCGATCAGCTCGATCTCCTTGACATTCACCTCGTTCATGATGAGCGTCTTCACGGCGGCGATATGCTGCGCCATTGCCGGGTCGAGCACCGGAATCAGTATTTTGGTCAGCGGCTGGCGCACCTTGATCGAGACTTTGCGGCGCAGGGCCAGCACCATCGACGATACGCGCTGGGCCAGCGACATCATCTCTTCCAGATCGGCGTCGATCAGCTTCCCGTCGGCCTTCGGGAAGGTCGAGAGGTGTACCGATTCGTCCGTATGGCGGCCGCTTACGGCGTTCAGGTCGCAGAAAATGCGGTCCGAGATGAACGGTGCGAACGGCGCCGCGAGCATCGAAACGGTCTCCAGACAGGTGTAAAGCGTCTGATAGGCCGCCAGTTTGTCCTCGTTCATGCCGCCGCCCCAGAAACGCTTGCGGTTGAGGCGTACGTACCAGTTGGAGAGGTTTTCGCCCACGAACTCCTGAATGGCGCGCGCCGCAGGCGTCGGGTCGTAATCTTCGAGCGAACGCGTCACGTCCCTGACCAGCGTGTTGAGCAGCGAGATGATCCAGCGGTCGATCTCCGGACGCTTCTCCACGGGAACCTCCGGCTCCCGGCCCGTAAATCCGTCCACGTTGGCGTAGAGGGCGAAGAACGAATAGGTATTGTAGAGCGTTCCGAAGAACTTGCGGCGCACTTCGTCCACGCCGTCCCTATCGAATTTGAGGTTGTCCCACGGCTGCGAGTTGGAGATCATGTACCAGCGCGTGGCGTCGGCTCCGTAGGTGGCCAGCACCTCGAACGGATCGACGCCGTTGCCCAGGCGCTTGGACATCTTGTTGCCGTTCTTGTCGAGCACAAGACCGTTCGAAATGATGTTCTTGAAAGCCACCGAGTCGAACAGCATCGAGGCGATGGCGTGCAGCGTGAAGAACCAGCCGCGCGTCTGGTCCACGCCTTCGGCGATGAAGTCGGCCGGATAGACCGTCTTGAAATGCTCGCCGCCGTTCTCGAACGGGTAGTGCAGCTGCGCATAGGGCATGGCTCCCGAATCGAACCACACGTCGATCAAGTCGCTTTCGCGCTTCATCGGCTCGCCCTTCGACGAGACCAGCACGATGCCGTCCACATAGGGGCGGTGCAGGTCGATATTTTTGGTCGAATAGTTCTCCGCCGACATGTCGCCGACCTTGAAATTTTTGTAGGGATTCTCCTTCATGAAGCCTGCGGCGACCGACTTTTCGATTTCGCCCGTCAGCTCTTCGATCGAGCCGATGCACTTCAGCTCCGAGTAGTCCTCCGTCGCCCATACCGGCAGCGGGGTTCCCCAGAAGCGCGAACGCGAAAGGTTCCAGTCCACCAATCCTTCGAGCCACTTGCCGAAACGGCCCGTGCCGGTCGATTCGGGCTTCCAGCGGATCGTCTTGTTTAGTTCGATCATCCGCTCGCGCAGGGCCGTGGTGCGGATGAACCACGAGTCGAGCGGGTAGTAGAGCACCGGTTTGTCCGTACGCCAGCAGTGGGGGTAGGAGTGGGTGTGCTTCTCGATCTTGAAGGCCTTGTTTTCGGCTTTGAGCATCACCGCGATGTCGATGTCGAGCGTCGTCTCGGCATCGCAGGCGATATTCGGATCGTATGCGTTTTTCACATAACGGCCCGCATACTCCCTGTATTTTGCGGCGTCGACATTATTTTTCACGAATTCGGGATCGAGCTCCTCCAGCAGAAAGAATTTGCCCTGCCTGTCTACCATCGGCTGATTTTTGCCGGCCTTGTCCACCATGAACAGCGGCGCAATGCCTGCGGCGCGGCCTACGCGGTCGTCGTCGGCACCGAACGTCGGCGCGATATGCACGATGCCCGTACCGTCCGAAGTGGTCACGTAGTCGCCGACGATCACGCGGAACGCGTCGCCCATCGGCTTTACCCACGGGATGAGCTGCTCGTAGCGGATGCCTTCCAGTTCGGGACCCTGCCAGCTTTCGCCCGTAATCTCATAGGTTCCCTCCATTTTCTTGGTGAAGTATGCGGGCACGAGCTCTTTGGCGAGGATGACCGTCTGCGGACGGTCGGTATAGGGGTTGCGGCATTTGACCTTGACGTATTCGATCGCGGGACCTACGGCCAGCGCCGTGTTCGAGGGCAGGGTCCACGGCGTGGTAGTCCAAGCCAAGAAATAGAGCGGTCCCTCGACGCCGGCGAAAAGCTTCTCGCTCTTCTGGTCGCGGATGACTTCGAACTGCGCCGTGCAGGTCGTGTCCTTGACGTCGCGGTAGCAGCCGGGCTGGTTCAGCTCGTGGGTCGAGAGACCCGTTCCCGCCGCCGGCGAGTAGGGCTGGATGGTGTAGCCCTTGTAGAGCAGCCCCTTGTCGAAGAGCTGCTTGAGGAGCCACCACAGCGTCTCGATGTATTTGTTGTCGTAGGTGATGTAGGGATCGTCCATGTTGACCCAGTAGCCCATCTTGCGGGTCAGGTCCTCCCACATGCCCGTAAACTCCATGACGGCTTCGCGGCAGGTGCGGTTGTATTCTTCGATGGTGATCTTTTTGCCGATGTCCTCCTTGGTGATGCCGAGCTTCTTCTCGACGCCCAGTTCGACCGGAAGTCC
This sequence comes from Alistipes finegoldii DSM 17242, assembly GCF_000265365.1. Lineage (NCBI taxonomy): Bacteria > Pseudomonadati > Bacteroidota > Bacteroidia > Bacteroidales > Rikenellaceae > Alistipes > Alistipes finegoldii. Next base: position 2,775,565 of record NC_018011.1, read on the forward strand.
GTGCGTATCCCAGCCCGCCTTGCGGTGCACGAGGTAGCCCTGCTGCGTTTTGTAGCGGCAGAAAACGTCCTTGATCGTACGGGCCATGACGTGGTGGATGCCCGGCGTGCCGTTGGCCGACGGGGGGCCTTCGTAAAATACGAACGCGGGGTGTCCTTCGCGCGTGGTGATGCTTTTATGGAATGTATCGCGGGCGTCCCACTCGCCGAGCACGTCGGCGGCCGTCTGCGCCAGATCGAGACCTTTATACTCTTTGAACTTCATGGTGTATGTGTTTTGTTTTCGTTCGGATCCTGCACCCGGAGCAAAGCCGGAACTGCCGGAAACGTCATTCGTTTTCCGACAACTCGCAAAGATATAAAAAAGATTTGAAAATCTGCAAAATTCCGCCGATTAGGCCGCCGCCGCAAAAACGGCGTGGGCTTATTCCGCGATCGGCATTTCGACCCGGAAGCAGGAACCTTCGCCGACGGCGGAATCGACGCCGATTTGTGCGCCCATCTGCTCCGCGATGCTCTTGCAGATCGAAAGTCCGAGTCCGGTGCCCTGCGTGAAGGTGTCCACCTTGTAAAACCGTTCGAAGATTTTGTCCAGCTCTTCGGCCGGAATGCCGATGCCCGTGTCGCGGACATAGAGACTCAGCCGGTCCCGTTTGCGTTCGAATCCCACCGTGACGAATCCTTTTGGTGTGAATTTCAGTGCGTTGCGGATGAAGTTGGCCAATATCTGCATCAGCCCCTGCCTGTATTGGCAGACGGTGCAGGAGGGCAGTCCCTTTTCGACGTCCAGCACGACTTCCTCCGGAGTCTGCAGGCGGAACGTTTCGACGGCTTCGCGGCAGAGCGTCCGCAGGTCGAACCGGGTCCTGACCAGATCGGCATGCCCCGATTCGATGCGCGAGAGGTCCAGTACGTCGGATATGATCTGCAGCAGCAGTCCGTTGTTGAGCGACACGATGTCGTTGTACTCTTTGCGCACTTCGGGGTCCTCCTCGGTGGTCAGCAGCTGCGAAAAGCCTACGATGGCGTTGAGCGGCGTGCGGATTTCGTGGCTCATGTTGGCGAGGAACGCCGTCTTGAGCTTGTTGGACTCCTCGGCCCGCTCCTTGGCGGCGATCAGCTCCTGCTCGGTCTGTTTGAGCGCCGTGATGTCGTAATTGATTCCCAGCATGTCGATCACCTGCTCCTGCGGCCGGTAGTCGCGGCAGATGAGGTGGATTTTGATCCATGTCGTCCGGCCGTCGTCGTGCAGGACGCGGCAGGAGACCGATGCCGACTGTATCTCCCCGGACTCGAACTGCGCCAGCCGGTTCAGCAGCACCGTGCGGTCGTCGGGGGGGATATGACGGTATTTGCCGATGACGTCGCCGATGGCGGCCGTGTCGGCTTCGCCGTAGTTGCGCAGCCAGACGCTCTGCGCATAACCCTCTTTGTTGCAGAGGTTGTAGTTGATGTATCCCACCTGCGCGTATTCGGAGATAAGGCGGAACAGCGCTTCGAATTCCGTGAGCCGGTCCTGCGTCTGGCGGAGTTCCGTGTTGTCGATGTTGATGAGCAGGTAGTGGGTGATTTCGCCCGTGTCGTTGTAGAGACACCGGATGCGGGCCGTCCAGTCGATGTAGCCGCTCCGGCTGGTGTCGTAATAGCTTCGGGCTTTCGAAAAATCGTAGCGTGTGGTGAAGTCCGTACCCCGGCCTTCGCGGATGCAGTCCTTGATCTCGGCCGAGAAGTTGGGGTTGTCGAAAATGCTGAGTCCCCGGATGCCTGCCGGATCGGTTACGCCGAACATTTCCAGATCGCGGGCGTTGATGTCCACCAGATGCCCTGTGCGGTCGTATATCTCGATGCCGATCGGGGCGTTCTGAATGACGTTGCGCAGCAGTTTCTCCTTTTCGTCGAGCGCCTGATGCGCCGTGACGACGTCCGTGATGTCGAGGATCAGGATCACGATCTCCGTCGCGTCGTTGGGGGTGTTGTAGAGGAAGCTGCGGCAGTAGCGGCCGGTTTTGGAGGCATGCCACTGGTCCATCTTGTAATCCCCCAGCCTGATGGCCGCCAGCTCGTCGATGTGCCGGTCTACGGGGATGTCTATTTCGCGGGCGGTCTTGTCGAGGTAATCAGCGGCGTCTACGCCCAGAATCTGCTGCGCCGTCTGGTTGACCGAGAGGAAAAGGTAGTCGGTCGCCTGGCCGTCGTCGTCGTAGAGCAGCCGGATGCGGAAGTAGCCGATCGGCAGGTGGTCGAGCAGCTCGTCCATGTGTTTGTTCTCCTTCAGCACCGCGTAATAGTTGCTTTCGAGCGTGAGGACGTCCGCCTCTTTCCGGCCGGCGACCGGAACGCGCTGGAGGTAGCCGAAGAGTTTGATGCCCTGCTGCGGGTCCGATTGTTTGCGGACGAGCTGCGTATGGATCCATATTTCGCCTTCCGGCAGTACGACGGGGAACGTTTCGTCGAAATGGTTTCCGACCTTGAGCGACAGGAATTCGTTGTGTATCCGTGTCCGGTAATCTTCGCGCGTCAGCGGCATCAGTTCCCCGACTGCGGCCCGGTTGCTGCCGAGTCCCAGCAGATCGACGATGTAGTCGGAGAAGAACAGTTCGCCCGTGCGGAAATCCGCCTTCCACCACCCCATTTGGGCCGCGTCGAGCAGCTGCATCAACGATTGAAGATCGGGAGCGCCGGAGGTAAACATAACGGAGTCGCAGTTAAGTGTATGAAAGCGTGCGGGTGACGCGGGCCGGATTGCCGACGGCAACCGAATCCGCGGGAATGTCGCGCGTAACTACCGAACCCGCTCCAATTATCGCGCCGTTGCCGATCCGGACGCCCGGACAGACGATGACGCCGCCGCCCAGCCAGCAGTTGTCGCCGATGGTGATCGGTTTGCCGGCTTCGCGGCCTGTCGCACGCAGGTCGGGGTCCAGCGGATGGTGCGGGGTGAGCAGCTGTACCTTGGGCCCTATCAGCGTATTGCGCCCGATACGGATCGGAGCCAGATCGAGGAAGACGCAGTCGAAATTGACGAAAGAGCCTTCGCCGATATGGATGTTGTAGCCGTAATCGCAGTAAAAGGGCGCGCGGATGAATCCGGCTGCATTGGGACAGAGCTCGCGCAGAGCGGCGCGGTATGCTGCGTCGTGGCCGGGACATTCGGCGTTGAGCCGGTGCATCAGCAGCGTGGCGCGGTCGCGGTCGGCCGTCAGCTCCTCGTCGCGCGGGTCGAACCATTCGCCCGCCAGCATCTTCTCTTTCTCGCTTTTCATACGAGCGGGATATTTTATTCGAACGACTGCAGTTCGATCAGTTTGGCGTAGATTCCTCCGCGGGCCATCAGTTCGGCGTGCGTGCCCTGTTCGGCGATGCGTCCGTGATCGACGACGATGATCTTGTCGGCGTTGTGGATCGTGCTCAGACGGTGTGCGATGACTACCGAAGTACGGCCCTCCAGCAACTTGTTGAGGGCGTCCTGCACGAGTTTTTCGCTCTCGGTGTCGAGGGCCGAAGTCGCCTCGTCGAGAATCAGGATGTCGGGGTTTTTCAATACGGCGCGGGCGATGGAGAGACGCTGCCGCTGGCCGCCCGAAAGTTTCACGCCGCGGTCGCCGATATTGGTCCGATAGCCTTCGGGCGCTTCGGTGATGAAGCAGTCGGCATTGGCGATTCGGGCCGCTTCGACGATCTCCTCGTGCGAAGCTCCGGCCTTGCCCATGGCGATGTTGCCTTCGATGGTGTCGTTGAAAAGCACGGTGTCCTGCGATACGACGCTCATGTGTGCGCGCAGGCTCTCCTGCGTGTAGTCGCGGATCGAAACGCCGTCGATGAGGATGTCGCCCGCCGTAACGTCGTAGAAACGCGGAACAAGCTCGCTGAGCGTCGATTTGCCGCCTCCCGACGGTCCCACGAGCGCCACGGTCTCCCCGCGTTTGATGTCGAACGAAATGCCGTCGATCACCTCGCGGCTGCCGTCGTAGGAGAAGTGTATGTCGCGGAATTCGATCTTGTCTTTCAGGCCGTTCAGCTCCAGCGCGCCGGGCTTGTCCTGAATTTCGCTCTGGGCGTCGATGATCGAGAAGATGCGCTCTCCGGCCGCGATGCCCTGATTGATGTTGGCGAACTGGTCGATGAAGGTGCGCACGGGGCGCGTGATCTGCGAGAACATGGCGACGAAGGCGATGAAGCCTTCGGGGCTGAGCGACCCCTTGAATACGAGCGAACCGCCGAATACGAGGATGACGCCCACGGCCGAGATGCCGAGGAATTCGCTCATCGGCGAAGCCAGCTGCTGGCGGCGCGCCATCGAGAGGGTCAGCCGGGCCAGATCGGCGTTCAGGTCGTAGAACTTCTGCTTGATATAATCCACGGCGTTGTAGCTCTTGATGACCTTGATGCCCGAAAGGGACTCGTCGAGCGTCGATACCAGCTCGCCCATGCGCTGCTGGCTCGTGCGGGCCGGGTGGCGCAGGCGTTTGACGATGCTGCCGATGATGAGGGCCACCACGGGCAGAAACAGCACCGAGAAGAGGGCCAGCTCCCACGATATGGCGACCATCATCACCGTGTAGCCGATGATGAGGAACGGCTCGCGGAAAGCCACCTGCAGGGTGTTGGTGATGCAGAACTGCACCACGCCGACGTCGGAGGTGATTTTCGAAATGATGTCGCCCTTGCGCTGGTCGCTGAAAAAGCCGACGTGCATGTCCACCACCTTCGAGAACATCTCGTTGCGCATGCGCTGCAGGGTGCGGGTGCGCATGTTCTCCACCGTCCAAGAGCCCAGATAGCGGAACAGGTTGCTCAGCAGGCTCACGAAAATGGTCACCACGGCGAGCATGAGCAGTACGTTTTCGGGGTTGTATTCGTTGAACAGATGCGAGTAGGTGTAGTTGAACAAGGCTGTCAGGTATTCCTGATTGAAGGCCAGCGGGGGAAGTTTCTCCACATATACGAACGTGTAGTCGGCGTCGAACATCGTCTTGAGGATCGGCATGATCAGCAGGAACGTGAGCGAGTTGAACAGCGCGTAGAGCAGCGAGTAGAAGAAATAGGGAATTGCGTATTTCTGGATGGGTCGGGCGAAACCCAAGAGCCTCATGTATATTTTAAGCATTACGGGCGGATTATTTGCAGGTTATGTGATAATCGGGACAAAGATAGGAATAATAATGATAAAATCGGACCCTGCGGGTCAAAAGTGCGAAGTTTAGGAGAAATAAGGGCCGAAAAAGGAAAAGAGGCGGGCGTTGCCGCTCACCTCCCTTCCGGTTCATAACCAGTGTCTTCCGATAAATGCGCCTTGTCGTTGGCGGCGGCCACGGCCAGTTGGTCGCAGCGGTTGTTCTCGACCGTATCGGCATGCCCCTTGACCCATACGAACCGCACGTTGTGGCGTCGGTATATGCGCAGGAAACGCATCCACAGGTCGGGATTCTTCTTGCCGGCGAACCGTTTCTTCTCCCAGCCGAACACCCAGCCTTTCGTCACGGCGTCCACGACGTATTTCGAGTCGGAATAGACCGTGACGTCCGACCCCTCGAACTTGAGCGCTTCGAGCGCCGCGCAGACGGCCGTCAGCTCCATGCGGTTGTTGGTCGTCAGGCGGAATCCCTGCGAAAGCTCCTTGCGGTGAGGGCCCGAAAGCAGCACCGCGCCGTAACCGCCCGGTCCGGGATTCCCCAAGGCCGAGCCGTCGGTGTATATGGTGATTTGTGCCACGCCGGATTATTTCAGCGCCGCCAGCTGCTCCCTGATGGCCGCGATTTTCGCTTCTGCGTCCGCCTGCTTGGCGCGTTCGTTCATGACTACCTTTTCGGGCGCCGACTGCACGAAGCGCTCGTTCGAGAGCTTCTTCATGACGCTTGCGAGGAATCCCTCGTAGTAGGCGAGACTCTCCGTCAGTTTCCCGATTTCGGCTTCGACGTCGATCTTGCCCGCCATCGGCACGAAATACTGGGTCGTCTTGACGATGAACGCCGCGGCCGCGGGGTCTTTCTCCGTCACGGTTTCGACGGCCGTCAGGTTGGCCATTTTCCGCATCACGGGAGCGTATTCGGCGGGGTAGTTCTCGTCGGCGATCACCTTGAGCGTCAGCGCTTCCTTCTGCGGCAGGTTCTTCTGGTTGCGTATGTTGCGCACCGAGGAGATCGCCTCCTTGGCCAGCTCGAACCGGGCCAGCAGGCGCTCGTCGGCTTCGACCGGCTGCGGCATGGGGGCCGTGCAGATCGACTCGCCCTCTTTGCGGGGCGCGAGGTCCTGCCAGATCTCCTCCGTCACGAACGGCATGAAGGGGTGCAGCACGCGCATCAATTCGTCGAAGAATCCGCACGTCGCGGCGAACGTCTCCGCATCGACGGGCTGTCCGTAGGCGGGTTTCACCATTTCGAGGTAGAGACCGCTGAAGTCGTCCCAGAAGAGCTTGTAGGCCGTCATGAACGCCTCCGAAATGCGGTACGACCTGAAGTCCTCGTCGATCTGGCGCAGTGCGCGGCCCAGCGTCTGGCGGAACCATTCGACCGCCAGCCGGTTGTTGTCGTCCTGCGCGGCCTTGTCGTCCGCCGACCAGCCGTTCACCAGCCTGTAGGCGTTCCATATCTTGTTGCCGAAGTTGCGGCCCTGCTCGCAGAGCGCTTCGTCGAACATCACGTCGTTGCCGGCCGACGACGAAATCAGCATCGCCATGCGCATGCCGTCGGCGCCGTATTTGGCGATCAGGTCCAGCGGATCGGGCGAGTTGCCCAGCTGCTTGGACATCTTGCGGCCGATCTTGTCGCGGACGATGCCCGTGAAGTATACGTTGCCGAAAGGCTTTTCGCCGCGGTATTCGTAACCCGCCATGATCATGCGGGCCACCCAGAAGAAGATGATGTCGGGACCCGTCACCAGATCGTTGGTGGGGTAGTAGTAGCTTATTTCCTGATTGTCCGGGTTACGGATGCCGTCGAAGACCGAAATCGGCCAGAGCCACGACGAGAACCAAGTGTCCAGCACGTCCTCGTCCTGACGCAGGTCGCTCGGCTGCAGCGAGTCGTCGCCGGTCTTTGCACGCGCCTTTGCGAGCGCCTCTTCGGCCGTCGGGGCCACGACGTATCCGCCCTTGGGCAGGTAGTAGGCCGGAATGCGCTGTCCCCACCACAACTGGCGCGAGATGCACCAGTCCTTGATGTTTTCCATCCAGTGACGGTAGGTGTTCTTGTATTTTTCAGGCACGAAGCGGATCGCATCCTCCATGACGGCTTTGGTCGCGGGCCGGGCCAGCTCCTCCATCGAAAGGAACCACTGCATCGAGAGCTTCGGCTCGATGGCCACGCCCGTGCGCTCCGAGTATCCCACGTTGTTGGTGTACTCCTCGGTCTTTTCGAGCAGGCCCGCCGCGGCGAGGTCCTTCTCGATCTGTTTGCGGACGTCGAAACGGTCCATGCCGACATACATGCCGACCTTGTCGTTGATCGTGCCGTCGTCATTGAAGATGTCGATCGTTTCGAGACCGTATTTCTCGCCCAGCATGTAGTCGTTCACGTCGTGCGCCGGGGTGACCTTCAGCGCGCCCGTGCCGAATTCGATATCGACGTATTCGTCGCGGATCACCGGGATCGAACGGTTCACCAGCGGCACGATGACGCGCGCATCGACCGGCAGGGAGGCGTAGCGCGGGTCGTTGGGGTTGACGCACAGCGCCGTGTCGCCCAGAATGGTTTCGGGGCGCGTCGTGGCGACGATGATCGCCTTGTCCGTGCCTTCGATCTTGTAGCGCAGGTAGTAGAGTTTGCCGTGCGACTCCTTGAAGACCACCTCTTCGTCCGAAAGCGCCGTTTTCGCCGCGGGGTCCCAGTTCACCATGCGTACGCCGCGGTAAATCCTGCCCTTTTCGAACAGGTCGCAGAAGACTTTGATGACGCTCTCGGTGCGCGGCCCGTCCATCGTGAAGCAGGTCCGCTCCCAGTCGCACGAGGCGCCCAGCTTGCGCAGCTGCTTGAGGATCATACCGCCGTACTTCTCCTTCCATTCCCAAGCGTATTCGAGGAACTTTTCGCGCGAGAGCGACGATTTTTCGATGCCCTTTTCGTGCAGCATCGCCACGACCTTGGCCTCGGTGGCGATCGACGCGTGGTCCATGCCCGGCACCCAGCAGGCGTTCCTGCCCGACATGCGGGCGCGGCGCACCAGCACGTCCTGCAGCGTGTTGTTGAGCATGTGACCCATGTGGAGCATGCCCGTTACGTTGGGGGGCGGAATTACGATCGTATAGGGTTCGCGCTGATCGGGTTCCGAGTGAAACAAGCGTTTTTCGATCCAGTAGTCGTACCATTTCGACTCGATCTCCTGCGGCGAGTATTTGTCTGCGATTTGCATAGGGATGAAATTGTTTTACTTCGTTATTTGACCTGCAAAGTTATTAACATTCTGTCAAAGATGAAATAAATATGACTAAAAAATCGTTACCTTTGCGACATTATATATTTGTAAGCTATGAGTAAAAAAGATAAATTCGAAACAATCGAAGTCGAAGACGTGAACCTGCTTCCCGATCTGCTCGACGGCAATCACCGCGTGATCCCCATCGTGACGGGCGGTGACGAAGTCGTCGAAGAGGTGGAGGTTCCTGAGATCATTCCGATTCTCACGCTGCGCAGCTCCGTGCTCTTTCCCGGCGCCATCACCCCCATTACGGTGGGCCGCGACAAGAGCATCAGTCTGGTGCGCGCCGTGAATGCCGAAGGCGGTATTCTGGGCGCCGTGCTGCAGCGCGAAAGCGACGTCGAAGACCCCGCGCCGGACGACATGTACAAGGTCGGCACCGCGGCGCGCATCATCAAGATTCTCGAAATGCCCAACGGCAACCTCACGGTGATCCTGAACGGCTTGGAGAAGGTCGAGATCCGCGAATACATTACTACCGAACCCTACTTCCGGGCCCGTGTCACCGCACTGCGCGATACCACGCCCGATCTGAAGAGCGTCGAGTTCGAAGCCCTCGTGGACTCGATCCGCGACGTGGCGCTCAATATCATCAACGTCTCGCCGTCGATGCCCAAGGAGGCGGCGTTCGCCATTAAGAACATCGACTCCAAGCGCGGCATCATCAACTTCATCTGCTCGAACATGGAGCTGACGGACGAGGACCGCCAGTCGCTGCTGGAAGCCCCCGGCCTGCTGGCCCGCGCCCGCAAGCTGCTCGAAATACTGATCCGCGAGCAGCAGCTGGCCGAGTTGAAAAACCAGATTCAGGAGCGCGTGAAGCAGGAGATCGACAAGCAGCAGCGCGACTACTACCTCCAGCAGCAGATGCGCACGATTCAGGACGAGCTGGGCGACGGCGCCGACGCCGACATCGAGAAGATGCGCGAGGAGGCCAAGAAGAAGAACTGGCCCAAGGAGGTCGGCGAGACCTTCGAGAAGGAGTTGCAGAAAGTCGAGCGGCTGAACCCCGCCGTAGCCGAGTATTCGGTGCAGATGACCTATCTGCAACTGTTGCTCGAACTGCCGTGGAACGACACGACCAAGGACAACCTCGACCTCAAGTGCGCCCGTGAACAGCTCGACCGCGACCATTTCGGTCTGGACGAGGTGAAGGAGCGTATTCTGGAGCATTTGGCTGTCATCAAGCTCAAGGGCGACCTCAAGTCGCCGATCCTCTGCCTCTACGGCCCTCCGGGCGTGGGCAAGACCTCGCTGGGCAAGTCGGTGGCGGCGGCGCTGGGCCGCAAGTTCGGCCGCATTTCGCTGGGCGGCCTGCACGACGAGTCCGAGATTCGCGGACACCGCCGCACCTACATCGGCGCCATGCCGGGCCGGATCATCCAGACCATCAAGCGGTGCGGTTCGTCGAACCCCGTGATTATCCTCGACGAGGTGGACAAGGTGACCGTTTCGAACCACGGCGACCCGTCGAGCGCACTGCTCGAAGTGCTCGATCCGGAACAGAACACCACCTTCCACGACAACTATATCGACATGGAGTACGACTTGTCGAAGGTGCTCTTCATCGCCACGGCCAACAACGTGGCCAACATCGCCCCGGCCCTGCGCGACCGTATGGAGATGATCAACATTCCGGGCTATCTGGTCGAGGAGAAGATCCGCATCGCTTTGGACCACCTGCTGCCCAAGCAGCGCGAGGCCCACGGCATCAAGGAGCAGGAACTCGTGATGACGCCCCAAATCGTCGAAGGCATCATCTCCGGCTACACCCGCGAGTCGGGCGTTCGCTCGCTCGACAAGCTGCTGGCTAAGATCGCCCGCGCCCGCGCCAAGCAGATCGCTTTCGACGAAGCCTTCGCGCCCGAAATCACGGCCAAGGACGTCGAGAAGATTCTCGGCATGCCCAAGTTCCTCCGCGAGGAGTACGAAGTGGGCGGCATGACAGGCGTGGTGACGGGTCTTGCGTGGACCGAGGTCGGCGGCGACATCCTCTACATCGAATCGGTGCTGACTCCCGGTAAGGGCAAAGTCAGCCTGACGGGTAATCTGGGCGAGGTGATGAAGGAGTCGGCGACGATCGCCCACGAGTGGGTGATGGCCCACCACGCGGAGCTGGGAATCGACGCTTCGGCGTTCGAGAAGAACGACATCAATATCCACGTGCCGGAGGGGGCGATTCCGAAGGACGGGCCGTCGGCCGGTATCACGATGGTGACCTCGATCGTCTCGACCTACACCGGACGCAAGGTGCGGGAGCGTATCGCCATGACGGGCGAAACGACCCTCCGCGGCCGCGTGATGCCCGTGGGCGGCGTCAGGGAGAAGATTCTGGCGGCCAAGCGCGCCGGCATCACCGAACTGATCCTTTCGGAGGAGAACCGCAAGGACATCGCCGAGATCAAACCCGAATACGTCGAAGGGCTGACGTTCCATTACGTGAAGACCAACGACGAAGTGCTGAAACTGGCGCTCGTCTGAAGCGAAGATGCAAGTAAAAGGTGAAAAGTTTTGATTTTCACCTTTTACTTTTTATTTTTATGGCTAAATAACCGAGACGATGAAATTTATCGCAATCATACCGGCGCGTTACGGCTCGACGCGCTTTCCGGGCAAGCCGCTGGCGATGCTGGGCGGCAGGCCCGTCATTCAGCGCGTCTATGAGCAGGTGGCGGGCGTGTTGGACGACGCCGTGGTCGCCACCGACGATGAGCGTATCTACGATACCGTGCTCGCTTTCGGCGGCCGGGCCGAGATGACCTCGCCGGACCACAAAAGCGGCACCGACCGTTGCTGGGAAGCCTATCTCAAACAGGGCAAGACCTACGACGTGGTGGTCAATGTGCAGGGCGACGAACCTTTTGTCCGGGCCTCGCAGCTGGAAGCCGTGAAACGCTGCTTCGACGATCCGGCGACCGACATCGCCACGCTGGTCAGGCCTTTCGCCGCGACGGACGGTCTCGAAGCCCTCGAAAATCCCAACTCCCCGAAAGTGGTGCTCGACGCGCAGTCGCGCGCCCTCTACTTCTCGCGTTCGGTGATCCCCTACTTGCGGGGCGTCGAACGGTCGGAGTGGCTGGCGCGCCATACGTTCTACAAGCATATCGGTCTCTATGCGTTCCGCACGGAGGTCCTGCGCGCGGTTACGGCCCTGCCGCAGTCCGCGCTCGAAAAGGCCGAGTCGCTCGAACAGCTTCGCTGGCTGGAGAACGGCTATAAGATCGGCGTGGGCGTTACCGATGCCGAGACCATCGGCATCGACACGCCCGAAGATCTGGAGAAGGCAGAAGCCTTCCTGATCAGGCATGGAAAATGAAAAGTCGGGAGTCGAAGCCCGGCTGCTTGGCGGGCGGCGGCTTCCCCGGCCTTTGTTCTTAACTCATAATCGAATCTTATGAAGATCAAATTTATCGCCGGACCGTGCGTCATCGAGTCTGTCGAACTGCTCGACACCGTGGCGCAGCGTCTTGTGGCGATCAACGAAAGACTCGGCGCGGACATCATTTTCAAGGCGTCGTTCGACAAGGCCAACCGCACCTCGATCTCGTCGTTCCGCGGCCCCGGACTCGAAAAGGGGCTTCGGATGCTCGCCGACGTGCGTGCGAAGTGGGGGCTGAAGCTGCTGACCGACATCCATGAATCGTGGCAGGCCGCGCCCGTGGGCGAAGTGGTCGACGTGATCCAGATTCCCGCGTTCCTCTGCCGCCAGACCGACCTGCTGGTCGCTGCCGCGAAGACGGGCAGGACGGTGAATATCAAGAAGGCGCAGTTCCTGTCGGGCGCCGACATGCTCTATCCCTACGAAAAGGCCCGCGATGCGGGCGCTTCGGAGATATGGCTCACCGAGCGCGGCAATATTTACGGCTACAACAACCTCGTCGTCGATTTCCGCAATATTGCGGACATGCTGCGCATCGCCCCGACCGTGGTGATGGACTGCACCCATTCGGTGCAGCGTCCCGGCGCCGCAGGCGGCAAGACGGGTGGCAACCGCGAATTCGTACCCGCCATGGCGCAGGCCGCCAAAGCCTTCGGCGCCAACGGCTTCTTCTTCGAAGTGCATCCCGACCCGGACCATGCCAAGAGCGACGGCCCGAACATGCTGCAGCTCGACGAACTGGAAAACCTCATTAAAACTCTGCTATAATGACCGATACCACGAAAGCCCAGATTCTCGATCTGGCCCGCAAGGCGATCAACACCGAACTGCTGGCGCTCAAGCGCATGAAGGAGACGTTGGGCGATAACTTCGCCGACGCCGTCGAAATGATCCTTTCGGGTCAGGGCAAATGTATCGTTACGGGCATGGGCAAGTCGGGGCTGGTGGGACGCAAGATCGCCGCGACGCTCGCCTCGACCGGTACGCCCAGCTTCTTCCTGCATCCCGGCGAAGCCTTTCACGGCGATCTGGGCATGATCTCGAAAGAGGATGTCGTGCTGGCGCTCTCCTATTCGGGCGAGACCGACGAAATCCTGAAAATCGTGCCTTTCATCCACTCCAACGGCAACAAGCTGATCTCGATGACCGGCAATCCCGAATCCGCGCTGGCCAAGAACTCCGACGTGCACCTCGACGTGAGCGTCGAAGAGGAAGCCTGCATCCTGCACCTCGCGCCGACGACCTCGACCACGGCGCAGATCGCCATGGGCGACGCGCTGGCCGTGTCGCTGATGCAGATGCGGGGCTTTACGAGCGTCGATTTCGCACGCCTGCATCCGGGCGGAAGCCTCGGACGCCGCCTGCTGATGACCGTCGGCAACGTGATGCGTTCGCACGATCTTCCGGTCGTGGCGCCCGATTGCTCGGCGACGGACATGATCCACGCCATCAGCAAGGGCGGACTGGGACTCATCATCATCTGCGACGGCGACCGCATCGAGGGCATCGTGACCGACGGCGACGTGCGCCGCGCCATGGAGCGCCGCCGCGCCGAGTTCTTCAACATCAAGGCCGCCGATATCGCTACGCCGAATCCGAAGACGATCTCTGCCGACCGGAAGCTGATCGAAGCCGAGAAGATGATGACCCGCAACAAGGTCACCTCGCTGCTCGTGACCGACGAAGCCGGCAAACTGCAGGGCGTGATCCAGATTTACGACATAAAACTGTAGCGGGTGTTCATCGTACTGCTGACTTACAAACTGCCGCTTGCGGAGGTCGAACGGCACCTCGCGGCGCACCGCGAATACCTCGACCGTCAGTATGCCGCAGGGACGTTTCTCTGTTCGGGGCCGCAGAATCCCCGGACGGGCGGCGTCATTCTCTGCCGCGCCGCGGACCGTGCTGCGGTCGAGACCCTGACGGCGGAGGACCCGTTCCGCATCCACGGCGTCGCCGATTACGAGATCATCGAATTCTCGCCCGTCAAACGCCTGCCCGGATTCGAAGCTTTCCTTTGATTTAACCGTTTGCTTAACCCGACCGATATGAAATCCTTCCTCTTCTCTCTTGCCGCGCTGGCCTTGTGCGGAGCCTGTTCGCAAAATACCGGGGTTACCTCCCCCGACGGCACGATCCGTCTGGCGTTCGCCGTAGACTCCGCCGGACGCATGACCTATTCGGTTACGGACGGCGGTGTCCGGCTGTTCGAACCCTCCCGACTGGGATTCGAAGCCGCCGAGGCCGATCTCGGCGGTGGTTTCGCCGTCGAGCATGTGTCGCGCACGAGCGTCGATGAGACGTGGACCCAGCCGTGGGGCGAGAACAAGGAGAACCGCAGCCGTTACAATGAAATGGCTGTGCGGCTGCGCAACGGCGGCGGCGTGCGGCTGACGCTGCGCTTCAGGCTCTTCGACGACGGGCTGGGATTCCGCTACGAATATGAAGCGTCCGGGGCGGATTCGCTCCGCGTGACGGACGAACTGACCGAATTCCGTTTCGCCGCCGACGGCGATTCGTGGACCATTCCCGCCAGCTTCGACACCTACGAACTGCTTTACCGCAAACTTCCGCTGAGCGAACTGGCCGACGCCAATACCCCCGCGACGTTCAAGGTCGGCGGCCTCTACGGCAGTATCCACGAAGCGGCCTTGTACGACTTTCCCGAAATGACGCTTCGCAAGACGTACGGACTTGCGTTCAAATCGGATCTCGCGCCTTTGCCCGACGGCACGAAAGCGCATGTCGGCAATAAATTTACGACCGCGTGGCGCACCGTGCAGCTGGCGCCCGATGCCGTGGGGCTGATCAATTCGTCGCTGATTCTCAATCTGAACGAACCTTCGAAGATCGGGGATACGAGCTGGATCCGTCCGATGAAGTACGTCGGCGTGTGGTGGGGCATGCACCTCGGCGTCGAGACGTGGGCGATGGACGACCGCCACGGCGCGACGACCGAAAACGCCAAACGCCATATCGACTTCGCGGCGGCCAACAATATTCAGGGAGTGCTGTTCGAGGGCTGGAACGAAGGCTGGGAGAACTGGGGCGGCAGCCAGTCGTTCGACTTCACGAAGCCCTATGCCGACTTCGACATCGCAGAGATCGTGCGTTACGCCCGCGAACGCGGGATCGAGATCATCGGCCATCACGAAACGGGCGGCAACATTCCCGATTACGAACGCCAGCTGGAGCGCGCCGTCAAATGGTACGCCGATTTGGGAATACACAACCTCAAAACGGGCTATGCCGGCGGTATCTCCGGCGGCAACAACCATCACGGGCAGTACATGGTGCGCCATTACCAGCACGTGGTCGAGACGGCCGCGAAATACCGGATGACGGTCAATGCGCACGAACCGATCAAGGACTGCGGCATCCGTCGCACGTGGCCCAACATGATGTCGCGCGAAGGTGCGCGCGGCAAGGAGTGGGATGCTTGGAGCGCGGGCAATCCGCCGTCGCACGAAGTGACGCTGCCTTTTACGCGCCTGCTCGCCGGGCCGATGGACTTCACGCCCGGCACGTTCGACATTCTCTATGAAAATACGCGCAACTCGCCGCGCCGCAAACTCTGGAACTGCGGTCCTGAGGTCGATATGCGCGTGAATACGACCCTTGCCAAGCAGATCGCCGAGTGGGTGATCATCTATTCGCCCGTGCAGATGGCTTCGGACCTGATCGAAAATTACGAGGGGCATCCCGCTTTCCGGTTCTTCCGCGACTTCGATGCGGACTGCGACTGGTCGCGCGCGCTGGCGGGCGAACCGGGCGAATTCGTCGCCGTGGTGCGCCGCGCGGGGGAGAATTATTTTCTGGGTGCGGCGACCGACGAACAGCCCCGCACGCTGTCGCTGCCGCTCGACTTCCTGAAACCCGGCACGAAATACCGCGCGACGATCTACGCCGACGGTCCCGATGCCGATTGGAAGACGAATCCCACTTCCTATACCATTTCGGAACGCGAGGTTTCATCCGCCGATACGCTCGAAGTGGCGATGGCTCCGGGCGGCGGGCAGGCCGTGAGCTTCATGCCCGCTATATAGCGGCGCAAGTCGTCGGGAACTCTCGGCCCCGAAGCCCTCAGCCCCGGATGTAATGCGGCATCTCGGCGGGTATTTCCATCGAAATCTCCACCAGACCGCCTACCTTGTCCCCGGTCCGCCAAGCCGTCTGATAGATCATCTTGCGGACTCCCTGTTTCTCGATGGTGTAGGCGTTCGAACCGCCCTCGGCCGTCAGGCGGCGGATGATTTCGCGCGAACGTTCGTTGTGGCAGCCGAAAAGATTGCTGCCGATCAGATTGCCGTGCCGGATATAGGTCGCACGGGCTTTCTCGTTCATGTAAAGGATCACGCCTTCGGTGTCGCAGACCGTGACGGCGCAGTTCATGCCGTCGGCCCAAGGGAAAGGATTTTCTGTCGTCATGGCTGTTCGTTTTGTGTCGGTGGGAAGAGAGCCCCTCTCCTTGCGGAAAGAGGACGGCTGCATCTGCGCGGGCCGAGGGTCACTGCTGTATCTTGACCAGCTGTTCGCGGTAGGCGTTCAGGATGCGGGATTTGGAGATGAAGCCCATGTAGCGGTTCTGTTTGTCCACGACGGGCAGCATCCACGTATGTTTGTCCTCGAACTTCTGGACGACGCTCTGGATGGCTTCATGCTCCAGAATCTTGTCGGGCGGCTGAATCATGTAGTCCGAAATCGGATGGCCGTATTTCTCGCGTTTGAACATGTCTTCGCGCAGGTCGTCCAGCTGGATGATGCCGAGCAGATGCCCGAAGTTGTCGATCACGGGGAAGATGTTGCGGCGCGCCGTCGAAATGATGTGTACGATGTCGCCCAGCGTGAAGTTCTCCCTGATGCGCAGGAAATCGGTCTCCATCAGTTCGTCGAGTTTCAGGAAGACGAAGACCGACTGGTCCTTGTCGTGGGTCAGCAGCTCCCCGCGCAGGCGCAGCTGCTTGGTGTAGATCGAATCCGGATCGAGGTAGTAGTCCACGGCGAACGAGATGCAGGCGGTGATCATCAGCGGAATGAACAGCCCGTAACCGTTCGAGAGTTCGGCGATCAGGAAGATCGAAGTCAGCGGCGCCTTCATCACGCCCGACATGACGCCCGCCATGCCGACCAGCGTGAACGAGACGATCGACACGTCCCAGTCGAAGAAGGCGCTGCACAGCAGGGCTATCGACGCGCCCGTGAATGCGCCCACGAACAGCGACGGGGCGAATGTTCCGCCCACGCCGCCCGCGGCGTTGGTCGAAGCCATGGCGATGACCTTGAAGAACATCGTGGCGATGACGAAGAGTATGACAACCCAGTCGATGTCGCTGAAACGGTAGAAGAGCGAATTGTCGAAGAGTTTTTCTGCCTGTCCGTGCATCAGCGAGGTGAATCCTTCGTAACCCTCGCCGTAGAGCGGCGGGAAAATGAAGATCAGGACTCCGAGCACGGTGCCCCCGACGATCCACTTCTTGTACTGCTTGTCGATCTTCTTGAAAAGCGTGCTCACGCGCAGGTTCGTCGAGGTGAAATACCACGACATCAGTCCGCAGCATACGCCCAGCAGGATGAAGAGCGGTATCTGCCAGAGTTCGAACGCATCTGCGGGTGCCAGCGTCACGGCCAGAATCGGGTCGAAGCCCCGCAGCATGAAGGCCATCGTCGTGGCCGTGATCGAGGCGATGAGCAGCGGAATGACCGATCCTGCGGTGATGTCGAGCATCAGGATTTCCAGCACGAACACCACGCCCGTGATCGGAGCCTTGAAAATGGCGGCCAGCGCCGCGCCGGCGCCGCAGCAGAGCAGCAGCGTGGTGTGCTTGTAGTTGAGCCGCGCGATCCGTCCGACATTCGAGCCGATGGCGGCTCCCGTCAGCACGATGGGAGCCTCAGGTCCCACCGAACCGCCGAATCCGATGGTCGTGGCGCCGCCGACGATCGAGGTCCAGCAGTTGTGGCCCGCGATGCGCGAATTGCGGCTCGACATGGCGTAGAGCACGCGCGTGACGCCCTCCGAAATATTGTCCCGGACGATGTATTTGACGAACAGCGTCGCCAGAATGATGCCGACGGCGGGGTAGATCAGGAACAGGATGTGGGCGCTGTCCACCGGAAACCAGTTGGTCAGTCCGTATTTGATGCCGTACAGCAGCATCTCGAACAGATAGGTGCCCACTCCGGCGAGCACGCCGACGACCACGGCCAGAAGCATCATGATCTGGCTGTTGCTCAGCCGCCTCGTGAGGCGGAGGAACGTGCGGTAGATGTGGTCGGCGCGTAAGTTCAAATCCGTCGTGGTTTTATTGCTGTTGCGGTTTTATTCCTTGTGTGCGAAATGTTCGGCCTGACTTGCGATCAGCTCCTTGTCGTCGAAGTAGTCGATCTTCATGGCGCGTTTCACGTCGGCGAGCGTTGCGGCGGCGACTTCGCGGGCCGCTTCCGACCCCGCGCGGAGGATTTCGTACACCTCGCCGATGCGTCCCTCGTAATATTTGCGGCGTTCGCGGAACGGCTCCAGCATCTCGTTCAGCACCGCGATCAGGAACTTCTTGACCTTCACGTCGCCCAAGCCTCCGCGGCGGTAGTGGGCTTTCAGCTCCTCCAGCGAAGGGTAGTCGGGCAGGTATTTCGGGAAGTGTTCGGGACGGCTGAAGGCGTCGAGGTAGGTGAATACCATGTTGCCCTCCACCTTGCCCGGATCCTCCACGCGCAGGTGGTCGGGATCGGTGTACATGCCCATGACCTTCTTCTTGATCTCATCGGCGCTGTCCGACAGGTAGATGCAGTTGCAGAGCGACTTCGACATCTTGGCTTTGCCGTCGGTTCCCGGCAGCCGCATGCAGACCGCGTTTTCGGGCAGCAGAATCTCCGGTTCGACCAGCGCGGGGCCGTATACCGTGTTGAATTTGTGGACGATTTCGCGCGTCTGCTCGATCATCGGCTCCTGATCCTCGCCTGCGGGTACGGTCGTGGCTTTGAAAGCCGTGATGTCCGCCGCCTGACTGATCGGGTATGTGAAGAATCCGACGGGAATGCCCTGACGCTGCTGGGTGTCGCCCTCCGTGTTGTTCTCGGCAAAGCCGCGCAGCTGGATTTCGGCCTTCACGGTCGGGTTGCGCTGCAGGCGCTGTACCGTGACGAGGTTCATATAGTAGAACGCCAGTTCGCACAGTTCGGGAATCTGCGACTGGATGAAAAGCGTCGATTTGTTCGGGTCGAGACCGACCGAAAGGTAGTCGAGGGCGACTTCGATGATGTTCTGGCGCACTTTTTCGGGGTTGTCGGCGTTGTCGGTCAGCGCCTGCGCGTCGGCGATCATGATGAAGATGCGTTCAAATTCGCCCGACTCCTGCAGTTCGACGCGGCGGCGCAGCGAACCCACGTAGTGTCCCAGATGAAGCCGGCCCGTCGGACGGTCGCCGGTAAGAATGATTTTTCCCATAAAACGATTAATCCTCCGCTTGACGAATTTAAGTTACGTATGGTTTCGGGGCAGCTCCAGAGATGCGGAATTCGCCAAGCTCGCATTACGGCATCCTCGATGCCGGTTCCACATCCGGAATCCTGCCCAAACTCCCTTTCTGCCGGGAGTTCCGGCTTCCCCGCGGCACTGAAACTGCGGTGAAAATCAGTGCCGGCTCTCGTTTTTTCGGTATTTTGTGGACAAACATACGAAAAAGCGCGCGAGCGACCTAATAAAGTTGTTGTTTATAGATTTTTTTTATATTTTTGCTCGTCGGAATAATTGTCTACTATGACTATAATTCAGCTTGAATACCTGTTGGCCGTAGCCAACTGCGGCAGTTTTTCGCTGGCCGCCGAACATTGTTTCGTGACCCAGCCCTCGCTGAGCATGCAGGTCAAAGCCCTCGAAGAGGAGCTGGGCGTGGTGCTGCTCGACCGTTCGAAGAAGCCCGTGATCCCGACCGAAGCGGGCGACGTGGTGCTGGAGCGTGCCCGCGAAACGCTGCGGGCCTATAACAACATCCGCGAATCGGTGGCCGAACTCAAGGGCGAGACGTCGGGTAAACTCCGGCTGGGCGTCATCCCGACCATTGCCCCGTACCTGCTGCACAAATTCATCCTCGCTTTCGTGCGCGATTATCCCAAAGTCGAACTGGAGATCTCCGAGATGATCACTTCCGACATCGTCGAGGCCCTCAAGCGCGACCGTATCGACGCGGCGCTGGTGGCCAGCGGCACCTGCGGCGAGGGGATTCTGGAGCAGGAACTCTTCAACGACCGTTTCTTCGCATACGTTTCGCCCGAAAACGCCCTTTATGAGCGCTCAAACATCCGCATCGAGGACATCGACCTGCGCGATCTGGTGATTCTGAGCGCAGGAAACTGTATGCGCGACCAGATCATCGAACTCTGTCAGGCCAAGCGCGACATGCCGTCGCACTACTCGTTCGAATCGGGTTCGCTCGATACGCTCATGCGCATCGTGGACTGCACGTCGTGTCTTACGATCATTCCCGAAATGGCTGTCGAATACATTCCCGCGGATCACCGCGACCGGCTGAAGATGCTGGCCAAAGGCGCCACGTCGCGCAAGATCGCGGTCGCCGTGCGCCGGACCTATGTCAAAAGTTCGATCATCAAGGCCCTGACCGATACGATTATGGCCAATGCCCCGGAGGTCGGGAACTGACGTGCTTTTCACGAAATGAATGCGCCCGGCGGTTTTTTCTGCCGGGCGCGTTTTGTTTTTCGGATCCTGTTTTTTCGTTCCGGTCTGTGGCGCGTTGCTGCTCCGGTCTGTGGCGCGCCGCTGTTCCGCCCTATGCCGCGTCGTCATCCTCGGTCTGCATCGGTCGCCGTCCCCGTTTGTGCCGTGTCGCCGCTCTCGCCTTGTGCCGTGCCGCTGTTCCGCCCTGTGCCGTGTCGTCATCCTCGGCCTGCATCGGTCGCCGTCCCCGTTTGTGCCCTGTCGCCGCTCCGATTTGCGTCGCATTGTCATCCGCTGTCTGCGTCGTGTCGCCGTTCCGGTTTGCGGATGGCCGCCGCCGGAGAATTCTGCGGACGGTTTGGCGGGGAATCTGTGCGGGCTGCGGGGCTCTTGCGGCCTTTCCCTGCGTTGCGGCGATTCCGGTCGGGTCGCCCGCCCGCTTTTTTGTAGCTCTTAATTTTCAAATCTCATTCTATTTTCGTACCTTTGCAAGGTTATAGACACCTATTGAAGATTTATGGATAAACTGATCGAAACTATCGTAAGTGCGATTGAAGATAAAAAGGGTAAGGATATTGTATCGTTGGACCTCTCAGGTTTCGACGGAGCCATATGCTCCCGGTTCATCGTGTGCAACGCCGATTCCACGACGCAGGTCTGCGCCATTGCCGCAAGCATCGAAGAGAAGGTGCTCGAAACGCTGGGCGAGAAGGTCTGGCGCATCGAAGGCCAGCAGAACGGCGTATGGGTCGCCATGGACTACGTGGACGTCGTGGTGCATATTTTCCAGACCGAACTGCGCAGTTTCTACAAACTCGAAGAGTTGTGGGCCGACGCACCCATGACCAAATACGAATACGAAGAGTAATTTTTTAGTATGGCACAACAACGCAAAAACAATAATAGGATGAATATGAACATGCCGAGGCCCTCGATGCTGTGGATCTACGGTCTGATCGGCGCGTTCATCATCGGCTGGTACGTATTCGGCGATGTCAACGACACGCCGCTGCCCAGCGACTGGACGACGGTCCGGGAGATGGTCGAAAAGGGCGACGTGGAGAAAATTCAGGTTGTGAACCGCGATCAGGCGCAGGTTTTTCTGAAGAAGGAAGCTGCCGAACAGTACCGCAGGGATACGGTGGACAAACGTTTCAAGCGGCTGCCCGAAACGGGCGTGCAGCTCACCTTTACGATCGGATCGGTCGATTCGTTTCGCGAAGATTTGAAGAACGCCGAGCAGCAGTCGGGACAGACCGTGCCGGTGGTCTATGAGAACAAAGCCAACGACTGGACCAACGTACTTGTCAACCTGCTGCCGTGGGTGTTGATTATCGGCGTTTGGATTTTCATCATGCGCTCGATGTCGCGCGGCGCCGGAGGCGGTGCGGGCGGCGGCATCATGAATGTCGGTAAAGCCAAGGCGCAGGTCTTCGACAAGGACGCTTCCAAGCGTGTGACGTTCAAGGATGTGGCCGGACTGGAGGAAGCCAAGGTCGAGATCATGGAGATCGTCGATTTCCTCAAGAAGTCGGAAAAGTACAAGGAACTGGGCGCCAAGATTCCCAAGGGCGCCCTGCTGGTAGGCCCTCCGGGAACGGGCAAGACGCTGCTGGCCAAAGCCGTGGCCGGCGAAGCCAACGTGCCGTTCCTTTCGATTTCGGGTTCCGATTTCGTGGAGATGTTCGTGGGTGTGGGCGCATCGCGTGTCCGTGACCTGTTCGAGCAGGCCAAGCAGAAGGCTCCCTGCATCGTCTTCATCGACGAGATCGACGCCATTGGCCGCGCCCGCGGCAAGAACGCCGGATTTTCGGGCAACGACGAACGTGAAAATACGCTGAATCAGCTCCTCACGGAGATGGACGGCTTCCAGACCAATACGGGCGTTATCGTCCTCGCGGCGACCAACCGCGCCGACATTCTCGACAAGGCGCTGATGCGCGCCGGGCGTTTCGACCGTCAGATCGAGGTGGGCCTGCCCGACGTCAAGGAGCGCGAGGCGATTTTCAACGTCCATCTGCGTCCGCTGAAACTCGATCCGCAGCTCGACCGTGAGTTCTTGGCGCGCCAGACGCCCGGTTTTTCGGGCGCCGACATCGCCAACGTCTGCAACGAAGCGGCGCTGATCGCCGCGCGGCACAACAAGAAATTCGTGTCGAAGGAGGATTTCCTCGCGGCCATCGACCGCATCGTGGGAGGTCTCGAAAAACCCAATATGCCGATGACGGCCGCCGAGCGGCGCGCCACGGCGATTCACGAAGCGGGGCACGCTACCGTCATGTGGTCGCTTCCCCAATGCGATCCCGTGCTGAAGGTCACGGTGGTTCCGCGCGGGCGGAGTCTGGGCGCGACGTGGTATGTGCCCGACGAACGCCGCATCCACGTTACCAACGAAGCCCTGCAGGAACGGCTGGCCGGGTTGCTGGGCGGCCGGATCGCCGAGGAGGTCAACTACGGAACGCTGGGCGCAGGCGCGCTGAGCGATCTGGAGCGGGCGACCGAGACGGCCTATGCGATGGTGGCCTATTACGGCATGAGCAAGAAGATCGGCCCGATCAGTTATTACGACTCGTCGGGCACGCGCGATACGTTTACCAAGCCTTTCAGCGAGCAGACGGCCCGCGACATCGATACGGAGGTGCGCCGCATCATCGAAGAGGCGTATGCCAAGGCGCGTGGCATCATCGAACGGAAAAGCGAACAGATCAACCGGATGGCGGACCTGCTGCTGGAGAAGGAGACGATCTATGCCGAGGATATCGAACGCATACTCGGCCCGGCGGCGCAGGTGCCGCGGGAGGATGACGACCCGAAAAAGGGTGTCGTCGTCGCCGACGACGATGCCGCGTCCGGAACGGCGGCTGCGCCGCCGGACGCTCCGCCGGCCGGGACCGGAACGACGCAGGAAGGCGATGCCGGAAGTGCGTCGGGAACGAAAACCGCCGCTTCGGGAGCCGCGAACGCCGAAAAATCCGAACTCAAGTAACCGACGAACCTAACCCGCTGATATATCTGATGAGTGAAAAAATGAAGAACCTCATGGTGCGTACACTGAGCGGCGCAGTCCTCGCAGTGGTGGTGCTGGGGGCCGTAATCTGGTCGCAGTGGAGTTTCGGCGCACTGTTGCTGGCGATGCTTGTCGCCGGCATGCTGGAATTTTACGGGCTGGCCGAAAAGCAGGGCAATGCCCCGCAAAAAATCGTGGGAATGGCGGCAGGCATCGTGCTTTTCGCGCTTAATTTCGCGTTCGTGTCGGACGACATCGAAATTCTGGGCGGCGCCAGTCAGGCTTTTGCCTGCGGAATGGCGTTTATGCTCCTGCTGATACCCGCGATGTTCATCTGCGAACTTTACCGCAAACAGCAGAATCCGGCTTCCGGAATCGGCACGACGCTGATGGGCGTCTGCTACATAGCATTGCCCCTTTCGCTGATGTGTTATATTCCGATCATCGGAAGCGAGGTGTGGACTCCGTGGGTGATGATTTTCTACATCTTCATCATCTGGGCCAACGACGTCTTCGCCTATCTGGTGGGAATGTCCGTCGGACGGCACCGCATGTTCGAGCGTCTTTCGCCCAAAAAGTCGTGGGAGGGATTCTTCGGCGGGCTGGCCGGCGCCGTGGCGATGGGCTATGCCGCCGCGCGGGTATTGGATGCCGATGTATGGGCGTGGCTCGGTCTGGCGCTGGTGGCGGCCGCAACGGGCGTGCTGGGCGATCTGGTGGAGTCGATGTTCAAACGCGCCGCGGGCGTCAAGGATTCGGGAAATCTGATCCCCGGACACGGCGGTGTGCTGGACCGCTTCGACGCCTTGCTGCTCTCGGCGCCGTTCGTCTTCGTCTATATGCTTTTTGTTATGTAACTGCAATCCTAAATTAAGTTATGAGAATAAATAAAGAAGGCTACAAAATTATCGGCATTTCCGGCGCCGTTTGCGTATTTTTGTGGTGGTTGATCTATCACCTGCTGGTCAGCGACGCGAATATTTCGCTGTTGTGGGTGAGCGCCGTGCTGTTGCTGCTGTTCTGGTTCTTTATCGTCGCGTTTTTCCGGGAACCCCGCCGCGTGCGCATCCACGATGCCGACCTCGCCTTTTCGCCCTGCGACGGCCGCGTCGTCGTGACCGAAGTCGTGAAGGAAAACGAGTATCTGAATGAGGAGATGCTCCAGATTTCGATCTTCATGTCCGTCACCAACGTCCATATGAACTGGGTTCCCGTGGGCGGTACCGTCGAATATTTCAAATACCATCCGGGCCGTTTTCTGGTGGCGTGGCATCCCAAGTCCTCGACCGAAAACGAACGCACCACGACCGTGGTGAAGATGGCTTCGGGACAGAAGGTTCTCTTCCGTCAGATCGCAGGCCTGATCGCGCGCCGTATCATCTCCTATATGAAAGTGGGTTCGCCTGTGGAGCAGAACAGCGTCTGCGGCTTCATTAAATTCGGGTCGCGCGTCGATGTGCTCGTTCCGAAGAACAGCGAACTGCTGGTCGAGATCGGCGATCCTGTGGTGGGTTCGCAGACTCCGATCGCACGCCTTCCGAAAGCTTAATTCATCCGATGTATGAGGGCGACACCCCAGACCTTCCTGCGGTTTATTGCGGGCGCGGCGGTTGCTGCGGCCGTCCTCTTTCTGGTCTGGTACTTCCGGTCGATCGTCGTCTATGTGCTGATCTCGGCCGTGCTGGCCGTCATGGGCAATCCGCTGGTCAAACGGCTCGCGGCATTGCATATCAAGGGCTGGAAAGTGCCCCGCTGGCTGGCGGCGCTGGCGACGCTGATCGTCATCTGGGTGGTGCTGGCGACATTGTGTTCGCTGTTCGTGCCGCTGGTCTTCAATAAGATCTACCAGTTGTCGAACGTCGATTTCGCCACCGTCGTGGCGAGCATCGAAGAACCGATAGCCCGCGCCCAAAGCTACCTGCACGAATTCTTCGCCATGCCCGAAAGCACCTTCTCGCTCTCGGAGGCCCTCGCGTCGGCGCTCAAGCAGGTGATCGACATCGAGTCGCTCAACACGGTCTTTGCGTCGATCGTCAATGTCGTGCTCTCCTCCGTGATCGCTATTTTCTCCATCACCTTCATCACCTTCTTCTTCCTGCGGGACGAGGGGCTTTTCTATGCTATGATTACGGCGATGTTCCCCGAACGTTATCACGAGAACATCACCCGTGCGCTCGACTCCGTAACCCTCTTGCTGGCGCGCTATTTTACGGGAATCCTCTCCGAAAGCCTGCTGTTGATGGTCGCCGTGTCGCTGACGATGATGGCCTTCGGGATGAAAGCCGCCGACGCGGCGTTCATCGGGCTGGTCATGGGCGTGATGAACGTGGTGCCCTATGCCGGGCCGCTTATCGGCGGCGTGGTTTCGGTCTTCGTGGGCATCGTGACCCCGATCGGGGGCATGACCGTGGGGCATACGGCCGTCGTCATCATCGGTTCGCTGCTGATCCTCAAGGGGCTCGACGACTTCGTGCTGCAGCCGACGCTCTATTCGTCGCGCGTCAAGGCGCATCCGCTGGAGATCTTCCTCGTGATTCTGATCGCCGGGTCGCTGGCCGGAATCCTCGGCATGCTGCTGGCGATTCCCTCCTATACCGTACTGCGCGTCTTCGCCAAGGAGTTCTTCTCGCAGTTCAGTCTGGTGCGTAAACTGACCGAAAAAATCTGATGGAAAAGGTGATTATCGAGGGCGTTGTGGAACACGGACGCCGGCTCGGACGCGAGCTCGGATTTCCGACGGCGAACGTGGCCGTTCCCGATTCCGTCGCCGCGGAGGACGGCGTTTACCGTTCGCGCGCCGAGGTGGACGGAGCGGTTTACGACGCGATGTCGAACCTCGGCCGCAATCCTTCGGTCGGCGGGACGGCGCGGCGTCTCGAAACGCATATTTTCGGCTTCCGCGGGGCGTTGTACGGCCGTATGCTGCGCGTGGAACTGCTCGAAAAGATCCGCGACGAGCGGCGGTTCGATACGCTGGAGGAGCTGCGGGCGCAGATCGAAAAAGACAAGGAATATATTTTGAAATTAAAATAAACAGTTATGTATTTAGACTTGACAATGCCCTACAAGGTAGCCGACATGTCGCTGGCCGGGTGGGGACGCAAAGAGATCGAGATCGCCGAGCACGAAATGCCCGGACTGATGGCCGTGCGCCGCAAGTACGGTCCGCAGAAGCCGCTGAAAGGCGTGCGCGTCATGGGTTCGCTGCATATGACCATCCAGACCGCCGTGCTGATCGAGACCCTCGTGGAACTGGGCGCCGACGTGCGCTGGTGTTCGTGCAACATCTTCTCGACGCAGGACCATGCCGCCGCCGCGATTGCCGAGACGGGCGTTCCCGTTTTCGCATGGAAGGGCGAGACGCTGCCCGAATACTGGTGGTGTACGGCCATGGCGCTGTCGTTTCCGGGCGGCAAAGGCCCGCAGCTGATCGTGGACGACGGCGGCGATGCGACGCTTCTGATTCACAAGGGCTTCAAAGCCGAGGACGACGCTTCGACGCTCGATTACGAACCCTCCTCCTATGAAGAGGAGGTGATTATCGACACGCTGAAGAAGGTGCTTGCCGAGGACAAGGATAAATGGCACCGCACGGTGGCCGAATGGAAGGGCGTCAGCGAGGAGACCACTACGGGCGTACACCGGCTCTACCAGATGCAGGAAGCGGGCGAACTGCTCGTTCCGGCCATCAACGTCAATGACTCCTGCACCAAGTCGAAATTCGACAACCTCTACGGCTGCCGCGAGTCGCTGGCCGACGGCATCAAGCGTGCGACCGACGTGATGATCGCCGGCAAGGTGGTGGTCGTGTGCGGCTACGGCGACGTGGGCAAGGGGTGCGCCGCTTCGATGCGTTCGTACGGAGCGCGCGTTATCGTGACCGAGATCGACCCGATCTGCGCCCTGCAGGCGGCGATGGAGGGCTTCGAGGTGAAGACCGTCGAAAGCGCTCTCGGCGAAGGCAATATCTTCGTGACCTGCACGGGCAACTGCGACATCATCACGCTGGAGCATATGGAGCGGATGCGCGATCAGGCGATCGTCTGCAACATCGGCCACTTCGACAACGAGATACAGATGGCGCGGCTCGAAAAGTCGGGCGCCGTGAAGACCAATATCAAGCCGCAGGTCGATAAGTTCACCTTCCCCGACGGACATTCGATTTTCGTGCTGGCCGAAGGCCGTCTCGTGAACCTCGGCTGCGCTACGGGCCATCCCTCGTTCGTGATGTCGAACTCCTTCACGAACCAGTGTCTGGCGCAGATGGAACTCTGGCAGGAGAAGCTCGAAGTGGGCGTTTACCGTCTGCCCAAGCATCTCGACGAAGAGGTGGCGCGCCTGCATCTGGACAATCTGGGCGTGGAGCTGACCCGCCTGACCGAAAAACAGGCGGATTATATCGGCGTGAGTCCCGACGGTCCCTACAAGGCGGAGCATTACCGCTATTGAGACCGGCGGCATCCGGCATGGAAAAAGAGGATACCCGTGAATGAAGTGCACCCCAAATATTGGACGGATTAGTATTTGTTTAGATGGCATGAGTTCGGTATTGTACCGGGCTCATGTTGTTTAAGTATTTCTTTATCCGCTTGTTATTGTAGTAGTCGATATATTCTTCCAATTCTTTTCGGAAATGGTCTATGGATGAGAATTTTTGCAAATATAATAATTCGGACTTCAATAATCCAAAGAAACTTTCCATAGCAGCGTTATCCAGACAGTTACCCTTGCGCGACATGCTCTGTGTAATACCTTTCTGTCTTAAACGGAGCTGATACTGCTTCATCTGATACTGCCAGCCCTGGTCGGAATGCAAGACAATACCCGGAGAATCCGGTATTCTGGCAAACGCATCGTCCAGCATCTTCATGATCTGCATAAAGTTAGGGCGTTCAGCTATTTTATAGCTAATAATCTCCCGGTTATATAAGTCCATAATCGGCGATAGATATAACTTTACGCCGCAAACCGAAAATTCCGTAAGGTCAGTAACCCACTTCTGATTCGGTTTTTCGGCTGCAAAGTCGCGTTGCAGAAGATTGGGCGCTATCCGTCCGATCTGTCCTTTGTATGAACAGTATTTACGGAGCCTGACCTGACTTTTTATCCCGCAAATATTCATCAGCTTAAGTACGGTTTTGTGATTTATCGCATATCCGATCTTATTCATTTCAACGGTAATGCGCCGATAACCATAACGCCCCTTATGTTCGTGATATAACCTTATAATACTCTCTTTTTCGCGAGCATATTTATCGGGTTGTTTTGATTTTCTGAAGTGATAATAAAATGTGCTTCGCGCCATCCCTGCGGCTTTGAGCAATACTGAAAGCCGGCACTGCGGCCTTAGTCCTTCGATGGCTTGGGCTCTTTCCCGCTCTCGCGGACAATGCGCTCCTCGACTAAGGCCTGCAATTTTTTTAAGTAAGCATTCTCGGCACGAAGATACTCCAGTTCCTTAAGCAACTCTTCGTGCGGAGTCGTTTTGAGTTTGACTTTTTTAGTCTTCGATTTACTCATGGCCGGCCTCCTTCTTTGCGGTTTACGCCGCAGGCCTTCAGCACCTTGGTTTTGATAGAGCCGCTCCCATTGACGAATAACAAAAGGGCCCGGAATGCCGAAATGCACTGCTGTCTCCAGCAAAGATAGATGATTTTGGTGCATATGCTTCAAAACTGACAACTTAAATTCTGCACTGTAGCTACCGTGGCGCAGCTTAAGGCCGGCAAGGCCATGGCGCTCGAATAATGTTACCCACAAGTGAACTTGCGAGCGGCCACAGCCCAAGTGACATCCGGCTTCCCTAACCGAAAGTCCGCCTTCGAGTACCAGTTTTACGGCCTTTAAACGAATCTCATAATTATATTTCATAAAAAACACCCCAAAAGTGTCCAACTTTTGGGGTGCAGTACAGAAGGTATCCTCTTTTCGTTTTCAACCGTTCCGCAGATCAGCGGCGGCGGGGAAGGGCCTGCGGATGTGCGAGTCGGTTGGCTGCTGCGACCGCAGCCTTATATGCCGAAGGTGCCTGCTGGGGCGTTACGGCGGGTATCTCCGCGGGCAGGGTCACCGTGTAGCAGGCCGGGACGCCGGGAACGCCGTCGGCATCGTAGGCCATGTAGATCACTTCGAAGGTTTCGTTTGCCATCGAAACGTCCCAGAACGTGACGTCGTAGTAATAGAATCCGTCGGCGCTCACTTCCAGATCCATGCTGCTTTTCCAGCCGGAGTAGTAGCCGTCGTAGTCTTCGCCGTAGGCATTGGCGAGCGACGAGAAATACTGGCGCCAGTAGGATGTCTCCTTTTTGGCGAAATCGCCCTTGTAGTAGCCGTCCTCGTAGCGGAATGCGCGGGCGCCGGCGGTCGGTTCGAAACGGTATACCGTTGCGAAGCAGTTTTCGGGGGCGCCTTCGAGTTCGGAGGAGTTGACCACCACGTGCTGGATGCGCAGCGCGGCCTCGCTCTGGCCCTGATCGCCCGACGACGAGCGTGCCGGAGTCTTGAGTTTGGCCCAGTTGAGCTTGCCGAAATTGCCGTCGGCATCGACGCCGACTACGGCGAGGATGTACTCGGTGGAGTATCCCCAAGACGATTCGGTCAGCGTGTTGTTGGAGATGGGTTTTTGGGCACTCAGATACCCGATCATGTCCTCTTCGGTGTTAGGCTCGAAATCGGGATCGTCCGGGTCGTCGTCGAAATAGCTGCCGTATACGCACGTGGCGTAATAGGCGACGGTCTTGTCGTTGGGGGTAAACGTAGCCGTGATGCGGCAGTAATAGCTGGTGCGTTCTTCGTAGTTGACTTCGAACGTCACCCACGGACCTGAGAGATATTCTGGTTCGTCGGTCGTTACCGGGCATTCGCACCACTCCGAGTCGAGCGTCTTTTCGCCGTCGCCTAGCGCCTTGATGCGGAAAGTGTAGGCTGTCGATGCTTTCAGGTCGGTGAAAGCTGCCGAGAGCGCATCGGTGTTGGTTTCGGGAACGATCACCGTGATTGCGCCGTGGGGATTCTTATGCTGCAGGGTATAGGTGTACGATACGGCTCCTTCGACCGCTTCCCATGAGATTGCAAAGGAGTCGGAGGTGATGTCCGATGCAACCGGGGCCGGCGGCATCACGGCTTCCGGTTCCGGAACGGTCGGATCATCGTCGGAGCAG